>NZ_LT671418.1:0-315360 GCF_900130075.1 Herminiimonas arsenitoxidans
TACGTATGGCACCTGAGTTCAAGTACGACACGGTATCGACCACATCGGGCGGCATTCTGATTTTCGATGAAATCAACGGCTTTGACGGCAAGATGGATAAGTTCGATTTCAAACTGATAGGCAAGAAAGAGATGTACGTTCCATATAACTCTTACAAGTTCATCAGTGCTGCGACTGAAGACACGATGAAAAAAGGTCATGCGAACCCGGATCTTTTCCGCTGGGAATTGCATAGAACCTGGATGGTCGAGGCAACTTTGAAAGCTGGTGAGCGTCATGTGCAGAAAAAGAAAGTTTTCTACGTTGACGAAGATAGCTGGATTCCAGTCATCTACTATAGTCTGGATCAGTCCGACAAGGTACATCACTTGATGCATTTGCCGGTATGGCAGCAATACGACTGGCCAGGCCCGCGCGGTGGCAATTATGTGCTCTACGATCTGAACCGCGGCATTTACGTAATCAGTCCAAACCTTCGGGAAATCGTCCTGAGGATACCGGCTGGTACAAAGTGCCACCACGCCCAGCGAATTACTTCACACCGGACGCGATGGCTGGTAGCGGAGTGCGGTAATTTACTGAATCAGGAAGGCGCGCCGGATTCGGCCGCCTTCTCTGATCGCATTAAGAGAGCAAGTAAGAACGCAAGTGTCAGACTGAGCAGTATTGGATGTTCAGCTTGTTCGTGCTGTACCTGGCAAGGAGTTATGGAATTGCGTAAATTCGTATTAGCAGCCGCGGTTGTTCTTTCAGTAGTACACACTTATTCCATCGCAGACAGTTTCAAGGATCCTCTTGATGTCGCTGCTCCTGCTACCCATCTGATCACGAGCACACCGCTGTCGGGAATAGCCGCAGCCGGCAATCGTCTTATTTCGGTTGGTGTACGTGGTCTCATTATTACTTCCGAAGATGCGGGTACGACTTGGGTGCAGCGAGGCTCCCCGGTATCTTCTGATTTACTGGCAGTGAATTTTCCTACGGCGTTGCAAGGCTGGGCAGTAGGGCATGACGGCGTCGTGTTACATAGCGAAGACGGCGGGAAAAATTGGAACAAGCAGTTTGACGGCCGTATGGCCGCTACGCAGTTGATCGCACGCTTCCAGAAACTTGTCGATGGCGGCGATGAAAGTAGCAAGCATTTGCTGCAGGACATGAAACTGAATTATGAAAATGGACCGGAGCAGGCCTTGCTGGATGTCTGGTTTGAGGACGCGCAGCACGGTTTTATCTGTGGTTCCTTCGGTACCTTGCTATCGACCGCGGATGGCGGCAAGAGCTGGCAGTCGCGCATCGAGGATGTCGAATATGGTGAGCTGCTGCATTTCAATGCTATCCGCTCTGATGGTAAAAATATTTATATCGCGTCGGAAAAGGGGATTGTGTTTCGCTTTGATCGCGAGCGCAAACGCTTCGTTCCGGTACAGACTGGTTACCAAGGTAGTTATTTCACCCTGGCGATCGATGGCGACACTGTGGTCGCGGCTGGTCTGAAAGGCAATGCCTATCGTTCGGTCGATGCCGGGAAAACATGGAGCAAAATCGACACTGGTGTGATGTCGACGCTGACTGCTGCAGCTTCTGCTGGACGCGGGCGCATGCTGCTGACCAGTCAGGCCGGCAATCTTTTGATTAGCGACGATGCTGGTCGCAATTTCAAGTCCATACGTGTCCCACGTCCTACTTTGCTGTCGGGCGTTGTGCCGACGGGAACAGATAACGTAGTGGTGGTCGGCCTGTCCGGCGTACAACAAGTCAAGCTGAAATAACGGCCTGTCATCCATACAGTATCAACTTATACGGAGCACCAAATGGCAGTATCGGACCGGTCAATTGACTTGCCAGTGATTACGGACTTGAGCAAGTTCGACCGTAATAGCGGATCGTGGCTTGAGCGATTTATTTTCAATCATCGTGCCATCATGGTTGGCATTTGTGTGCTGATGACGGCATTTCTCGGATGGCATGCTTCCAAGCTGCCGGTCAATGCCAGCTTCGACAAAATGATTCCGGGCTCGCATCCGTATATCAAGAATTACATGGAGAACCGCGAATCGTTGCGCGGCATGGGCAACTCGATTCGTATCTCCCTGGAAAATACCAGTGGCGATATCTTCGATAAAGATTATCTGGAAACCTTGCGTAGCATTAACGACAAGGTATATCTGATGCCTGGCGTTGATCGCGCGTTCATGCGCGGGCTCTGGACTTCAAGTCTGCGCTGGACAGAGATTACGGAAGAGGGCTATCGCGGTGGTGCCGTCATGCCGGAGCGCTGGGACGGTAGTGAAGACTCGACCAAGCAATTGCAGATCAATATCGCACGTGCCGGTATCGTCGGTAGTTTCGTTGCTGACAATCTGAAATCCTCGGTGATCTTTGTGCCGCTGGTCGAGAAAAATCCGGAGACTGGTGCGCAACTGGACTATGCAGAATTCTCGCGTCAGTTGGAGCGTGAAGTCCGCTCGATGCAGACCGACAAGTTCAAGGTTCACATCGTCGGCTTCGCCAAATTGGCCGGCGATCTGATTGATGGTCTGTATGACGTGATGATGTATTTCGGCTTGTCCGCCCTGATTGCTGCCGTGTTTGTGTTGCTCTATACGCGCTGCATACGCAGTACCGTTTTGCTGGTGGTGATGGCATTGCTCGGTGTGGTGTGGTTGCTAGGCTTGCTGCAATTGATGGGCTATGTGCTTGATCCGTATTCGATACTGGTACCGTTCCTGATCTTTGCCATCGGTTTGTCGCACGGCGCGCAAAAGATGAACGGCATCATGCAGGATGTCGGGCGCGGCACTCATAAATATGTTGCCGCACGCTATACCTTCCGACGTTTGTTTATGGCCGGACTTGCTGCATTGTTGACTAATATCGTCGGTTTTGCCGTGCTGATGATTATTGATATTCCGGCGATACGTGAAATGGCACTGACCACCAGCGTCGGCGTAACAGTGTTGATTTTTACCAAGTTGGTGCTGATCCCGGTGATGTTGTCTTATACCGGCGTGAGTGAAAAGGCGGCAAAACGTAGCGTGATGAATGAGGACAAGGCCGCGACGACAGGCATTTTCCGTTTCATACGCGCTGGTCTGATCAGCTTGTGCGAACGGCGCAATGCCATCATTGTTATTCTGATAGCAATCGGCCTGGCTAGCATGGCGATGGTGGTGCGTAAGGATATTCAGATCGGCGATCTGGATCCCGGCGCACCGGAACTACGGCCTGACTCACGATACAACAAAGACGTTGCGTTCATTACTGCCAACTACGGTCTTTCTACTGATCAGTTTGTGGTGATGCTGAAGACCAAGCAGGGCGAATGCTATTCCTATCCGACGCTGGTCGAAGCGGACCGTTTGGGCGCTGCACTGCGTCAGGTACCTGGCGTGCAAACTACATTCTCCTTGGCTGACGGTATCCGCCGCGGAACTTCGGGCATGTTTGAAGGCAGTCCTAAATGGCAGGCGATTTCTCGCAATGCAAACAATCGCGCTCAGGCATTCAATATTTTCCAAGGGGATAGACCTGATCTGGCTGACCGTACTTGTGCCGTCACGCCACTGATTGCGTATCTGAGCGATCACAAGGCTGGGACGCTAACTCGCGTAGTGCAGGAAGTGGAAGCTTTTTCTGCCGCACACGGTTCTCCTGATCGCGAATTTTTGCTTGCTGCGGGTAATGCCGGTATTGAAGCGGTGACCAACATCGTAGTCAAGAAGAGTTTTTGGACCATGCACTTTGTGTTGTACGGTGCAGTGACTCTGTTGTGCTTGATTACCTTCCGTAGTTGGCGCGCAACCCTGGTGGCGATCATTCCACTGCTGTTGACATCCATTCTGTGCGAAGCGCTGATGGTCTGGCTCAATATTGGTATCAAGGTCGCTGTACTGCCGGTGATTGCAGTCGGCGTTGGCGTTGGCGTCGACTATGCCTTGTATCTGTTGAGCATCCAGTTGGCGATGCAACGTCGCGGGGCAACGCTGGCAGAGGCTTATGCGCATTCGCTGGATTTCACCGGCAAGATTGTTGCGTTGGTCGGCATGACGATGGCTGCCGGCGTCATCACCTGGGCTTGGTCACCGATCAAGTTCCAGGCTGATATGGGAATCTTGCTGACCTTTATGTTCATCTGGAATATGGTCGGTGCGCTGCTCCTGATTCCTGCCTTGTCTTATTTCCTGTTGCGCACTAGCGCTGATCGCGACAATGCCAAGGCTGCGAAAGGCGTCAAGGCGGAGGATGCCAAGACCGAAGAATCCGTCCGCTCGGCAATGATATCGGGCCTCTCTGTGAATAACTAATAATAACGATCTAGTTCAGGGAATTAACAGCCGCATTTGCGGCTGTTTTTTTGTCTGCGACTTTTGTTGTGTGCCGACGGCAGCCAATGCACTGCTCAACAATTCATGCATTTAATTTATTAAAAACTGATGAAATGTCAGTTATAATAAATCGGCGTCGCGGCACCTTGAAGTTGATGGTTGTGCCGAAGACCTGAGTGCGCCCAGCGATCTACCATTTTGGGACATGCAAACAGCATTTTCGTTGACATACTTTTCGATTAGGAATCACGATGAAATTATCTGAATACAAAACTATTAGCTTTGAACGACGCGGCAAAGTGCTGTACTTGACATTCAATCAGCCGGATACGCTGAACAGTTTTCATGGCGAGTCACATACCGAGTTGTCGCATATTTTCTACGACGTGGTGGAAGATCCAGAGAGCGAAATCATCGTTGTGACAGGTGCAGGTCGTGCCTTCAGCGCTGGCGGGGATTTGAGTACATGCAGTGGTTGTACGACAATCCGAAAGAGTTCTATCGTTGCGTGCGTGAAGCCAAACGCGTTGTCATGGGCATGCTGGAATGTGACAAACCTATCATCGGTAAGATCAATGGCGATGCTATTGGTTTGGGCTCAACCGTCGCCTTGTTCTGCGACATGATCTTTGCAGCTGACACTGCTCGCTTCGGTGATCACACAATAACGTTGGCCTGACATCGGGTGATGGCGGTCAAATCATTTGGCCGCATCTGATTGGCTATGCACGTGCCAAACACTATTTACTGACTGGTGAAAAGATTGATGCCAAGGAAGCGGCCAAGATCGGCCTGATCAACGGTGCTATGCCGGCTGCTGAGCTGGATGCTTATGTCGATCAATACGTGGATAAACTGGCGGCGTTACCGACGCAATCTTTGCGCTGGAGCAAGTCGACCATCAATGTGCCGTTGCGCCAGATGGCTGCGAGCATGATGGATGTTGGCATGGCATACGAAAATGTTGCTGCACGTACCGCAGATCACGTAGAGGCGATTTCGGCATTCCGCGAAAAACGTAAACCGGCTTTCACGGGCAAGTAATCTGATTTACTTTCTATTTGATGGAAATTGCCGCAAATGGAGAGTAATTGGAGCGGACTTTGCCACAGATCACTATGTCTATTTTGATATGGTGATTGTCAATTGACAGTGGTAGGTCCGTGTGCTTTAATAAATGATGAGTTGTCATTTATTGTGCTCTGTACAACCATCAATCAGCACACATAAAGAAGTGTATGGTGGTATGAATACCGGTTCCGCCTGCGTTGTTATGCGCGACGGTCAGATGAATTCAGAAAATAATAATTATTTTTTGCACGGCATCGCGTCATATCGGATGACTGTTGCAGGAGACAGAAATGAAAGTACGCTTCCCCAAGCTGGACTTCTCCAAGGTGCGTGCCCATTGGGCCAGCAGCATAGAGTTCTCGCAGCGCTATAACTCAGCATCCACAGTGCCCGCTCATATCGAACCATATTTGGTCAAGGTCATGATACAGGCCAAGAAGGTCCTCGATCCCAAACATAAAAAGCTGCATGAAGATCTGGATATCTTCATCAAGCAGGAAGTCCAGCATTGCAAGCAGCATCTGGCATTCAATAATTCCCTGTATGCCCAAGGCTACGAAGGAATGAAAGCGATCGAAGATGTTTATCGCGCTGACTACGATCGCTTCCTGAAAGAGAAATCACTGCGTTTTAACCTGGCCTATGCCGAAGGTTTCGAGGCCATGGGCTCTGCATCTGCTCTGGTGTTCTTTGAAGATTTGGGTGATCTGTTAGATGGGGCCGATAAGGAAGCTGTCGATCTGTGGAAATGGCATCTGGCAGAAGAATTTGAACATCGGGAAGTTGCATTCCAGGTGTATCAGGCTATCTGTGGTCGTGGCTTCTTTGCCTGGCTGTATCGCTTGTATGGTCTGTTTTATGCCGTCAAACATCCGTACCCATACGACGATATTGGAAGAATTCCTGATCAGTCAGGATCGCAAAGGTATGACACCTGAACAGGTGGCGCAATCCATCGAGCGTCAGAAGGAAGTTGCCAAGCGCGTCTCCAAAGCATCCTTGCCACGCATGCTGGGTACTTTGTCACCATTCTACGATCCGGGCAAAAAAGTCGCGCCAGCTGGTATGGATGCGTATTGCAGCAGTTCTAATAATTTAAGCCAAAGATATCCATGATAAGAGGGTTGAACAAAGGGCAGAAGGCAGCTTTGCTGATCAGTGAGTGCCAGCGTGGTGTGATCGAAGCAGAATTGTCATCGTTCCCCGGATTGGTTGAACAAGTCAATACGCGTGGCATCGTCAAGAAAATTTCACGACTTGCAGATGAATTTCGTGCAGCCGGACTGCCTGTTGTGCATCTGCATGTGGTGCATAGGACAGACTATGCGGATTTGCCGGTGACCAGCGTCATCATGGGTATGTCGGTCAAGAATGGCCGCATGAAAATCGGTAGTGTGGATGTCGAATCGGTGCCGGAACTGCCGGTACAGCCTGGTGACATTCTGCACGCCAGAAGCTACAGTCTGGTTGCATTTCACGGCACAGATCTCGATCAAATTCTGCGTAATATGGGTGTGCAGACGGTGGTTCTTGCTGGTGTTTCTACCAACGTCGCCATAAATGGTTCGGCGCTTTGTGCATCTGATCTAGGTTATCAAGTGGTCGTGCCGGAAGATTGCATTGCCGGTGCATCGGCCGAGTCGCATGCTTTTTTATCAAAGCAACTTTTGCCGCTATATACGACAGTGACAAACAGCGATACGGTGATAGAGGTTATTGGCCAATATCATCCTGCTTGAATTAACCGCTAATATTTCAGATAGAAAAACGGGAGCTCACTGCCGTGAAGCTGACGCAGTTTTGTCAGCCTCAGGCGGAGAGCGATTCCAGTAAAGACTTCAGCGGCAGATTTTCATCTGCCAATTGTGCCGGATCAACAGCGCGGCGTAGCGCGACCAGTTTTTTCGCCAGCATGAATTCTTGAGGGCGATTAAGACAGTCAGCCGAAATCACAACATCGTTTTGCAGATAAAAAACGGCAAAGGATTTATCCTCTGGCGAACCACGCGTCACGGTGCGATCGTATCCCTGCGACAGGCCGGTCATTTGCAGCTTGGTTTCGTACTGGTCGGACCAGAACCAAGGGATCGATGCATATGGCTGCGGTTTCCCGCAAATGACAGCTGCAGCGACGCGTGCCTGTTCCAGTGCATTCGGCACTGATTCCAGGCGTATGCGACGCGCATAGATGGGATTCGGATGATTGGAGCAATCGCCTATGGCAAGAATGTCCGGATCGGACGTGCACATGAATTCATCGACCACGATGCCGTTATCGACTTCAAGACATGCATTGCTGGCCAGTTCACAATTGGGAATGACACCGACGCCCGCAATGATCAGATCGACGGCAATTTCGCTGTCGTCAGCGAGGTTGACCGACTGGATGTTGCCGTTCTTGTCTAGTTGGATATTTTCAATTTGAGCATCAACACGTATCTCGACACCCGCATCGCGATGCAACTTTTCGAAGAAGCTCGAGATGGCAGGCGCTGCCACACGCGCCAGCACGCGTGACTGCGTTTCTAACATGCTGACTTGCAAGCCGGATTTGATCGCGACGGCAGCGACTTCGAGGCCGATATAGCCGGCACCGATGATCAACAGTCGTGCTCCTGCGACGAAATGTTCGCGCATGCCTTGTACATCGTTCAGCGTACGCAAATAAAAAAGATTAGACGGTTTGACGTCGGCATTGAGTCCGGCAGCACTTACGGACGCGGGCGACTGCCGGTGGCGATACCAGCTTCGAATAGACGATTTGAGTGCCGTCAGACAATGTTGCCGTTTTGGTCGCTCGGTCTATGCTTTCGACACGTATGCCGGATAGGATTTCGATGTCGGCTTTTTCGTAAACAGCAGGAGCTTTGAGCAACAAAGTCTCGGCAGTGGCGGTTCCGGCCAAATAAGCTTTTGATAGCGGCGGACGATGATAGGGGAGAGAGTTTTCTTCTCCTACCAGTACGATGCGACCGACATGGCCAGCCTGACGTATTGCGGTTGCCGCTTCAGCTCCGGCATGTCCGGCACCGACCACCAATACTGTTGTGTTGTCGACTGTCACGCGACTTCTATCATGGCAAAATCGTTCTTGGTCGCGCCGCATTCAGGACAAGCCCAGTTTCGGGCACATCTTCCCAGCGAGTACCGGGTGCGATGCCTTCGTCAGGCAAACCCGGCCGCTTCGTCGTAAAAAAAATCCGCAAAAAAAAACATTGCCACTTCTTCACTCTGTTCTCCTTAAAAATATTATTTGCAGCCTATTAAACGAGAGCCTTTATCCATGGCTCAGAGTTCGCGTTGGAGTTTGCCATAGGCGCGTGCCGAAAGGATGAAATGTACAGCGGCCCAAGGGCAACTAATACAGATCACGGTGGCGATGGCATAACGCAGTGATTGATCGCCGCCGTAAAAGTCACTCAGTATGCCGACCAGGAATGGTCCCATGCCGTAGCCGATCAGATTTGTGCAGACTTGCATGGTGGCCGACGTGGTGCCGCGCATATTTGGTTTGGCTAAGCTCAGCATGCTGCCGAAAGCGGCTGGGAAAAATCGCAAACGCCACAAACATTGCGAAACAGAACATACCCATCGCCAAAGATGTGTGCTTGAGCAGCGCGCCGCCACAACCCAATAGCAAAATGCCGAAGCAAATGAAAAAACAGAGGTCGATGCGTCGTCTTGCACCACCTTTGCCGAGCTTGTCGCTAAGCATGCCCGCCGAGTACTGATCCGGCTGCAGCGAAGAAGCCACCGGCCAGCGCGGCCATGATGCCGGCTTCCTTGATCGACAGGCCGTGGAAACGCATGCCAAAAGAAGGTAACCATGCACCGATGGTGGCAATCGCCGCAGTAATGAGAGCTACGCCGGCCAGCAAGTGCAGCATAGCTTTGTTATTTGCTATGAAGTAAATCACTTCGCGGGGGGAGGCAGCCGCTTCCTGTGGAATGCCACTGGTGTCGGTAGCACCCGCGTTTTGGGTTACGTACAGTCAGTATCAACACTGCGGCCAGAATAATGCCAGGTATACCAGCCAGCAGCATCGCGGTGCGCCAGCCGTATTGTGCGGTAACAAAGCCGCCGATGATGATGCTCAGGGTAGCGCCAATGGCATTGCTGAGAAAGAAATAGCCAACCGCAGTAGAACGTTTGCTAGGCGGGAATAGATCAGAAATAAGCGAGAGACTGGCTGGGGAACCGCCAGCTTCTGAAGCGCCGACACCCATGCGCGCAAGCAACAGATGGATGTAACTGTTTGCTATACCGGACAAGATGGTCATGCCGCTCCAGATGGTCACCAGAATGGCAAGCAATTTGATGCGATTGACGCGATCAATCAGTAGCCCGATCGGGATGCCGGCGATGGCGAAAGTCGCACCGTAGGCGAGGCCAGTTAGTAGGCCGATCTGGCTGTCGTGTAAATGGAATTCTGCTCGTACCGGTTCGACAATGATAGAGATCATCGTGCGGTCAAGAAAGTGGCAGGAGTAAATCATGGTGAGGATGCTGAGGGCGTACCAGCTTTTGGCAGGTACGGCATCTTCTGTGACTTGTATTTTCGTTTCGTCGCCGACAACAGGATCGTTCAGTTTCATTTGCAAGGTCTCCTGGATGCAATGAATAAACATGGTTTTGCCGGCGCTTGTTTTTTTGTCTTCCGGGTCGATCTGATAATGCCATATAAATTTAAAAAATGATATAGTGTTAGTTATTGATCTGTGTCATGCGCGAATTCGGTGCAGCACGTATAAAAAAATGACGTGAAAAGTTTGCTGGAGTGACTTTTACGCATATAGAGGAGAGCATTGAAATGGATGTGGCAGACGATATTTCCAGCATCTTGCGGGATGCAGCCAGTACCTATATTGCAGGTCGCTACGACCCTGCGGATTTGCAGAAGGATTCGCTGAAACCACGGCTGGTCGATCGCCGTTTGTGGCGAGAGATGGCGGAAATGGGCTGGTTGGGCATCTGCCTGCCGGAATCAGTAGGTGGTTCTGAGTTGGGGCTGGATGGTGCGGTCGTGCTGTCGGAAGTTTTCGGAAGGACTTTATTCCCAGTTCCTTTTGCAACTGCTGTCTGTATGCCATCGGAACTGATACGTGTTGCGCTGAACGACGGCGTTTCTGATGCCGCTGCGGCGATTGAATTTTCTCAGTGGATCATCGCCGGGGAACGACTTCTTACCTTGGCATGGCAGGAGCGTCCAGGACAGATGTTTGTGGAACAGGCGGAAACAGTATTGAAGGACGGTAAAGTTTCTGGCCGAAAAATTTTCGTTCCAGCATTGGAAGAAGATTCTGTATTGCTGGTACAGGTAAGCAATGACGGTGAATCCGCTGTCGTCGCCGTTGCTGCAGATGCACCTGGTGTCAGCTACGAGCTGTTCGCGTCCGGCCTTGGCAGTTATGCCACTGTGACTTTCGACGCTGCTCCGATTTTGCATACGCGCCCCTTGTTGCAAGGACGGTCGGCGGAGGCCGCGCTCAGACGTGCTCTGGCGGCAGGCCGTATTGTGCTGTCTGCGCAACTGGCAGGACTAGCGTCCGGCTGCCTGGAAAAAACCATCAAGTATGTCGGCGAGCGTGTGCAGTTCAATCGTCCTATCGGGAGTTTTCAGACGATACAGCATCGTTGCGTCGATTTGCATATAGATACCTTGCTGGCGGCTGCGAGTTGGCGCAATGCAGTGCACTGCTGGCCTCAAGATGAATCTATCGACATTTCTCATGCAAGCGACGCCGCAATCAGTGCCGCTAAAGCACGCTGTGGCGATACTGCAATGAAGGTTGCAAAACAAGCGGTACAGATGCACGGTGCGATGGGTTTCGCGGAAGAGGTCGATGTCGGGTTTTATCTGCGTGCGGCCATGCAGTCAGCTTCCATTCTTGGTGATGCACATGCGCATCGTCGACATTTTGTCCAGGCCAGTGCGGCCCTTGTTGCAGGAGTAGCCCATGTCTGAACTTATTGCTGATGATCTGGTTACCAATCTTGCTGCGACACCATTGCAGCGTCAGACGCTGGCTGATCTGCCCGATGATGTTTTTCGTAGCACATTCAGAAACTGGCTAGAGACGCATTATCCGCACGAGTGGCGACAAAATCATCGCCGACCGTTTCTGCGTTTGCGCGGTGAAGATTTGCGTTACTGGTTGCGTTTGCTCAATCAGCATGGCTGGCGTGCGCCGGCATGGCCGCACGAATATGGTGGCATGGGTCTGAGTTTTCGCAAGCAACTGATCTATTACGAAGAAATCGAAAGACTCGGTGTGGCGCGCATTATCGATAATGGCGAGACCCAACTTGGACCGACGTTGATTCATTGCGGTACCGATGAACAGCGTAGCTATTATCTGCCACGCATTTTGGCTTGCGAAGATGTCTGGTGCCAGGGTTATTCAGAGCCAGGTGCCGGTTCTGATCTTGCGAGCTTGCGTACGCAAGCATTGCGCGATGGCGACAGCTTTGTCGTGACAGGACAAAAAATATGGACCACGCATGCCACCGAAGGTACACATATCTTCACGCTGGTTCGCACCGGCCGCTACGAAAAAAAACAGCAAGGCATCAGCTTCCTGTTGATCGACTTGAAAGCACCTGGCGTCACCATCCGACCGATTGCGAACATCGCTGGTGAGGATGAATTCTGCGAAGTCTTCTTTGATGCAGTGCGCGTACCGGCCGAGAATCTGGTCGGGGAGCTGGATCAAGGTTGGAATGTTGCCAAGGCCTTGCTCGGCCACGAGCGAGTGTGGCTAGGCAGTCCTGCATTGGCGTCAAAAGCACTGACTTTGGCGGAGTCGCTGGTAGAGCAACGTGGACTCTCTAACGATCTGGGTGTGACTGATCGACTGTCGGTTTTGCAGGCTGATCTGCATGATTATCGTTTGCTGTACGCAGAGATATGTAACCGCATCGCGGATACCGAAGGCCAGCCTGGTGCTGAGGTATCAGTGCTGAAGGTATATATCTCCGAGCTCTTGCAGCGTATTACCGAATTCAACGTCGAAATAGCGGCGGAATATGGTGGTGTCATCGGTGATGTACGGATTGCCGATCTGCATACTGATTTGCATTGGCAATTGATGATGGCACGACCGGCGACGATTTATGCGGGTGCCAACGAAGTACAGCGTGACATCCTTGCAAAGGCGGTGCTGCACATGCCAGCAGAGATACGCAAGACGGTTTGAAGCAATGAAAAGTAAGGAAAGGCAGGGAAAAAAGTAAGACATCATAATGACTAAAAGGAGACAGCATGGATCTGGGAATCAGAGGAAAGGTAGCTTTCGTATCTGGTGGTAGTAAAGGCATAGGTCGACAATGTGCGGAAATGCTGGGCCGCGAAGGATGCAAGGTGGTGGTTGCAGCACGTGGTCAGGAG
The DNA here is from genome assembly GCF_900130075.1 of Herminiimonas arsenitoxidans. Taxonomy (NCBI): domain Bacteria; kingdom Pseudomonadati; phylum Pseudomonadota; class Betaproteobacteria; order Burkholderiales; family Oxalobacteraceae; genus Herminiimonas; species Herminiimonas arsenitoxidans. The sequence goes on from NZ_LT671418.1 coordinate 12,785, forward strand.
GCCATCGACGAAGCTGTTGCCAGCATCAAGAAAGCGGGCGGCGAAGCGATTGGTATTTCAGTCGATCTGACTAAAGAAAAAGATGTCAAACGTGCCTTGTCCGTTGTAAAGGAAAGCTTCGGTTCACCTGACATTGTGATCACCAATGTTCACGGACCAGGACCTGGCGACTTCTTTGATCATGATGGCGAAGACTTTGTCGATGCGTTTCGTGATCTCACCTTGAGCGTCGTCTTTCTGGCGCGCGAAACCTTGCCTGACATGAAAAAGAAAGGCTGGGGACGACTGGTAACGATAGGTAGTGGTGCCGCCAAGGAACCGCCGTCTGAACTCAAGCACATCCTTGCCAATACCGCGCGCGCATCTGTGGTGTCACTCAATAAGTCACTGGCGAACGAATTTGGGCAATACGGTATTACTGTCAATACGCTGGGTACCGGCTGGATCGGTAGTGAGCGCATGTATAAATATCTGGAGCATGTGGCTGAAGAAAAAGGCCTGTCGCCAGATGGTGCAATGGATATGTTGAAGGGGCTTATTCCGGTTGGACGTCCAGGCAAGCCGGAAGAGATGGCGTCGCTGGCGGTGTTCCTTTGCTCGGCACAGGCGTCTTATATTACCGGCAATCTGATGGCGGTAGACGGCGGCTTGCATCGTTCGGCCTGGTAATAAGAATGCGTCGCGAGTGGGTTTGATATTCGCAGCGTATTGATATTGATGTAAAAAATAGTCAGCCGAATCGGCTGACTATTTTTTTGTCGGCATGTGTCGCGCAAGAAAATCGCGTACTGCCGCATTGAAAGCATCATTGCGGTCGCCGGCGATCATGTGGCCTGCACCTTGAATATTGGCCAGTTCTAGCTGCGGTATATGTGTCCGTAATTCGGCCGCGCCTTCCGGACTGACTACATCGCTTTCCTTGCCACGCACCAGTGCCACTGGAATCTTGATGCGATCCGATGCTGCCAGCATTTGCGTCGAAATGTTGGATAACTTGGCGTTGCGATCGCCTCCGATGATCTTCGGATCCCAATGCCAATACCAGCGACCGTTGTCGTGTAGCCGCAGGTTCTTGCGTAGACCATCCAGATTGCGCGGTCGTGGTCGTGCCGGGTTATAGGCAGCGACAGCATCTCCAGCTTCTTCGATACTAGCGAATCCATCCGGATTGCCGGCCATGAATTTATGGATATGTTCCACACCTTTCGGTTCCAGCTTGGGCGTGACATCCACCAGGATGAGGCAGCTTGCCAAATCCGGATGGTTGCCACAGGCGATCAGTGAATTGACGCCACCCATCGATGCACCGACCAAGGCAGGTTTGCCACCGACTGCTCGGGCGACAGCGATGACGTCGCCTACCTGTCCTTCTAGTGAGTAATCAGCATCGCTCATCCAGTCCGATTCGCCGTGACCGCGCGCATCGAACAAGATCACACGGTAGCCGGCGTTGATTAGTTCACGTTGTGCCTGTCCCCAGGAGTGGCGAGTCTGACCGCCACCATGAAGCAGAATCACAGCTGGTGCAGATGCATCACCACCGACGTCGGCAACAAGTCGATTGTTGCCAGCACCGATGAAGATTTGCTGCTGGATTGCTTCGTGCATGGTGGCCTTGTCGGTGATCAACGCTTCTGCAGGACAACACCAGCTTTTTCACGATCCCAGGTTGTTGGCGTGATGCCTTGATCGCGCAGCTCATACTTGAGAATGCGACCAACTGGACTGCGTGGGAAGTCCGTGCGGAACTCGAAGTAACGAGGCACCGCATAGTAGGGCAGGTGATCGACCGACCAACGGCATAGGGTTTCTTCATCGAGTTGAGTGCCGGCCTTGAGCACGATAGTCACCTTTAATTCATCCTCGCCGAGCTGATCATGGACCGCGTGTGCAGCAATGTCTTCGATGGCTTCATGTGCGCGGAAAGCATTTTCCACTTCGAAGCTGGAAATGTTTTCACCGCGACGACGCAGATAATCCTTCTTGCGATCGACAAAATAGAAATAGTCGTCTTCGTCGAACATGCCGATATCGCCAGTATGGAACCACATGTTCTTCATTACTCGCAACGTCTCTTCCGGACGGCGCCAGTAACCTTCGAACATGATGTGCGGCATGCGCGGGCGTACGATGATTTCGCCTGCTGTGTTGGGAGGCAGCTCGATATCGTTTTCATCGACGATGCGCACATCGAATTCTGCGTTACGCAATCCGGAACTGCCTGGTTTAGCTGGTGTGCCAAATGGCAGTGTCGACACGATAGAGCATTCCGTCAGACCAAAGCCACCAGCGACCGTATGTTTGACGCCGAAACGTTCTTTCCAGATCGCCTGGATATCAGGTGGGAACGGTGCGCCCCATGCTGCAAACAATTGGCCTTTGCAGCGCTTCATCGCGTCATTGTCTGGAGCCTTGGCCAGCATCGGGAACATCGCTGCCAGCATCGCAACATCGGTTGCCTTGGTGCGTTCGATTTCAGGCCAGAAGTTGGAGACGGAAAAGCGGGTATAGATAGATACGCGCGCGCCTATCATCATATTGACGAGGACGGTCGAGACAACGGCATTCTTGTGGAATAAAGGCAATGGCGTCCAGGTAATTGCATCCTTGGTACGTGCTGTCAGCGTGATCATTTGCCCGGCGAAGTTGCAGCAATAGTTGTGGCTGATCATGCATCCCTTGGAAGGGCCGGTAGTGCCGCCGGTATAGACCAGCATGGCCAGGTCACCCGGTTTGACTTCGACAGTCTGATCCGCAGTGTTGTCGCTGAGAATTGCTGACCATGGTAGTACCGGCAGCTTGAAGTTTTTCAGCTCAGGTTTTTGGCCGCGATAAACCAGTGTTTGGAGTTCCGGCAGACGGTCGGCAATCGCAGCGACGCGTTCTGCATAGTCATGCTCGGCAATGATCACTTTAGCGCCTGCATCTCCAACCTGATGCCGCAGGAACTCTCCCTTCAATGCTGTATTGATAGGCACGCTGATCGCACCGAGCTTATTGATAGCCAGCCAGATCAAGACGGTGTCCACCGAGTTGTCCATGAGAGTGACGACGGTGTCACCTTTCTGGATGCCTAGACCGTTGAGACCGTTCGCCAGCCGGCAGGCGAGGCGGTTGACATCAGCAAACGAATATTCCTCACCGAGGAACTCCAGAAAAATGCGGTCCTGGTGGCGCTCCGCCGATTGCCTCAATACCTGATTGATCGTGTTTTGCGAACCGGATGTCCAGGCATTCAATGTTTCGGTGCTCATTCCATATCTCCTTAGTTGTTATCGAATTGCTCGGGTAAGCCCGGCGATCGGCCTCTGCGAGCACGTCGTGTACTTCTATCGTTTTACTGCTGTCTCGTTCTTGTCCTTACCGCATTTCAATGCAACTTCGGGTGGCGGTATTGAAGACCGTCGCCGATGTTGCTCTTGACGCGATAGTGAAACCGCTTCATAGTTTAGTCTAAAAACTGACACTATGCCAGTTTTTGAATTATGATGTTTTCTTGATACATCAGCATCGCTTCAACAGACCTGAAAACAGGCTGGATGCGAGGCATCAAGAAGTATTGCACAGCTTTTTGTGGTGGCGCGATGGCGTTGCCCTAAACTTTTTTCAACCGAAAGAAAGTCATTTATGCGTGAAGCACTGATTGTATCCACCGCGCGAACACCGATTGCCAAAGCACATCGCGGCGCTCTTAACAATATCAAGTCGCCCACCATGACTGCGCACGCCATCAGTCATGCCGTGCAGCGTGCAGGTATTGATGGTGGGGAGGTGGAAGATGTAGTGATCGGTTGCTGCATGACAGCAGGAACTTCCGGCCGCAATCTGGCCAGAGCTGCTGCCTTGACCGCTGGATTGGGTGTAACAGTGGCAGGTTCGACAGTCGACCGCCAGTGCGCTTCTGGCTTGATGGCAATCGCAACCGCCGCCAAGCAGATCATTGTTGATGGCATGGAGATAGTGATAGGTGGCGGTTCGGAAAATGTCAGTGCATTGGCACCGAGTTATGGTGAATGGTCCTTGCGTGAAAAAGATCCGCGCCTGGTAGAGCAGGTGCCGCATGCGTATATGCAGATGATAGATACCGCCGAGTTTGTCGCCAATAAGTACAAGATCAGTCGCGAGGTTCAGGATCAGTTTTCGTTGATCTCACAGCAACGGATTGCAGCTGCGATGGCGGCTGGCCGCTTTGCAGATGAGATCGCACCGATCACGACGCAGATGAAAATCTTTGATAAGGACACAAAAGAAGTCAGTTATCGCGATACCACCTTATCCGTAGACGAATGTCCGCGCGCGAGTACCACCTTGGAAGGGTTGGCTGCGCTTCGTCCGGTTCTTGAAGGTGGTAGTGTGACGGCCGGGAATGCCAGCCAGTTGTCGGATGGTGCTTCGGCTTGTTTGATGATGGAAGCGAAGCTGGCCGAGCAGCGCGGTCTGACGCCGCTCGGCGCTTATCGCGGTTTGATGGTGTCGGGTTTGGCACCGGAGGAAATGGGGATAGGGCCTATCTATGCCATTCCAAAACTTCTATCCAAGCACGGGCTTAAGGTTGGTGATATTGGCCTGTGGGAGTTGAATGAGGCCTTTGCTTGTCAAGCCTTGTTTTGCCGCGATTACCTTGGTATCGATCCGGAATTATTCAACGTCAACGGCGGTTCGATTCCGTTAGGCCATCCTTTCGGCATGACTGGTTCGCGTTTAGTCGGGCATGCCTTGATCGAAGGTAAACGTCGTGGCGTCAAGCATGTCGTTGTCAGTATGTGCGTTGGCGGCGGTATGGGCGCGGCCGGTTTGTTCGAAGTTCTGTGATCTGATTGTCGCAGGTTGACAACATGCTGTCATGCTGGCAACCTGCGCAACTATGGAAAAAAAATTAACGACATCGACTGGTCGTCTGGTCGAACTCTTGGTGGACGAGACGTTGCGTCTGCGTGGACGTATCTTGTCGGCCTCGCGCGAAGCCAATGAGAAGCGTGGCCTGCAAAGCCATTCACAAGGTTTGATTTTGACTGCTGTCGTGCGGGCAAGTGAGCCGCCGACAGTCGCGAAGATTGCTCGTAGTCTCGGCCTGACGCGACAATCCGTACAACGTACCGCTAACGAACTGGCCGCAACTGGCCTGGTCATCTTCGAAGATAATCCGCATCATAAAAGAGCAAAGCAATTGGCGCCAACCAAGGCAGGCCTGAAGATGCATGCGCAAAATGCAGATTCTCAAGGCAAGTGGACGGATCGTGTTGGCACCGCGGTCAGTGCCGCGGATCTTGAGCATGCAGTAAACGTACTGCGTAAAGTGCGACGCTATCTTGAGCATCCTGAAGCAACGCACGAGGAGCTTGATGCGCCGCCAGAGAAAAGTACTGTAACTCGGCGCAAAATCAAGCAGACCTGAACGACAAGCGATCAAGTTTGCTTGAAGGATTGTTATTAAGCGCTTTCCACCCCAAACTTTTGCAACATTCCCTGCAAGCGTTCCTCTTCAGTAGTGGCATCGATATGTGGAAGCCCGTTGACTGCATTAGGATCGCAAGCACGTCGTAACGGACCCGGACGGAACATTTCATCGACCACATTGCGCGCTGCGATCTCTGGTGCTAGCGCATTGGTGCGTGCCGTTTCGGACATAGCAGCTTGCGATTGCGCCATCGGTCGATAAAGTTCATATTCGATTGCTTCCGGTGGTCGATGTGCGATGCCGGTGCGCAGCATGTCGGTATCGACTCCGCCGATCGGAATCTCGATCACACGCACACCGAATGGCGCCAGCTCGATACGCAAGCCTTCCGATAGCGCAGCCACCGCAACCTTGCTGGTGCGATAAATCGAATAAAAGGGCAACGGCACATACGCACCCAGCGATCCGATATTGCAGATCAGTCCGTGACCATGATTACGCAGTGCTGGTATGGCTCTACGTGTCAGATCGATCAAGCCAAAAAAATTGGTGTCAAAAGTCCTGCGCCACTCATCCATGCCTGCTTCCTCTATCGGCAGGTAAGGGCCGCGGTAACCAGCGTTGTTGACCAGTATGCGCAAGTCGGCTGGAGGTTGATAGTCGCCCAGCGCAGCCATATCCATGCGTTCAAGGACAAGTGTGCCGGGCAGGCTGCGCGCTTGTTCCAATAGATCGATTGCTGTATCAGGATTGCGTACGCCAGCAATCACGTCGAAGCCACGAGAGACTAATTCCAATGCAATTGCCTTGCCTAGACCGCGATTCGCACCGGTGACTAGCGCCTTGCCTTTCTTGTCCATATTTACCTTTCATGATTGGCCTGCAAGCGGCCGTCAGCAGTTGACCCGATGCGGGTAATATTGCACATAAATAATACATCGTCATTTTTAATTATTGACAGCATTCTGTCAATATGACATATTTGTGTCAATTGTTCGGTGGTTGTCGTGCCGGCTATTACAGCAATGACATTAACGTGCGGCGTAGCCGCCTCATCAAAATCAAGGAGATGATTCAAATGTGGGATTTTTCGACTGATGCTGAATTTCAAAAGAAGCTCGACTGGATCAAAGTGTTCGTTGAGGCCGAGTGCGAACCGCTGGACCGTTTGTTCCCAAGTGCAGGTGATTGCTATGACGTTGGCAACAAGAAAGCACGTGCCATTGCCAAGCCGCTGATGGAAGAAGTCAAACGTCAGGGATTGTGGGCTTGTCACCTTGGACCGGAACTGGGTGGTCAAGGTTATGGTCAGGTCAAGCTGGCCTTGATGAATGAAATTCTCGGTCGTTCGCTGTGGGCTCCGACAATTTTTGGTACTGCCGCTCCTGATACCGGCAATGCGGAAATCATCGCCATGTTTGGCACTGATGAACAAAAAAAGCGCTATTTGCAGCCTTTGCTGGATGGCGATATCGTCTCCTGTTATGCGATGACAGAGCCACAGGGCGGCGCCGATCCTGGTGTGTTCGAATGTAAGGCAGTGCGTGATGGCGATGAATGGGTCATCAGCGGCGAGAAATGGTTTGCATCGAATGCTCGCTATGCCGAATTTCTTATTGTGATGTGCGTTACCGACAAGAAAGCACCAATCTACAAAGGAGCATCGATGTTCCTGATGCCGACGAATACGCCTGGTATCAATATTTTGCGCAATACCGGCATACACGGTGAGCCTGGAGGTATAGGTTCGCACGGCTATATTCGTTTTGAGAATGTGCGTCTGCTAGCCGATGCCTTGCTGGGCGGCGAAGGCGAAGGCTTTGCTGTAGCGCAGGCGCGTCTGGGCGGTGGCCGTGTGCATCATGCGATGCGTACTGTCGGTCAGTGCCAGATCGCCATCGAAATGATGTGTGAACGCGCAGTCAGCCGTAGCACCAAAGGCAGCATGTTGGGCGACAAGCAAACTGTTCAGGGTTATCTCGCCGATTCATGGATAGAACTTAAACAATTCCGCTTACAAGTCTTGCAGACTGCCTGGTTGATTGACCAAGGCCACGATTACAAATCCAATCAAATTTCGATTGCCGGCATCAAGGTGATGGCTGCGAAAGTTTTCCACGACATCGTGCAACGCGCGATTCACATGCACGGCGCGCTTGGTGTATCTGACGAAATGCCGCTCGGTCATATGTGGTTGTACGCTGTGATGATGGGCATCATGGATGGCCCAACCGAAGTGCACAAGGCGACAGTTGCCAAGACGATGCTGAAAAATTACAAGCCTGCAGCGGGACTGTTCCCTAGCGCACATCTGATTCCACGCACACAGGCTGCTCGTCAGAAGTACGAAGGGCAGTATTGAAAACATACGTCAGGAAATCATGAAGCGCTGGCTATTGGCCGGGCTAACTGGAAGAGGCGAGCAGCGCCGCTTCTTCTCTCTTCATTTGAATTGATTGAAGGTGCATGCACATGACAGATTCTCTTTCGGATTTTGACGGCTTGCTCAATTGGCCATCCTTGCAAGACTGGGTGGCGACGCAGTCGTTACCGGGAACCGGACCGATCACTGCCGTGAATAAACTATCAGGCGGCTCGCAGAATAATATTTTCCTGCTCAGTAGAAAAGACGCTAGCTTCGTACTGCGCCGTCCGCCCAAGCATTTGCGGCCCAACAGTAACGAAACCATGTTGCGTGAAGCACGTGTTCTGGCGGCGCTGAAAGGCAGCGCTGTACCGCATCCGGAGTTTCATGCCGCTTGCGCTGATGAGTCTGTTATCGGCTCAGCGTTTTATGTGATGGCGGCCTTGGATGGTTTCATGCCGATAGGCGCTTTACCCGGTAACTACGCCACCGATCCGCAATGGCGTCGAGCGATGGGACCAGAAATGGTTAAAGCAGCAGCGGCATTGGCGGCGGTTGATTATCAAGCGGTTGGATTGTCCGATTTCGGCAAGCCTGATAATTGGCTGGAACGCCAGGTATCGCGCTGGCGCACGCAATTGGACGGTTATCGCGAGATGCCGAACTATCCTGGTTCTTCCTTACCGTACATTGATGAAGTAGGCGATTGGCTTGAACGTAATCGTCCGGAAAAAGCGCATATCGGCATCATTCATGGCGATCTGCAATTCGCCAATGTCATGTTTCGCAAGGATGAGCCACGCATGGCTGGATTGATCGATTGGGAGCTATCGACGTTAGGCGATCCCTTGCTTGATCTGGGCTGGATATTGACTAGCTGGACCGAGCCGGGCGATCCAGATATGGGGCGCAAACCAGCGGTAGAGCCGTGGGATGGTTTCGTCTCACGTGCCGATTTAATCAAGCAGTACGGCGAGATCAGCGGCCGTGATATGAGCGACATGCCCTGGTTCTTCGTGCTGGCTTGTTTCAAGCTGACCTGTCTGTTGGAAGGTACTTATGCGCGCGCTTGTGCTGGTAAGGCCTCGATGGAAATGGGAAATTTCTTGCACAACTACGCGCTGTGGCTGATGGCAAAAGCGCGGCAATTGATCGCATGAGTGCGGCCATCCAGTTTCGTGGGAAAACCGTGCTGGTTACCGGCGGCGCACGTGGCATAGGGCTCGCGTGCGGACGACGTTTTGCCGCTGCCGGTGCGAAAGTGGTGTTGGCCGATGTATTGAATGAAGCACAGGCACGCAGCGAAAACGATCTTGATTTCGTTGCTGCCTACATACAGGCAGATGCGGGCAATGCTGACGATATGCGCAATCTTGTCGCAACGACGATAGCGCAATGTGATGGCATCGATGTTTGCATTTGTGCTGCAGGTATCGGTGGTGCGCCAACACCATATTGGGAAATGGCCGACGACGATTTCGATCGCGTACTGGGTGTCAATCTGCGTGGTCCATTTGTACTCGGCAAGCTGGTCGGAAAACATATGCAGGAGAGCGGACGACATGGCTCCATCATTCATGTGTCTTCGGTTGGTGGCCAGTTGGCCGTCGATATGCAGGCGGCTTATTGCGTGAGCAAGGCCGGTCTAGATATGCTGACCAAAGTGATGGCGGTTGCATTAGCTTCGTATGGTATACGCGTCAACGCGGTCGGACCCGGCCCGGTTGATACGCAGATGACGGCGGGTTTGCGTCAGCATCCTGCCGTCATGAAGCAGGTCTTGTCACGTACGCCGTTGGGTCGTTTTGGCACGGTGGAAGAAATGGCTGGTACTGTGTTTTTTCTGGCGAGTGCAGATGCCGGTTTCATCACGGGTCAGACGGTGTACGCCGATGGCGGTCGTCTGGCGCTGAACTATATGATGCCGGATCAGACTGAGAAGTAAGTCGAAATCAGATCGGCTGAGCTTCTTGTTTGTGCGCTGCTAGCAGTGCACGCAGGATGCCAATCACGGTAATCGGTTGGTCCAGCATGAGATGATGCTGTCCGCCGGGAACAACGATAGGGCCGCGTACATCTTGCAGGGCATCGATGATGCGAGCAGCATGCTCTGGCGTGACCAGCGCGCTGCGTTCTCCACATAAATAATCGACCGGTGTTGTGACGCGAGCCAGCATTTCGCCGCCATCGCACAGGTGCGAATCTTGTGCCTGCAAGCGGGTATCGAATTTCCAGCGATAGCCACCTTCGACGGCTCGGATGGAATGATGGGCAATGTAGTCGAGGACGTATTCCTGTGGCGGTGACTGTTCTGGCAGCAGGCGATAGCGCTTTCTTGCAGAAGCTGCATCCGCATACAAACGGCCAGTAATTGGCGCAGGGTCAGTCGGCAGATTCACATTCTCAAAAATCACAAAGGTATCCATGATCACCAATCGGGCGAACAGCTCTGGTCGCTGCGAGGTGGCGCGGAAACTGCACAGACCGCCGTAACTGTGTGCAACCACCGTTATCGGTGATATTTCAGGTGTTGTTGATTTCGATAAAACTTCTGCCAAAGCAATGATGTCGTCCGACATGGTGAAGGGCGTATAACTATCACGCCAGCCACTGTCACCCATGCCCGACATGTCCATCGCCATGACGCGATGCGTCTGTGTGAAGAAGGGCGCAATAAATCCCCACCAACGTGCATGAGCACGAAAGCCGTGCACGAACAACAGCACCGGTTTATGAATTTCTTCCGGATTCCATGTCAGGTAATGCAGGCGATTGCCGTTCGCTTCTATATAGCAGGAGCGCGGTGTCTGCGCGATTGCCGAGCGGAACCAGTCGGGAGCAAAGTCATCAGCCTTGGATATGAATGGGGCAGGAGCGAGCGTCATGAAGATCCTTTTCTGAAAAAACTGATATTCGGGGAAGCTTGTTGTGTTTGTTCTGTTTCTGTTTTGCGGCTTCCCTTGTCTTGCCTCTTTTCGGGTACTGAGCTAGAGTAGCATAAAACTGAATGTATGTTAGTTATTGACTTGCATGGATTCCCGACTGGCTATATTTTGATGGGCCTCAAATGGAACGATTTCCGCGCGGTCGCAGCGCAATTGTTGGAGCGGCAACTTACGGCATCGGCGAATCGCCGGGGCTGAAATCACTGGATCTGGCATCGCGTGCTGCTTTGCTGGCATTGGATGACGCCGGTTTGAAGTTGAGCGATGTCGATGCCTTGTTCGTCTGTACACCGGATGATGCCTTGTCCGGCCTAAGTGCTGCCGAATATCTCGGCATCTCGCCACGCTTCACCGAAAACAATCGTACCGGTGGTTCTGCCTTCCATTCGCATGCCATCGTTGCAGCGATGATGCTGGATGCCGGTTACTGCGACACAGCCTTGATCATGTACGGCAGCAATCAGCGTACGGGAGCTGGCGGTCTGGTATCGATGCGTGTCGCATCGCCTTATGAAAAGCCTTACAAACCTCTGACTCCATTGTCTTCGTATGCGTTGGCAGCGGCGCGTCATATGCATGAATATGGCACCACGCGTGAACAATTGGCAGAAGTCGCCGTGGCTGCGCGCAAATGGGCCAACCTTAATCCGGATGCTTACGCAAAAGGGGAATTGAGTATTGAAGATTGTCTCAAGGCGCGACTGGTTTCTGATCCTTTGGGTGTACGTGATTGCTGTTTGGTAACCGATGGCGCGGCGGCGATTGTGATGACGCGTGCCGATCGAGCGCGCACTTTGCATGCGCAACCGATATATCTGCTCGGCGCGGCGGCCGCAACCTGGTATTCCGGTGTTGATCAGGCGCAGGACCTGACTACGACTGCTGCGGCTGAGTCGGGCAAGCGTGCCTTCAATATTGCTGGTTTCGAACCAAAAGATATCGATGTCGTGCAGCTGTATGACGCCTTCACCATCAACACTATTTTGTTTCTGGAAGATTTGGGTTTCTGTCCCAAAGGTGAGGGCGGACGTTTCGTTCAGGATGTTGGTATTGGGCCGGACGGCGTGTTGCCAGTCAATACGAATGGTGGTGGCCTGTCCTGCTGCCATCCCGGTATGTACGGTTTATTCACCATGGTGGAATCTTGCGTTCAGTTGCGCGGGCAAGGTGGCGCACGTCAGGTGAACAATGCCAATCTGGCGCTGGCGCACGCCAACGGCGGCACTTTGTCGAGCCAGGCCACGATGATTCTGGGCAGCGCTGCAACACTATAAAAATAGAAGGAGATCAGATGGAATTTCTACAAATTGATATCAGTGAGCGCATCGCCACGGTGACGCTCAATCGTCCGCCGGTCAATGCGTTGACAGCCGACATGTTTCGAGAAATTACCGAAACCTTCAATGCCCTGGGTCGTTCCAAAGAGGCCAGCGTGATTGTCTTCACCGCACCGGGCGACAAACTTTTCTGCGCCGGCGTTGATCTGAAGGATTCTGCGCGTCGTCATGCACGCGAATTAATAGAAAGCGATACGGTTGTTGATCTACTCGATCCAGGTGCCGCGCCGCGCGATTGTTTCAATGCAGTGCTGGATTGTCCGCTGCCCGTGATCGCCGCTGTCAATGGCAAGGCTATCGGTGCCGGACTAGTGCTGATCGCTTGCTGCGATATTGTTATTGCATCGCACAATGCGTCGTTCTCGGTGCCGGAAATCAAAGCTGGTGTACTGGGTGGTGCACGTCATCTGCAACGACTGGTCGGCACGCATAAGACACGCATGATGTATCTCACCGGTGAGCCGGTTTCTGCCGAAGAGTTTTATCGGCTCGGCGCGGTAGAGTCCATCGTCGCACCGGATCAGTTGCAGCAGGCAGCGCGCGCGCTGGCAATGAAGATCGCGCAGCACAGTCCGCTCGGCCTGCGTCTGGGCAAGGAAGCCATGAATCGCGTCGAAGATATGGCGCTCAAGGATGGTTATCGTCTAGAACAGGATTACACCGGCCGTGTCACACGCTACAAAGATTCGCAGGAAGCGCGTAATGCCTATATGGAAAAACGCGAGCCAAACTGGACTTGGTCATGATGCGTTATCGCTTGCTGGGGCGTTCCGGCTTGCGCGTGTCGGAACTGGCTTATGGCGTGATGAACTTCGGTATGAAAGCCTGGGGCACACCTGATGCAGGCATGTGTGCGGAGTTGTATCGCACCTATCGCGACGCAGGTGGAAACTTTCTTGATACCGCCAATGAAGTCTATGCCAACGGCCGCTCGGAAGAATTTTTAGGAAAACTGGTCACCGGTCACCGGGAAGAAGTGGTGATCGGGAGCAAATACAGCTTGCACGTTCCCGGTACGCAAAACGCCAACCTCGCAGGCAATCATCGCAAGAGCATGATGCATTCGGTCGAGCGTAGTTTGAAGCGGCTGGGTACCGACTATTTGGATTTGTTGTGGATGCATGGTTGGGATGGCATTACGCCAGTCGATGAAGTCATGCGTGGCTTTGAGGATTTGGTCAGGCAGGGCAAGGTATTGCATGTTGGTGTTTCCAACACACCCGCGTGGGTGATTGCGCAGGCGAACACCTTGGCCGATTTTCGTGGCTGGACGCCGTTTGTTGGTTTGCAGGTTGAATACAACCTGGCTGAACGCGATGTCGAGCACGAGTTATTGCCGATGGCACGTAGTCTCGGTCTGGGCGTACTGGCTTATTCGCCACTGGCATCGGGCATCCTCAGCGGCAAGTACAACAAGGAGGTCGATGTCGGCCAACGTCGTCTTGATGTCAGCAAGATCATGAAGACAGTCGATCAGCGCTCGCTGGCAGTCACAGATGCCCTCATGCGAGTCGCCGAAGAAATCGGGCGGCCGCCGTCGCAAGTCGCACTCAACTGGCTGCGTCGTCAGCAAGGGGTGATTCCATTAGTGGGCGCGCGCACCGTGACACAGTTGCAGGATAATCTGGGCTGTCTCGAATTCAGTATCGACGATGCACACATGATGGTGCTGGATCAAGCCAGCGCGCGTGAGCAACCTTATCCGCAGCGCTTTATTGCTCAGACGCGGGCCGTGACTTCTGGTGGTTATCACGATCTGATCGATTACTAATATCGTGAAGCGGGCAGGTATCATCCGCGATAATGAGGAAATAAAATTAGTCGAGAAATTTCAATTGGCAATCGAAACAAGAACAACGATAACAACTAAACCAAGGAGAGCAATGTGATTGATTTCAAGGTCGAATGGTCGGAAGCAGAGGTCGCCCGTGTTCTGCAACGCGTCAAGGACTGTCGCTTGCCACCAGCTTTACCTGGCATGGGATGGAATCTCGGTTGCGATGCGGAATTCTTGAATAAGATTCAGAAATATTGGGTCGATACCTATGACTGGCGCGCTGCTGTTGCGACCTTAAATCGCTACCCACAATTCAAGGCTGAAGTCGACGGACTTGACATTCATTTCGTCCATGTCGTCGGTGAAGCACAAGGACGTCGTCCCTTGCTGCTGACACATGGCTGGCCGGGCTCGCATTTCGAATTTTGGGATTCCATCGATGCATTGGCTTATCCGTCACGTCATGGCGGTCGTGCGGAAGATGCCTTCGATTTGATTATCCCGAGCTTGCCGGGTTTTGGCTTCAGCGGTAAACCGCAAAAGATTATCAGTCAACGTGCTACTGCCGTACTGTGGAATAAGTTGATGACTGAAGTGCTGGGATATAAGCGCTATCGCGCGCAGGGTGGCGACTGGGGCGCAATCGTTACTTCCTGGCTGGGGCTCGATCATGGCAATGCCGTGGAAGCGATCCATCTCAATATGCTGGGTTTTCGCAGCATGGACCCGCCGCAGAATGAGGCGGAGCAAGTCTGGGCCAAACAATCAGAAATGGCACGCGGAAAACTGGGCGGCTATGCTGCCTTGCAGATGACCAAGCCGCAATCGCTGGCCTGGGCTGTTGCCGACAATCCTTTGGGGCAGGCGGCGTGGATACTGGAGCGGTTTCACGATTGGTCGGATCTGCGTCAACGCAGTTTTGAAGAAGTTTTCAGCATGGATCACTTGCTGACCAATATCATGATCTATGTCATGACGGGCAGTTTCGCTTCTGCCGCATGTTATTACCCTGGCGTTGCCATCGATGGTTTTGGACTATTGCCACATGGGCAGCGTTGCCAGACACCGACAGCGTATGCGGATTTTTCCGGCGACGCATCGCAGCCATCGCCACCGCGCAGCAGAGTCGAGCTTACATATGATGTGAAGCGCTGGTCGACTGCACCGGAAGGTGGTCATTTTGCGGCGATGGAAGCACCGGCCTGGTTTGTTGAAGATGTAAGGGCATGGGCAAAAAACTGATCTTATCTGTTGGTAAATAAAAAGGGCGCCGGAATACAGCGCCCTTTTTTACATCGGTGAAGACTAAAGCATCACAATGACCTTGGCCGATTGCTTGGCATTTTGCGCCGTCTTGAATGCCTGATCGAATTCATTGAACGCAAATACATGGCTGATCATTGGTTCCATATCTATGGATGTATCGTCCAGCATATCCAGTACTTCACGGAATTCGGTCGGATAGGATAGCGAGCCGCACAAGCTCAGTTCCTTGGTCATCAGCTGAACGACATCCAGCGGTACGACATCCTTGTGACGCGCCAGTATGACGATGCGTGCACGGTCTTTGGCCATGATGACGGTTTCTTGCAGCAAGGGACCGTGGCCAGCGCAGTCGACGTACAGTTCGCAATCTACCAGCGGTTCGCCGGACACGATGCGTGGTACGGTGCCGTAGAATTTTTCCAGTTCTGCGCGGACGTCGGCCTTGGTCGGATTGATGGTGAATTCTGCACCTAGCTGGCGAGCACGTTCCAGACGTTCATCGACGACATCGATGGCGACGATTTTTTTTGCGCCGCGATACTTCAATGCGGAGATCGCTCCCAATCCGATCGGGCCTGCACCCAGCACAACAGCGCGATCACCTGGTTGAATCTTTCCAAGATTGAGACCGTGCATGCCGACTGCGATTGGTTCCGTCAACACTGCGCGTTTGAATGAAAGATCTTCGCTGATGGGGAAGATGGAGTCGCCCAGTTTGGCTTTACGCACCAGCAGATATTCGGCAAAGCCGCCATGTTCGGTGTCGCCGGTACCGATGCGATTACCATCCTTCATCGGATGTACTACGACGCGCTGGCCTAGCTTCAAGCCCTGTACCTCGGCACCAATTTCATCGATGGTGCCGGCCAGCTCATGTCCCAGTGGCATCGCTTGCCCGTTGGGTTTGCCGATGTAGCCGAGATGGGCGAAGTTGAGATCGCTGCCACAAATGCCGAAGGCAGCCACTTTGATCACGACATCTTGCGGACCTGCGCTGGGTCTGCTGACATCTGCGATGCGCAGATCGTTTTGTCCATACAGTCTTACCTGTTTCATTGCTATCTCCATTATTGTTGAGCGGGAGCATGCGGCATTTCCCGATTATCGTTCAATGATCCTTTATTTGTGCAGCGGCGATAGGGATAAACTTTATATCTATCCTGCGAGCAATATTTCACTGCAATTCATCCGTGATACAGATTCCACTCTCCCGTTGTCGGTGATCGTGTCCAGCCACTGGAGGCAAGGGCGCCACCATCTACGGGAATCGTCAAGCCGTTCAGATAAGACGCCATGCCGGATGCAAGGAAGACGATGACGTTTCCTATTTCATCGGTAGAACCCAAGCGCGCCAGCGGAATGTAACGATCACGCGCTGCGTTCATCTCGGCGCTGGCCAGATCGAAGTAGGGGCTAAGCCCGGGCGTTTTTATCATGTCGGGCGCCAGTGCATGGACGTGGATGTCGTGATTCGCCAGTTCCAGTGACATGGATTTTGTAAAACTGACCATGCCTGCCTTGCATGCTGCGTAGACCGCATAGCCGGGTGCGGCGCGTAGTGCTTCGCTACTGGCGATGTTGATGATGGTGCCGCCATTACCTGCGCTGATCATGGCACCGGCAGCGGCCTGCGTTGCCGTCAACATGCTGATGAAATTAAGGTCGATATGTTTGCGCCAACTGCGTTCACTCTGTTCGAGAAAGGAAACTCTGCGGGAGCCACCGGCATTGTTGACGAGAATGTCGAGTCGACCAAAATGTGTTGCAGTTTGTTTGACGGCGGAATCGATCTGCTCGGTATGCATGACGTCGGTTGGAATATAAATAGCCTTGCGACCAAGCGCACGCACGGCCGCGGCTACGCGCTCGCCGTTTTTTGCATCATTGTCTGCAATGGCAATGTCGCCGCCGTAGCGGGCGATGTTCATGGCGGCACCTTCGCCTATGCCATTGGCTCCGCCTGTGATGAAGGCAACTTTGCCGTCGAGGCGAATAGCGTTCATTACGCTGTTTCCTTGCGCGTGATGGGCGCGCCCAGCGGCAATAAATGAAAGACTGCAGCGCTGGATGGATCCGCTGCATCGGACGGCGGTAGTTTGCCGGCTTGCATCAGGGCATTCATGCGTTGCAGATAAGCGCCCATATCGTTGGTCTCTATCGTGTACAAGGTGGAAAAGCGCCAGGTAGGGATGCCGTCGGGGGCAAAGTATTGCGTGACGCCAAAGCGCTGGGCAGAGAGCACTTCCGGCTGATGCTCCATGATGTCAGGAATATGACGATGGTCGTAATAGTCGTTGTACTCGGCTTCTCTACCGGCTTTGCAATCACTGATGACGAGAATAAATTGCTGGCTCATACACTCTCCTGTCTTGATGTTGCTACGTTAGAAAACTGTTCGCGCAATTTGAATTTCAATACCTTGTTGAAGGTTTCATTGCGCGGGAGCAGATCCACGATCTCCAATTGTTCTGGAATTTTTTGTCGCATCATGCCGGCCTCTTTGAAGTAAGCGGTCATTTCTTCAAAGGTCAGTGTTTGCTTGGGATCGTGCAATTCAATGACGGCGCACACACGTTCGCCGCGTTCCTGATCGGGTAAGCCGATGACTGCAGCGGCACGTACCTTGGCATGAGAAAAAAGCAGGTCTTCGATTTCTCGCGCCGAGACATTTTCACCCTTGCGTATGATGACGTCCTTGAGCCGTCCCGTAATGGCGAGATGTCCATCGGCACGCAACATGCCCAGATCACCAGTATGGAAATAGCCATCGGCATCGAAGGCTACCTTCGTCAGATCTGCGTTGGTATAGCCCTGGAATACGGTAGCGCCCTTGACGCAAATTTCGCCCGACTCGCCAGCATTTACCGGCGAGCCATCCAGGCGAACGATACGAATCTCAACACCTTCTACCGGGAGACCGTCGCTATAGGCCAGTTGCTCATCACTATGCGAGGGTGAGGCGCCAGCGATCATCGGCGCTTCCGTCATGCCGTAGCTGTGTGCAATTCGGCAATGCAATTCACTTTTCACCTGGAAGAATAATTCGGGTGGTTTTGGTGCGCCGCCGCCGGACAGCAAGGCAAGTTGTGGCGTTACAGGTATATCAGGCTGCTTGCGTTGCTCACCCAGGAAGGCTTGATAGTGCGCGGTACTGCCACCGCTGGTAGTCACGCCGTAACGGTGAAACAGCGCCATCGCCTCAACTGCAACAAACTTCGGTACAACCAGCGCCGACATGCCGACGCATAACAGCACGATGACATACATGGAACCGCCCACGTGTGCATACGGAAAAACGATGGAACCGATATCTTGCGGTTTTACCGCGAGAGCTGAGGCCAGAGCGCGGCCACTGGCGATCAGCGATGCATCGGTATGACAGACACCTTTGGGATCAGATGTAGTACCTGAGGTGTAATAGATCCAGCGCGCTATATTGTCCGCTGATGGCGGAGGTAATACGGTGGAGGTTGTATCAGTATCGCCGAGATGAATATCAACGGTAATGATTTGTGGCGGCGAGTCCAGTTCGCGACATGCCGCTGTAGCAAGTTCCTGATAGTCGCGTTCACCGGCGCGTGCAATTGGTATCAGATAAAAGGCCGAACGATTTTGTTTGAGTATGATCGCGACCTCTTTCTTGCCGTAGAGATGGATCACCGGATTCTGTATTGCACCCAGTCGTGCCAATGCTAGTGAAACGAAAATTGTCTCGATGCGCGATGGCAATTGCCAGGTGACTTGGGTGCCTGGTTCTATGCCCAGTCGCAGCAGCGCGGCAGCAAAGCGTTCAACCTGTACAACTACTTCGCTGAAATTCCACGTTCTGCCATCCATCGCTTCATCGCCTGCATCGATCAGCATAGGGGCTGCAGGTGTCAGGCGTGCACGCTGCAGCAACAGATCCCATAGCGTCGTTGCGTTCAATAGAGATCTGTTCATGGCGATGCGTGCTTATCTTGCGAGCAATGTGATCTTGCCGTTGTTGATCGCAAGAATATTGCGTTCGACGGCATGGACGGTAAAGCTGAGTACATCGCCGTCGCGCCAGATATCGGTACGGAATGTTTCGCCCGGATAGACTGGCGCGGTGAAGCGGCCGAAGATAGAGGCGATGCTTGCCGCGTCGTAACCACAGGCGCTTTTCAGGACGGCATGCACGGCTATGCCCCAGGTGGCGAGACCATGCAATATCGGTTTTTCGAAGCCGGCTTTGCGGGCTACTTCCGGGTCAGCATGCAAGGGATTCCAGTCGCCATTGAGTCGATACAGCAGTGCTGCATTCGGCTGGGTATGCAACACGCAGGAATAATCCGCAGGCCGGTTCGGTATCGCATGCGGTGGTACGGATGGCTTTACGGGGCCGCCGAAGCCACCATCTGCGCGCGCCAACATGGTTTGGCTGATGGTACAGAGCGCATCACCACTATCGCGTTCGTAGATCTTGCGTTCGTAGCTGATCAGTGCACCTTTTTCAGCGCCTTTGTCGATGATGTCGACCACGCGTGATTTACCGATGACATGCGCTTCTGGTGGCAAGGGTTTGTGCAGAACCAGCCCTTGTTCTGCGTGTACGATCTTGACCCAGTTCAAGCCAGTGTCTAGCGTGCGTGGCCAATAACCGGGATGCGCCAGCACGACGCCCATGCTCGGTACAGCCTGCAATATCGGCTCGAACACATAAGGTAGCTGTGCAGTATCCATAGGATCGGAGCCATAACCCAGACTGAGCGCATACAGCATTGCATCTTTGCGACTGTAACTTTGCTGTGTATCCGGGATATGCAGCGCCAGCAGTTTCTCGTAATCGATAGCCATGAATATAGTCCTTGCGATGGGATCAGACGCCCTTGAAGACTGGCGGACGTTTTCCCAGGAAGGCGGCGACGGCTTCCTTGTGGTCGGCAGTCAGATATAGCGCGGCCTGGTTGTCGACTTCGTTGCGCAGGGCATCTTCTAAAGTTTCCACACCCTTGGCATAGGCCGACTTGACCAACGCTATTGATAATGGTGCACCGACACTGAAGCTTTGCGCGACTTCCAATGCGGAGCTCATCAACGCATCCGGTTCGACTAATTGATCGATCAATCCAAGTTGCTTGGCTTCCGCAGCAGTCACCACACGGGCAGTAGCGAACATGCGCTTTGCTTCAGCGATGCCGATACGGCGTGGCAGCGTCCACATCAGACCGAGATCGGGAATCAGACCGACCTTGGCAAAGGATGAAACATACTTGGCACTGTTGGAGGAGACAACATAGTCTGCAGCGGCGGCCAGCGACAGACCGGCACCAGCGGCATAACCTTCGACGGCGGCAATGACCGGCTTGGCACCGCCGATAATGGCGCGTACCACGCGGTGTCCGATTTCCATACGCGTGCGTCCTATCATCAGTGGGCGCTCGGCTGCCATACCGGAGATATCACCGCCGGAGCAGAAGTGACCTTCAGCCCCTGTCAGCACGATGGCGCGGCAATCAGGATTGCGGTCAAGTTCATAGAGTTTTTCGGCCAGCAAGGCAAGCATGTCCCATGAGAGTGCATTACGGGTTTTGATATTGTTGAGCGTGACGATGGCAACCGTGCCGCTCATGGCGACTTGTACTAGTGGGTTCATGAAAGCTTCCTTGACTGTTGAGATGAATCGGTTGTGAGAGGGTGACTGCCAACATCAGCCAGCAATGCGCGCAGGGTGCTGATCAGTGCCAGCGGTTGATCCAGCATCAGATGATGTTGTCCTTGCGGGATCGCGATAGGACCGCGGACAGTTGCCGCACGTGGAGCGGCGCGCAGTTCTTTTACCGTGCGTGCGGCACGTTCCGCGCTGACAACAGTGCTGTATTCGCCGCAGATATAGTCGACTGGTGTGCGTATCCAGGAGAGCATGCCTTCGCCATCTTGTTCACGGTAGCCGGTGGCTGGCATGTCTGGATCGAATTTCCAGCGCCATCCGCCATCCACTTTGCGCAAGGCATGACGGGCGATGTGATCGACCAGAAATGCTAATGCGGCAGGCTGTTCCGGCATCAAGTGGTAACGTGCGCAGGCTTCATTGAAGTCGGAAAAGGTGCGCGTGCCCAGCAATTTGTGCGGCATTGATGGAGGTGTATCGCCAGAGAACAGGATGTAACTATCGATGACGACTGCATGCTGAAAAAGATCCGGTCGTTCCGCGCAGGCGCGCAAGAGGCGTGAACCACCGTAGCTGTGGCCGACGCCAATAACGGGTCCGATATCGAGCGCTTCAATCAGGCCGGTAATGTCAGCGGCGAATGTATCGAGGTCGTACTGTGTGCGATGCCCGCTATCGCCCATACCAGAAAAGTCCATTGCCAGCACGCGATAGTTGTCGGTAAAAAATGGCGCGATGAAATCCCACCAGTGCGCATGAGCACGAAATCCATGGAGAAAAAGCAGGACGGGCTTGGCTGTATCTTCTTTGCTCTCGGTATCATCCGACTGCCACGAAAGGTAATGTAGCTCGATGCCATCGACTTCTACTTTTGCCGATATGCCGGGCTGACGATTGGCCGTTCGATACCACTGCGGCAAAGACGCATCCTCTATGGCAGCAGGAATGACGTCGGAGAGTGCATGTGACATGATGAGCAGATCCTTTTACGCAGCAGTTTTTTTGTAATCTCTGCCTTTGACCAGACGCAAGGGTGTGTACTCCATCACGACGGTACCGTCTTGCTTAACTACCTTGTTGCGTGTGCGCACCAAGCCGAGACCAGGGCGTCCATTGCTTGCACGGCTCTCGATCACTTCACATTCGACATGCACGGTATCGCCGGCATAAGTTGGGCCTTTGATATCCAGTTCCATATTGAGGAAGGCGAAACCTACGCCTTGTAGTGCAGTCTGGAACAGCAAGCCTTCGGCAAAGCAGAACACCATGCCACCCGGTGTCAGACGATCTTTGAAGCCGGCTTCCTTGGTCAGGAATTCGATATTGGTGAACAATACTTCCAGCATCCCTGTGGCGGAGATGAAGTTGACGATATCTGCTTCGGTAATGGTGCGGCCCAGCGTCTTGAATTTGCGGCCTACTGGCATGTCTTCCCAAGGAAATCCCAAGCCTATCGTTTCGATTTCTTCCATGTCTGCTCCTGAATATGGTGACGTACCTTGCGCTTAGATTGGATCCCAGGTGGTTAGGGTCGGCGATGGTACGTTGTCGTAAAAGTAGGTGCGCATAGCCGGGATTGCGTGTTCAGCGATGCTCTCCGGTGTCCAGCCTTCACTGCGATGAACTGAGCGGATGACCCGTGATTGTGAATACAGATAGATTTCGTTGGCACGCACACCAAATACTTGCCCAGAAACCGCAGCACCGGCATCGCTGCCGAGGAATACTGCCAGTGGTGCGATCAAACGCGGTTCCATGCGTTTGAGTTTTTCTATACGTGCTGCAGCTTCCGGCGTATCCGTTGGTATCGATGCTGTCATCGGTGTCCAGGCAAATGGCGCGATGCAGTTGGAGCGAACGTTGTAGCGCGCCATGTCGAGTGCAATACTTTTCGACAAGCCGACCAGGCCGAGTTTTGCGGCTGAATAATTTGCCTGTCCCGGATTGCCGATCAAGCCGCTGGTGGACGTCAGGTGTATATAACTACCCGATGCCTGGCTCTTGAAGTGGGGTGCTGCAGCGCGCGATACATAGAAGGAACCGTTCAGATGAACGTCGATGACGGCCTTCCATTCTTCCTGACTCATATTGAAAAAGAAGCGGTCGCGCAAAATACCTGCATTGTTGACGACGCAATCAATGCGGCCGAAATTGTCGATCGCCGTTTGCATGATGCTATGTGCGGAATCCCATTCAGACACGCTATCGGTATTGGCGACTGCAGTGCCGCCGGCCTTGATGATTTCTTGTGCGACTTTGTCCGCAGCAGATACACCTGCCGCATCACGTGCTAGATCGTTGACTACAACCTTGGCACCGGCAAGGCCGAACGCCAGTGCGAATTCACGGCCGATCCCGCTGCCTGATCCGGTGATGACGACAACCTTGTCTTTGGCAAATCCTGTCATATAAATCTCCTCGCAATAACTGTTTTATGCGCTGCTTTTGTCCGACTGCTCGCGATGCCTATGCAATTTCTATTAACTGTCTTACGAGCATGGATGCATTTGATTGAACATTAGAATATCATAAAACTAATGAATCATCAGTTATTGAGGGAAAAGTTTTATCAGGAGTCTGCACGGTTTGTTTTAAGCACGGAGTTGATTGCAGAGAGATATCAAAAATCCTTTCACGGCGAATAAAATGCCGTATAAAATAAAATGATAATGTGTCAGTTATTTAATGTGGTCCATGTATTGAATGATATGAAGCCGACTATTGCAGTCGGATATAGCTATCGGCGGGAATGCTTAAGGGGAATGACATGAAGAAGGTCGGCATATGAAACTTGATCTGACCGAAGAGCAGCAAATGCTATGCGATTCAGTCGCAAGGCTGCTGCAAACAGAATCCAGCATGGCGCGTGTACGCGCTGTAGAAGCAACTGGGTTTGATCCAGTTCTGTGGAATCAGATGCGGGAGATGGGCGTACTCTCCATGCGCGTTGCAGAATCTTCCGGTGGTGGCGGTATGGGGTTGCTGGATGCCGTATTGGTAGCGGAACACGCTGGTTGCCATTTGGCTTCGATACCGTTTGCGGAGGCCTTATCGGCAAAAGGTTTGCTGGCGCATCTGGAGGGCCAAGTGGCTGCGCGGTATCTGGCAGATGCTCTGGATGGTGAAGTCGTGGTGCTGCATCCTCGTGAATTGCGCGATGATGAACCATTGGTATTGCCTACTACGGCGAGCGTGGTGATTGCCTTGCGTGGAAATGAGGTATTGGCTATACGCAATCTGGACCAGTGCGACGAAGAGGAAAAACTGTTGTGCTCCAACCTGGGCAATGAGCCGATCGCCTTGTTTGCCCCAGGTTGTGTCGGTGTACGTCACCTTGTAGCACGTGGGCCGTCAGCGCGAGCGGCATTCCTTGCAGCGTTGGATGAATGGAAATTGTTGAAGGCAGCAATGCTGGTTGGCTTGTCAGCGCAGGCTTTGCAGATGGCGGCAGATTATTCTCGTGAGCGCACACAGTTTGGTCGACCCATAGGTGCATTTCAGGGTATTGCACATCCGCTCGCTGATGCACTGACAGAAATCGACGGCGCACGCTTGCTGATATGGCACGCGATCTGGGCCATTGCACATGGCAAGGAAGATGCTGGTGCATTGATTTCCATGGCATGGTGGTGGAGCGCGAAGGCCAGCTCCAATGCAGTCGCACGCGCGTTACATACGTTCGGGGGATATGGAGTCTCACTTGAATATGACATCCAGTTATATTACCGACGCGGTAAAGCCTGGTCCTTGCTGGCTGGCGATCCGCAGCAGGAATTGCATCAGGTTGCCGATAGATTGTGGCCGCGTGGTGGAACTTCTGGTTTTGATACGCGCTTGCCCGAGGTTGGTGAAGTGTCGATGCAATTCGGCTATGGTTGCGATGCAGAGCATTTCGCTGAAGAAGTGCGCGCCTTCTTTAGCGAACATTTGACCGACGCCTATAAAGCACACGCACATCACTCGGTGGCTGGCTACCATCCGCAATTCCATCAGCAACTGGCTCAGGCTGGTTTGCTGTTCCCGCATTGGCCGGAGGAGTACGGCGGGCGCGGCAAGACGCCGTTCGACATGGCAGCGCTGGGGGAAGTGTTCGAAGAATTCAATTGGCAACGCATCACCGGACCGATTACCAATCAGGTCGCGCAGATCGTCATGCGCTTCGGCAATGATGAATTGAAGCAGGAAGTATTGCCGCGTTTCGCGAGTGCAGATGCGTTGGCGTGCATGGGTTTTACCGAACCTTCTTGCGGATCAGATGTTTTTGCGGCTAAGACTCGTGCGGCGCGAGCGGATGACGGTAGTGGCGATTGGATTATCGACGGGCAGAAGATATTTACTACGGCGGCCAATCTGGCTGATTATATTTTTCTGTTGGTACGTACAGGCGTAGAACAACCTAAACATGCCGGTTTGAGCTTGTTTCTGGTGCCTATGAATAGTCCTGGCATTGAAGTACAGGCGGTCCACACGATGCAGGATGAACGTACCAACATTACTTATCTTTTACAGGTGAGAGTAGCGGACCGTTATCGCATCGGTGAGGTAAATGGCGGTGCTGCGGTGATGGCAGCCACACTGGAGTTGGAACATGGTGGTGATCAATATCGCATCAGTTTTTCCAATATGTACCAACATGCTTTGACCTGGGCGCGTAATACGTATCGTGGTGGCGTTCCCTTGATTGATGATGCCGACGTCAGGCGTCGTTTGGCAAGTGTTGCAGTGCATGTCACGATCGCCAAGGATCTTTGTTATCGCTCGATCTGGGCAACGGAGAATGCCATTCCCGGTCGCGCCGCGTATGGGCCGATGTCCAAATTATTTTCTACCGAACGTTATCTGGCAGATGCCGCAGATCTGATGGATTTGGCTGCGCCGTACTCCTTGTTTGCAGACCGGCATGGTCTTGGCCATGTGGAGATCGGCTACCGGCAGGCCATGGGCATGACTATCTATGGCGGCACCAGTGAAGTACACCGTAGTTTGATTGCAGAACAAGGCTTGAAGATGCCGCGTTCGCGTACCTGAAAATACGGTCAGATTGATTCAATTTCACTACAGAAACTGAGTATTCATCTATGCAAGATCAAGATTTCAAGCAGCAAGATTGGCGCCGGTTCATTAGTAGTCTTGGAGAAAATCCTGATCGGCCAGGATTGCTGGAGACACCACATCGGGTCGAAAAAGCGTGGAAGCATTGGACTTCAGGCTATCAACAAAATCCGGCAGAAGTACTCAAGGTTTTTGAAGATGGTGCCGAGCAGTACAACGAGTTGATAGTGGTGAAAAGAATTCCGGTATATAGCCATTGCGAACATCACCTTGCACCATTCTTCGGCACTGCTGCAATCGGCTATCTGCCAAATGGCAAGATTGTCGGTCTGTCCAAGCTGACGCGTCTGGTGGATTGCTTTGCACGCCGTTTGCAAGTGCAGGAACGTTTGACAACGCAGATCGCTGATGCCTTGATGGAATACCTGGAGCCCAAAGCGGTCGGTGTAGTGATCAGTTGCCGTCATATGTGTATGGAGAGTCGCGGCATTCAGACTGCCGGAGAGGAAACCATCACCTCGGCCTTGCTGGGCGAGCTGCAGCCGAATCTAGCGCTACGTACCGAATTCCTGACTCTGGTTCGTGAGAAATGAGGTCGTATGAATACCTCTGATGAAAACAATGCACCCGTTGCCTTGGTGACCGGTGCTGGTAGTGGGATTGGTCGACACATTGCCTTGGCACTGGATCGTGCAGGTTATGTTGTCTATGCCTCGATGCGCGATCCACAGGGACGCAATGGCGACAAAGCGTGGTCCTTGAAAGCGGCTGCATCCGAGTATCTGAGCGTAATAGAACTCGACGTCACCAATGACAATTCCGTGCAACTCTGCATGCAGGCACTACAGATGCGTAGCGGCCACATCGATGTTCTGGTTAACAACGCCGGCATCATGCATCAAGGCGTGACGGAAGCCTATACGCTGGACGATATTCGTCTGCAAATGGAAACCAATTTCTTTGGTACGGCGCGCACGAACCGCGCTGTTCTTCCCTTGATGCGGGAGCGACGCAGCGGTTTGCTCATACACATTACGTCGATTGCCGGCAGCATCGTATTCCCGTATGCCGGCTTGTATTCAGCCAGCAAGATGGCCACTGAGGCGATGGCGGAAAGTTATCGCTATGAACTGGAGCCGTTCGGCATCGACTCTATTGTGGTGCAACCTTGTCCTTATCAGAGTGACTTGCTCGATAGTCAAAAAACGCCAGGTGACGAGGAGTGTCTGCGCGCCTATGGCGACTATGCACGTATTGCGGAAGAACGAATCGCTTCCACCAAGTCCTGGCATGACAGTGGAAAAGCACATGATGCGGCAGAGGTCGGGGATCTGATCGTGAGTCTGGCTGCGCTACCTTTTGGACAACGACCGTTTCGCACGGTTGCCGGTGCAATGGATATGGGCAGCAGAAAGCTCAACCTGCTCAAGCAGGAAATGCAGGAAAAACTCATGCGTCATTTCGGTGTCGGGCAGCGCAAGGACGCTTGATCTCCCTATCGGTTCGGCGTTTCTCATGGGCACGATCAATCATAAAAAACAGGTTTACAGCAGGCGGGAATATTCTGCTATTATAAAAACTGACTGTTTGACAGTTTTTGGCTGTTCGGACTGAAAACAGCGCACACGAAGAAAAGCAGGTGTTAGTAAAGCGTATGCATAACAACGAGACAACGTGAACGGAAGGAAGCTGCAAGTGTCCCTCAACTACGAAACAGTCAAGAACTGGCCGATACCAGAAGCGGCGCAAAAATATACCGCCAAGGACACCATCCTGTACGCACTGGGTGTGGGTTCTGCGACGCAGAATCCCTTACCTCCGGAAGATTTGAAATTCGTCTATGAGCGCAAATTGCAGGCACTGCCAACCTTTGCCTCCTTGCTGGCTGGGGATAGTTCATGGATGGCAGATCCCAAGGCTGGCATTGATCTGAACAAGGTGCTGCATGGCGAACAGTTTCTGACTATCCACAAGCCGCTACCGCCGGAAGGTTCGGTCATCGGCACAGATACCATCGATGAAATTTACGATAAAGGTGCAGACAAAGGTGCTGTGATGTATATGACGCGTACCTTGCGCGATGCCGTTAGCGGCGAGTTGCTGGCAACTTCAGGCTGGTCTGTCTTTATGCGCGGCAATGGTGGATTTGGCGGGACGGCGACTGGTCAACCTGCACCTTATCCGGTGCCGGAAGGACGTGCTCCAGATGCCACCATCGATTTGCTGACACGTCCGGAGCAGGCGACGATTTATCGTTTGTCGGGCGACTTCAATCCTTTGCATATCGATCCGAAAATTGCCGGATTGGTTGGCTTCGATAAACCTATTTTGCATGGCATGTGCAGTTACGGCGTGGCTGGGAGGGCGATCCTCAAGCTGCGTTGCGGTAATGACGCCAGTCGTCTGCGCAAGTTGAATCTGCGTTTCGCCAGTCCCGTATTTCCAGGGGAAACATTGCGTACAGAAGTCTGGGACGTAGAGCCGGGCAAGCTGGCTTTCCGTGTGCGTATTGTTGAGCGTGACGTGATTGCACTCAATAACGGCTATGCCGAATACATCGATTAATCGAAACAGGTTTGCATGAGCACTTGTCGTTGTTGCACAAGCAGAAGTTAAAAAACAGGAGAAGCGTTGTGGAATACACAGAAATTACATATGAAGTGCTGGGACCGGTTTTGCGCGTTTACCATAATCGCCCTAAGCAAGCTAATTCCGAATCGGAAAATCTGCTGGCGGAACTGGACCACGCGCTGGAACGCGCCAAGCGCGATGACAATATCCGTGTGTTGATCATCGGTGGTGTCGGCAAACATTTTTCAGCTGGTCACGATTTGATCGGCGGCATGGAAACACGCGGTGACTTCTCGCCTGAACAGCATTGGCTGTGGGAGTCAGAACATTATCTGGGCAATGCTTTCCGTATCTGGGATTTCCCAAAACCGACTATTGCGCAGGTGCAGGGCGCTTGTATCGCCGGTGGCTTTATGGTCGCAAACATGTGCGATCTGATGGTGGCGTCGGACGACGCCTTCTTCAGTGATCCTGTCGTACATAGTTTAGCTGCGGCCTCGGTCGAAGCTCTGGTCCATCCTTGGGTTATGGGCATGCGCAAGGCCAAGGAGTTCCTCTTTACCGGCCAGAAACTCACAGCCGCCGAAGCCAAAGAATGGGGCATGGTCAATCACGTGGTGCCGCGTGCCGATCTGGAAGAATTCACGCTCAAGCTGGCCAATCACATTGCGCTGGCACCACCGGTCGGTATACGCATGATGAAGCGTTCGCTGAATCGATCTGCCGACATCATGGGCTTCCGCAATTCCATCATGGCGCATTTCGATACACATATTTTGAGCACTTCGACCAATGAGCACTACAGCGTTGCTTCTGCCGGCATGAATGCATCGATGCAGACAGCGAAGAAAGTTGCGTCCAAAGGCTGATGCTTGTTGCAATCAAATTTTAAGGATGTTGTTTTGTGATGATCGATTACGACAAGTTGATGGCAAGACCGTTTCCAGATGTGAAGCGTCATTATTCTGCGCAAGACGCAATACGTTACGCTCGCGGTTTTGGAGCGGGACGTACGAGCGGATCGTATATTGATGAGCCGTTCTTGCAGCAGGATCAGACTCGTGCTTTGCCTATGATTGCTGTGCCGCTGGCTGATGGTGAGTTCTGGCAAAAGGATCCGGATACCGGCATAGATTGGCAGCAGATCGTTCATGCAGAAGAAGCCTTGACTGTACACAAGCCGATACCAGCACAGGGAACGGTGGTGATCAGCCAGCATATAGATGAGATTTACGACCGTGGCCCCGATAAGGGCGCTGTCATGCAGCAAAAGCAGTTTCTGCATGATGGGCAGGGCGAGTTGCTGGCGACGATAGACGTCACGACGATACTGAAAGGTAACGGCGGCTTCGGTGGCAAAGCATATGAATCTACGCGCCTGAAAATGCCGGAGGATTGCGCGCCAGATGCAGTCATAGAGATCATGACACCTAAAGAAGAAGACGCAATTTTTCGTCTGAGTGCGGATATCAAGATTTCCTCGAGAACAGGGAAGGACAAAGCCATGATGCGCGGCGTGGGTTGTTTCGGTACTGCGGGACGCGCTGTGCTGAAACTGGTTTGCGATAACAAGCCGGAGCGTCTCAAGCGTCTGGGTGTGCGCTATGTCGGGCCTATGTACACAGACGAGATCATGCGCGTCGAGTTATGGCATGTGGGAAAAGGACGGGCTGTGTTTCGCATGTCCGCACGTGGACGTGATGCGCTTGTTTTGAATCATAGTTATGTCGAGTTTGATGAGTGAACGGCATGACCGATAAAAGTCGGATACAGTCGAAAGAATAATAATTCTATATTTATAAAACGGCCCAAAGTGGCCACTCTTTTCGTCCGGCATTGATCATTGATCGTTCTGCCGAACGAGGGGAAACAAAGGAGACGAAGATGGAAATGAATGACATGATTTTGATCAGCGTGGATGACCATGTGATCGAACCACCGGATATGTTCAAACGCCACCTGTCGGCAACGCAATTCGCACGCGCGCCGAAGATGAGCACGATGCGCAGCGGTTCAGACTCATGGATCTACGAAGGACGCTCGGTACCCAACTTTGGTCTGAACGCCGTGGTCGGTCGACCACCTGAAGAATACGGCATGGAGCCAGCTTCCTACAGCCAGATTCGTAAAGGTACCTACCTGGTCAAGGACCGCATCGACGACATGAATGTCAACGGCGTCCTGACCTCAATCAACTTCCCAACCTTTCCTTCTTTCGCCGGTACCTTCTTCCTGCAAGCCACCGACAAGGAATTCACCAAAAAAATCATCAGCGCCTACAACGACTGGCACATAGACGAATGGTGTGGTGCGGCACCGGGCCGCTTTATCCCGCTCGCCATCCTGCCACTGTGGGACATCGACGCCTGCGTTGCCGAAGCCAGACGTGTCGCCGCCAAAGGCTGCCGCACCATCAGCTTCCCCGACAACCCCGTCGCCAAAGGCCTGCCTAGCGTCCATAGCAACCACTGGGACCCACTCTGGCGCGTCATGGAAGACAACAACATCGTCATCAGCATCCATATTGGTTCCGGCGCCCAAGTTCCATACTCCTCACTGGACGCACCGATCGACACCTGGATCGTCAACATGCCGATGTACATCGCCAACGCCACCACAGACTGGCTGTTCTCACCGGTATTCAAGAAATTCCCGACACTCAAGATCGCGCTGTCCGAAGGTGGCATAGGCTGGATTCCATATTTGCTCGAACGTGCCGACTTTACCTACGGTCACCACAAAGCCTGGACCAACAGCAACTTCGACGGCATGCTCCCAAGCGACCTATTCAAACGCAACTTCATCACCTGCTTTATCGACGACGTATTTGGTTTGCACAACACCCAATTCATGAACGTCGACAAGATCACCTGGGAAACTGACTACCCGCACTCAGACTCTCTGTGGCCGAATGCGCCGGAAAGACTATGGAATACAGTCCAGCATTTGTCGAAAGAAACGATAGACAAGATTACCTATCAGAACGCGATTCGTGAATTTGGCTACGACCCGTTCAAGTTCCTGCCGAAGGCAGAGTGCACGGTAGGTGCATTGCGAGCGAAGGCTGCGCATGTAGATACACGTCCGGTGGCGAATATGGGTGGTCAGGATCCGTCGAATCGTGATGGCAAGCCCGTCACTAATGGTGAAGTCATGAAGCTCTTCGCTTAATAGCTCTGTACAACTCACGGCATCAACGCAACAAATACTCGCTGCTCTGAGCAGCGGGTGCGCAGGAATTTATTGACACAGGTTTGCGGATAAGGATTGCATATGGTTATGGAAGTGCCGGAGCAGCAAGCGATTATCTCGGGTATCGGCCAGTCGGCCGTTGGGCGACGATTAGGGCGTGGCGGACTGGATCTGACGCTGGAAGCAGTGATGGCGGCGATCGATGATGCCGGTATTGATCGTAAGGAGATAGACGGCATATCCAGCTGGCCTGGTTACAAGGCTGACTCGCCGGGCTTCTCGCCGGTGTCAATTGGTCAGTTAAAAGATGCATTGGGCATAGACCTTAACTGGTACAACGCCGGTAGCGAGGCAACCCAGATGAGCGGTGTGCTCAACGCTTGTATGGCGGTGGCATCGGGGCAAGCCAGACATGTAGTTTGTTTTCGCACAGTAACTGAAACGTCGGTCGCGCCGGGGACGAAGCCTAGTCTGGTTGGTAGTACTACACAGCGCGTTGCCGGTTTCGGTGAATATCAGGCACCCTTCCTCGCACCATCTGGCGCTAACTGGATGGCTCTGATTGCCAGTCGTTATTTCCATGAGTTCGGTACCAAGCGTGAGCAACTGGCACAGATCGCTCTGAACGCGCGTCACAATGCAGGTCTCAATCCCAACGCGGTTTATCGCGAGGCCTTGTCGCTGGAAGAGTATATGAACGCGCGCATGATCTCGACACCGCTTTGTCTTTACGATTGCGACGTGCCTGTCGATGGTTCGATTGCAGTCATTGTTTCGCACAGAGATACAGCGCGGGACCTCAAGTCAAAACCGATACGTGTTGAAGCAATTTCAGGCGGTCTTACTGGTAGAGATTCCTGGGATCAACTGGATGATTTGACGCGCTTTGCTGCGGAAGGTTGCGGCAAGCGTTTATGGAGTCGCACCGACTTGAAGCCGTCCGATGTCGATGTTGCCGAGTTGTACGATGGCTTCAGCATTCTGTCCTTGCTGTGGCTGGAAGGTCTTGGTTTTTGCGGGCGTGGTGAAGCTGGGGATTTCATCGAAGGTGGCAAGCGCATTGCGCTCAACGGCGAATTGCCATTGGCGACGGGCGGTGGGCAACTTTCAGGCGGTCGCTTGCATGGCATGATTCATGTAGTCGAAGCAGTCACGCAATTGCGTGGTGATGGCGGTGCACGCCAGGTGCCAGGTAATCCGAAAGTCGCAGTC
This sequence comes from Herminiimonas arsenitoxidans, assembly GCF_900130075.1. Lineage (NCBI taxonomy): Bacteria > Pseudomonadati > Pseudomonadota > Betaproteobacteria > Burkholderiales > Oxalobacteraceae > Herminiimonas > Herminiimonas arsenitoxidans. The sequence goes on from NZ_LT671418.1 coordinate 45,532, forward strand.
GCTTCAAACGGCGGTGGTCCGATTGCAGGTGCGATTTTGCTGGCACGAGATTGATACTGATTAGTTTCCGATGAAGATTATTTGCTCGATAGAAGAGCTGCGAGATCATTTGCGCGGCCAGTTACGTACGGCGTTTGTACCGACCATGGGTAGTTTGCATGAAGGTCATTTGTCGTTAATGCGTCTTGCACGCCAGCATGGCGATCCGGTGGTCGCATCGATCTTTGTCAATCGCCTGCAGTTCGGGCCGAATGAGGATTTCGATAAGTATCCGCGCACATTCCAGAGTGATGTAGAAAAGCTGGAAAAGGAAGGTGTCTATATCCTGTTTGCGCCGACTGAAAAAGACATGTATCCGGAGCCGCAGGAATACCGCGTTCAGCCGCCAGATAGCCTGGGCAATATGCTTGAGGGTGAATTTCGCCCGGGATTTTTCAGCGGCGTTAGCACTATCGTGACCAAGTTGTTCTCTTGCGTGCAACCACGCGTGGCAGTGTTCGGCAAGAAGGATTATCAGCAACTCATGAGTGTGCGTAATATGGCACGCCAATTCGCGATGCCGACCGAGATCATCGCTGCTGAAACTTATCGCGCAGAAGATGGCTTGGCATTGTCATCACGCAATGCCTATCTCTCCGATTCAGAACGCGCCGAAGCACCTGAACTCTATCGTGTCTTGAATCGGGTCGCGCAGAACATACGTAACGGCAATGACGATATAGGCAAGCACGAGCAGCTAGCTATGCGTAGTCTCGCAGAACGTAACTGGCAGCCGGATTACGTTGCCGTGCGTCGTCGGATAGATTTGCAGTCGCCATCGGCAGACGATATCGCACAGAAAACACCACTGGTGGTGTTGGCTGCTGCCAAGCTTGGCAAGACTCGTTTGATCGACAATCTGGAAATTTGATCAGTCAACATATTGGTGCCGTACAAATCAATACTTACCGATTCCCCGTGACTGTTTTTCGAATGGCCTGGATGGAATTCGTCTTTGCACTTTTAGTCGCATGTCAATATTTCTACTGACTATTAGTTAGTTTTAAATTGACAGCTTACTGTCAATGTTTCAATATGAAAATATCGATTTTCATTTTGAAACGGCTGTGGCAAGCCAAGTCTGGGTAGCGGAGTGTATGGGACAAATTTATTTGATTCGTCATGGGCAAGCATCTTTTGGCAGTGATGACTATGATCAACTGTCATCGATAGGTCATGAGCAGGGCCGCGAATTGGGATTGTGGTTTGAAAAAAAAGGCTATCAGTTTGACCGTGTAGTGATGGGGAGTCTGAAACGTCATCGGCAAACCGTGGAGGCATGCATGTCTTCCATGTCTGGGACGTCTGCAGTGGAATCTGGATGGGAGACTGATGCTGGTTTCAATGAGTTTGATCATCACGAGACCATGCTCCGGCACTGGCCTGATTTTGCTGAACCCGGTGCTATCCGACGTTTCTTCGAAGAGCAAGAAAAAGCAAAATACTTATTCCAGGACATTATCGAAGGTGCGATGCAGCGCTGGATAGGCGGACACCACGATGCCGATTATCGAGAGCCCTGGCCGGTATTCAGTCGGCGCTGTAACTATGCTTTCCAGCGCTTGCTTGATGACGCAGGCCCATCACAGAATATTGCAGTATTTACTTCGGGTGGACCGATTGCCAGCATCACTCAGCAGCTTCTCGGGCTGGATGACAAGCACATGCTGGAGCTGAGCTGGTCGATCATGAATTGTTCAGTCACAAAAATTCTTTACCGTTCTGGTAAAGCAAGTCTCAGTTACTTCAACAACTACGCACACCTTGAACGCTCTGGGCAAACTGATTTCATCACGTACCGCTGACATTGTGTTCTGAATAAATACAGTTTTAGATTGACATTGATGTTTAGTTTTAATAATGTAACTGACATAATGTTAGTTTATATAATGCGTAATTTTTCATAAAAATATATGCGCTTAATGGTCATGATGAATATCAGACTGGAAGTTCTGGAAGAGTTCAGCTGTAAAAGCTTCTACCTTAAAGCTTGAGTGAATGCGGCAATAAAATTTTCGCAACATAAAACAAATGAGACGCCTGTCGTGCAGCATCCCGCGATAGCGATGCCGTAAGTCCACATGGCTTACATCGAACGAAGGAATTACATCATGAAAAATATTATTTTGATCACCGGGATGGGTGCGATGGGGCTGGCTTGTGCTCGTACTCTCGGCAGCGGTCATCATTTGCTGCTAGCCGACAACGATGCGAGCCGCGTCGATCACGCGATTCAACATTTGAGTGAAGAGGGTTATGACGTCAGCGGCTGTCGTCTGGATCTTGGTCAAGCGGCATCGGCACATGCATTGGCTGATGAAATTGGAAAGCACGGACATCTCAAGGCTATGGTGCATACGGCCGCTATTTCACAATCACAAGCACCTACGGCAGAGCGCATATATGACGTTAATTTGGTCGGCACCGCGACCTTGATCGATGTGATGCGGAAACTGGCAGGGCCGGGCACGGTCGGTGTTGTAATTGCCAGCATGGGCGCGCAATTTATTTCCATCCCGGCAGAAATAGAGCGTCGTCTGGCACTGGCTCCCTTGAATGAACTCAAGGATGCGATACGTGATTTGCCAGGTTACGACGACAAGAACATGGCTTATTTGATTGCCAAGCGCGGCAATCAACTGCGTGTAGAGGCAGAGTCGCTGATATGGGCGAAGACGGGCGCGCGGCTGATCTCGATTAGCCCAGGCGTGATTTCTACTGCACAGGGGCGGCAAGAGATGCGCGAGCATCCAGAAGTGGCAAAGATAGTCGATAACTGTCCAGCGCAACGCATCGGTACGCCACAAGACATTGCAAATGCCGTTGATTGGCTGCTCAGCAGGCATGCAAGTTTTATCACTGGTATCGACTTGCGTGTGGATGGCGGCACGATCGCCTCGCAACGCTGGCAGCAGTAATTATCGTATTACCATTTCCAGCCTCAATCAGGAGAAGACATGAACAGATTTATCGACCAAGTTGCTATCGTCACAGGCGGTGCTTCAGGCATCGGCGAGGCAACCTGTCGCAGATTGGTAGCGGAAGGTGCGACCGCCATCATTGCAGATCGCAACATGACGATGGCGAAGAAGCTCGCTGCCGATATTGGTAAAAAAGCGCATGCGGTCGAATTTGATGCTGCGGATGTGACGTCGATACGCGCGTTGGTGGAAGGGACGATAGAGAAGCATGGTCGCCTTGATGTACTGCATAACAATGCGGCGATCGGTTCGCCTGAGGTACATGCACGCGACACCAATGCCATCGATATCGATTTCGAGACTTGGGATCTGGTGATGGCCGTCAATTTGAAGGCCTACCTTGCGGCAAGTAAATACGCTCTGCCGCACATGATCGCGCGCGGTAAAGGCGTGATCATCAATTCGGCATCTGCCGGTGGTTTTTCTGGCGATATCTCGCGTATTGCCTATAACGTCTCCAAGACCGCCATCATCGGTTTGACGCGTCAGCTTGCTACGCAACATGGTCATCAGGGTATTCGTTGCAATGCAGTCGCACCCGGACTAGTGCTGACGCCTGCAGCGCGTGCGGTGGCGGCAGATGTGATTGAAGTGATGTCACGACATACCCTGACACCAGAAATGGGTGAGCCACAAGACATTGCTGGACTTGTTTGTTTTCTTGCTTCAGATGAAGCCCGCTATATCACAGGTCAAACCTACATCATCGACGGCGGCATGCTCGCACATAATCCGGCGAATCCGGATCTGGTCGATTTCGCCCGCAGACAAATTGCGCATTAAGCGGCATGCACGTCTTGCCAACGCATCACTGACATTACAAGACGCGTATCAGGTATCCATTATCAAGCGTCTATCTACGTATATATAAATATCAGGAGACAGACGCAATGGAATTGAACACGGTATTGACGGATGACATAGAGCTGACCACGGTGGCAGAGGCAGAAATAGAAGAAGCTGCAGAAGACAAAGTCCCGGCGAGAAGCTGGTATGCACTTGCCATTCTGGCCTTGATCTATGCGTGCGATTTTCTGGATCGCACAATGATTTCCATCATTGTCGAACCAGTACGGATCGAGTTCGGTTTGAGTGATAGTCAACTCGGGCTATTGACGGGATTGGCTTATGGCGTATCGTTTGCGTTGGCGGCAATTCCTATCGGTTTTCTGATTGATCGCAATAATCGCGTCAGGCTGCTTGCAGGATTGGTAGCGATCTGGGGCGCGATGACTGCGCTGTCTTATTTTGCACAAAACTTTGTGCAGCTTTTACTGGCGCGTATGGGTGTCGGTGCTGCCGAGGCGGGTGGTACACCAGCCAGTTTTTCCTTGATATCTGATTTTTTTCCACCCAGCAAACGCTCAACCGCGGTCGGCTATCTGTTTATTGGCAACGCGATTGGTGCTGCACTGACTATTGTTATTGGTGGTTATGTCACTGCTCACTATGGTTGGCGGCTGGCGATGCTGATTGCTGGCGTTCCCGGACTGATACTCGCTACCTTGCTGGTACTTACGGTGCGTGAACCAAAACGTGGTGGCTACGATGCCGCAGTCCTTGTCGCCAAGGAAGCAGTGGCGCCGCTTACGGTGATTCTCTATATCGTCAAGAATCGTGCGGTGTTGCATCTGATTGCCGGTACTTCCATCACGACTGCCGCGATCGCGACGCTGGGCGTCTGGATGCCTGCATTCGTGATGCGCTTCCACGGACTCAATATTGAGAAGGCCGGCATGGTGGCGGCATTGGCCGGAGGTCTTTTTACCGCCATTGGTTCAGTGATCGGCGGTATCGCCTGCGATCATATAGGCAAATCAAATCCACGGCGACGGATTGATGTCTGCGTGGTGATCTGCTTCATTACATTGTTGATTTCCTGCGGGGCTATTCTGTTCAAGCCAACATTGCTTGCTATCGTCTTGCTTTGCTTGGCGATGTTTTTTGCGTTTGTGGTATTTCCTGCTTCTTTCGGCACCATGCTGACCTTGGTATCTCCCGACATGCGTGGCGTAACGTCGGCCACAATGATGATCTGTACCAATCTGGTGGGCTACGGCCTCGGGCCATTTATGGTTGGTGTTCTCAGCGACTTGTATGGCGGCGATCAGTCACTGCGTTTTGCGATGATGACCATCATGTGCATTTGTTGTCCGTGGGCTGGATTGCATTTCGCCTTGTCAGCACGCGCTTATCGAAGCGCGGCTTAAGGAAAAATAAGATATTGAAACTGCTCGTTCAAAATTGCGATGCGGGCAGATTCACCACCAGTCCGTCGAGTTCAGGCTCTATTCGAATCTGGCAGAGCAGGCGGCTGTTTTCACAGGGGTTGAGTACGCCTTCCAATATGCCGGATTCTTCTTTCGACATCGGCGGTAGTGTGGCGAGCCACGCTTGATCTATATAACCGTGGCAAGTCCCGCAAGTACAGTTGCAGCCGCAGTCGCCAAGGATTCCTGGAACAAAATTATCTAGTGCTGCCTGGCACAGTGTTGTTCCGATAGTTGCTTCGACCGAGTGTTCCGATCCGTCGTGTTGGATGAATTTAATATGTGGCATGGCGTGATATTTTTAAAGTGAACGTGAGGTGAAGAGATCGTTTTCTCCTAATTCTTCTGCGAGCGATCTCTTCGGATTTTTGTTTACGTTTATTTGACGTCCCAGCTCAGCCAGAGTTTTTCCACGGTCAGTACCATGCCGGATGCCAGTTGCCAGTTTTTCTCAGTATCCAGTTCGAAGTCCGGGATTCTCTTGAGCCATTCTTCCAAAAATATTTTCAATTCGGTGCGTGCCAGCATCGATCCGACGCAGCGATGTGCACCGTTACCGAAAGCGCCGTGGAAGACTGTCTTGCGCGTAAAGTCGACTTTCATGGGATCGGGAAATACGCGGTCATCCAGTGTCTGCGCCGCACTATGGAGCATTATCAGATCGCCGTTGCGCATGTGCACCTCTTTGAGTTGCGTATCGCTGACCACCTTGCGTACTAGCGTGGATATGGGGAAGCGGCGTAGCAATTCTTCTACTGCACCAGGTATTAGCGCAGGCTGTTCAATCAGTAATTTGCGATGCCCCGGATTTTTCGCCAAAAAATTTGCGACGAAGCCAAGTACGGAAGCCACCGTATCCAACCCGCCTATCAGTAGCAAGGTAAATATGCCGATGATGCTTTGTTCATCCAGCGGCTGGTCGTCGACCTTCGCTTGTATTAGCTTGCTGAATAAATCGTCGCCTGGATTCTCCAGTCGTTCTTTCCACGTCTTGGTGGCATAGGCAATTAATTCATAAAATGCCGAGTTGTCGTCGATTTCGGTTGGTCTAACGATGCTATCGACTACGCGTAACAGCATTTCTCGATCGGCTTCCGGCAAGGCGACCATGTTCATGAAAATGCCGATCGGTAATTGGCGGGCGAACTCATCAACAAATTCGCAGCCGCCATTCGCCTGCATTTTTTCAATCAGATCGATAGTCATCTGACGCGCTTTTTCACCCAGTGTGGCAACCGCTTTTGGTGAAAATGAAGGATTGAGTAAGGCTCGAAATTTTGTATGATCCGGCGGGTCGAGATTGATAGGAATCTGTTTAAACGAACGGCTTTCCGGTACGACATTAACCCAGGAGCTGAAGACTGTTGGTTCAGTCAGCACCTTGTTGAACTCTTCGCTACGCGTCACTACCCAATGTCCGCCGTTGGCCGGTGTCCAGAAAATATCTGGGAGATCACGATTTGCTATCCACGTGAATTGCGCGTGTGGGTCGCGATCCTTTTCGGGAGCCTTGTAAATGTCGAAGTCATAGATCAGGTGGGGCGGCACATGCGCAGGGGCATTAACCTGATGCGTTGCTGTAGTCATGCTTGTCTCCTTGAATAACTGACTTTATGTAATTTATTTGTTTTTGAATGTTATCTCATTTTTCTTTGTAAATTTACGCATTATTTAAATAAATATTTAAATTTATTGATTAATGTATTAATTTATTTATTTATTAATACGCAAAATAAATTAATGCTTTGCTGGAGGTCTATGCGCGACTTGTCGTGCGATAGTCGCTATGCTAGTGTTTCGAGTCTTCAGGCGATGGCATGGGTATGTATGCGCGGAGATAGGGACTTCAATTTTGTGTAGCTTAAAATCTGCCTAGACAATGACAAATAAAACACTCAGAGCACAAAAATCTCCGACGCTGGATGAATTGGACCGCAACATCATCCTGTGTCTGCGTGCCGATCCTCGGCAAACTAATAAATCGCTGGCGGCCCAACTGTCGGTGACAGAGTTCACCATTGCGGCTCGTATTCGCGCCATGGAAAAAGGTGGCGTCATGAAGATCATGGCGCAGCGGGATTTTCATGCGGCCGGCTATCACGTCATGGCACATGTCGCGGTAAGCGTTTCAGGTCGACCGGTAGAAAGCGTTGCCAGAAAAATCGCGGATATCGAAGGTGTCGCTGGTATGAGCATCGTTATGGGCGATCCTTCCTTGTTGATTTTGGCGATGGCAGCTTCTTTGGAGGAGCTGGAAGAATCGGTGATAGAGCGGATATCCAAGGTCAACGGTGTACGTACTATCGAGGTCGATGTCTATACTGAAATCATCAAACACGTAAGCGAATATGCGCATCTATAAATTGGTACAAATATGACGAAGATGATCAAGCCAACGATAAAACTGGACGAGACCGATAACGCAATACTGGATCTACTCGCGCAAAACGGTCGCATGAGCAATCGTGAAGTAGGGCGTGTTCTGGACATTGCGGAAGGGACTGTACGCCAGCGGCTCAAACGACTGCTTGAAACCAAGGCGGCGCGTATCGGTCTTGTCACCGATGTTGCTGCGGTCGGTATTGCGGCTAGTGCAGTACTACTGATCAATACGCTACCCGAAGAGAGACGTCATGTTGCAGCTCGGTTAGCAAAACGCGCTGACTGCGGTTTCGTCGGTCTGACTTTGGGGCGCTACGAAATGACTGCATTCATTAGCGCATCGACTCGTGTAGAGCTTGCGGAAATCTTGGAGGAGATCAACGTCGGCATCAAAGGAATTACCAAGATAGAAGTGCGTGAACCGGTCGGCTGGCGTATGCATCGCTACGATCTGGTTCACGTCACTTGATTGCACCGCATAAAAAAAGCCTCATTCCATGAGGAATGAGGCAAATCCCGTTGCAAGGACGGACTGAGGACTCCTTGTGCTGAATGTTTTCGAGAAGTGGTTTGTTCCGCTCTCATTCTTTACATCCAGCTATCTTTCCTGGTTCTAGCGTATGCCACGGCCTGCCAGTGAATCCGGCGTAAAGTAATTTGCTGGATACGGGGCCACTTGGTAAAAACCGGGGTTGGTGCCACCCATCTGTTTGTTCTGGTTGCCGTAAATGCCGCGGTTCAGGTCGTACAGCAAGTAGTGGCCGGTACGCAATTCAGGTTTGTCGTATTGCTGCGTTGGCAGTAGTTGCATGGCGTGATGGACCTTGCCCGCGCTGTCAAGACCGTAGTAAGTCATGATGCTCCAGGAGTCTTCGTCCAGAGCAAAGATTTTCTTTTGCTGAACGTGGCGCTGACCCTGCTTCAGCGTACCTTCAACGACCCAGACGCGGTGCAACTCCCAACGCAGAAGATCGACGTTGCCAAAGTCTTTTGTGGACTGTTCTTCGATAGGTGCACTGGAGAATTTGTAAGTGTTATAAGGCACGTACATTTCTTTCTTGCCGATCAATTTGAAATCGTATTTGTCCATCTTTCCATCGAAGCCGTTGATCTCGTCAAACAGCAGGATGCCGCCTGACGTGGTCGCCACGGTATCGTACGAAAATTCGGGAGCCAATCGCACACGGCGCTGACCAGGAATGTAGCTCCATGCCACAGGATCTTTCTGATCGGTGCGCAGAAATTGATGGCGCATCTGCCCGCCACCAGCCTCTGACGGTGGATAGGTTGAGCGCGCAATCAGCGACCAGTAAGGTTTGTCTTCCGGTATCGAAGTAATCGTGTTGTCCCAGTAGGCGTTTTGATTCTCGACGATTTGATAGGACGTTTTGATCACCCTGCCGCCAGTGTCAACGATTACGGCATCGATGTCGCCCTTGGTGTTCGCGTGTTCGAATTTCAAGTTGGCATTCCACATTGCCTCGAAGCCCGATTTTGGAATCGGGAACGGTACTTGTGCATGAGCGCCTATCAGGCCGGGTGCAGTACCAACCAGTTTCGGACTCATCACGCGCTTGATGGTGTTTTCGTAGACGTAGTTGGGGAAGCAGGCTGTGCGGTGTGTCGGATAGACATCCATCGCATAGTTAGGATATCGCTGGAATAATTCCTTGGTACCGGCGTCGATCTTGTCAGCGTACTTGCTCAAATTGGCTGCGGTAATGCGGAACAGCGGTTTTTCATTGGGAAACGGATCGGGATAAGGTGCGCCGCCCGATGCGCCTTTGATTGGTTTGTAGCCTGCTATTGGTTTGCAGATGCCACCGTCCCAGGCGGGAATTGTGCCGTCTTTGTTTCCGGCTTTTTCTGCCCCCATCGGGGTGAGTGAAACGCCGAGTTCTTTGGCTTCTTCCGGCGTCGGCGCTGCGAGGGCAGAAGCCGTGATTAGAGTGCCTGTTGCGATCGCAATAAAGTAATTTCGGTAATTCATTTCTTGTCTCCAATGTTCAGAATTTGACGGCGGAAAATTTTCCCGCCGCTTTGCTCTTTATGTTTTTTCTATATGCAGGGATCGTTACATACTGGTTTTATATGTGAAGAAAATCCAGTTATGGTTGCTTTGTACGGCATTGCTGCCATTGGTGGTGGTGACCACGCCGGTGGCAGGATCGGTGTTGTAGCGCGAACGGGCTTCTGCATATTTGAGTGAGAACTCATGCCGTGCCAGATATTTTCCGGTGAGGCCTATGCTCCATGACAGCGAACCTTCATTGCCACCACCCAGCGCTGGGCCGTTCCCCTTGATCTGATAACCCAGCGACGTAGGCATGGAAAGATCCCAGCCTGCCATCGCTTGTGGCCATTCTGGCGTGAAGCCGAGATTCATGCCCCAGGCATCTTTGGTTGAGCATCCGTCACTCTTGCTTAGGCCAAGGCAAGAAGCGTAGCCTTCGCCGTAATAGAGTTGGGGATTGGATGTCACCTTGAGCAGGCGGCTGTAGTTAATTTCAGCCTGCACAGAACCGCCGGTCCATAAGGAGTTTCGTTGCAGCAAAGTGACGACGTTAACTAGCGCATGCATGGTGTCGCCTCGTGCGCCTTCGCTTTCTGCATACGTTGGATTGCTGCCGTTCGCGGGCATTACCGGATAGCCTGCGGCCGAATTCAGTGCGCTATTCTTGCGATAAGAAATTTCACTACCCACATTGAGCGTACCGATGTTCTTGATCATACTGAAGCCGTACAGCTCGGTATCGCGCGCATATACCAGTCGAACTGCAGGGGCCGGTGCCACTTGCGTCATCGCCCATGGCAGTTTTTCGGTGAACTTACGGTAGTACAGCCCTGCGGACCCGGACAGCCAGCTCGGACTCCATCGCATGCTGAGGCCAAAATCGCCGCGTTTACGATCAGGACCTAAATCGGGACCGTTGGGAATATTGAAGCCGCCAGGAAAATTTGCTGCGTAGTCTGAGCGCGAACCGTCGCCAGACGCAAAGAAAGTTCCCCCCGGTACCAATCGATACGGCTTCCAGTCGAATGCATATTGGGCGGCGGCGGAAAGCTCGCTAGTCAGTTGTACTTGCGCCGACAACTGGGTCAATGGCAAGAACAGTTCCTTGGCTTCGGCACCGGGGCTGGTTGCTGCTTTGATGGTGTCGATAGGGCCTTGCGAATAGGCAATGCTGTTTGTGGCTGAATACAGCGATTCGCCCCAATACACATTGTGCTGACCCAGTTTGAACTTGACTGGTGTGCTGGCGATGTCGATGCTGCCGAATACGAAAGCATCGAGGATTTCGCCCGAAGGTCCAGCCACATAACGTTTGGTATAGCCGTTGTAAGTGTTGTCTTTGTAATTGCCGTTGATGCCCTGTGCCGTAAGTGCAGGATTAGGGAAGGAACGTTTGTTGTAAGCGCCATCCCCCCAGAGTGCAGCGCTGACACGGAAGCCGAAATTGTTTTTGTAAACGAAGTCCAATTCGGACAGTACATCGAGACGATTGCTGACCATATCACCGCGGCCGAAACGGCCTTCGGTTTCATCGTAGGCAGGATTGTTGAGGAATGCGGGATTGATCTTGCCCGCACGCCAGCCACCGGTATAGCGGAATGAATTATCCCAGCGCAATTCGACGTCCGGATTATCAGTTTCTATTATGGCGGCCAGCACTGGTGTTGCAATGCTCGCAGCAAAAGCCATCGTGATTGATGATGCCAATATCGTTTTATATCTTTTGCTACTTGTTTTATTTTTTGTTGCCATCTTTTGTCACCTCCTGTTTCGTTGATTTGTCATGCCTGAATCCGAGGTCATGTCGGAAAATGCACGTTCTCCTTTTTGGTTTATGAATGTTGTTGAATGAGTTCCGCTGCGCGCATGGCGATGGCCATTGCCGGGCCGTTGGTGTTGCCCGATATCAGTGTGGGCATGATTGATGTGTCCACCACACGCAATCCCTGTACACCTCTTACGCGTAGTTGCGGATCGACTACTGATGCAGCGTCGGCTCCCATGCGGCAGGTGCCTGCGACATGAAATGCGGTCGAGCCACATTTGAAATAGGCGTCGACAATTTCTTCATCGGATGCATAAGCGGCGCCGGGTATGGTTTCTTCGACTACGTAAGGACGCAAGGCTGGCTGCGTGATGATCTTGCGCATCAGACGCAGTAAATCGGCGGAGTGACGTCGGTCGGTGTCGGTGCTTAGATAATTGACATCAATACTCAGTGGCGCATCTGGCTTGGTGCTGGTGATTGTCACTGAACCCTCGCTGGTGGGCCTGGTGAAATAGGCTGCCCATGTCATGCCATGTTCTTTTTCAAGAACGATCTTGCCGTCGGTAATGGCAATCGAATACATGCCCATGCCGATTTGCGCGTTGGGTCGGTCAAGATCCGGATTGGTTTTCACGAGTGCACAGACTTCATGCGCTGCATGGGTCAGGGGGCCGCGACCACGCGCATAGTAATTAAGGAGATTCTTGGAAAGCCGCATGCCGGAAAATTCAGCATTGAGACTGCCACTCTTCAAGCGTGTCTGCATCATCATCGTCCGATGTTCCAGCATATGGCGGCCTACACCCGGTGAATCCTGCAGAACGCTGATGCCAAGCTTGGCAAGTTCCGCGCCGGGGCCGATGCCGGATAGTTGCAGCAGTTTTGGTGAATGTAGTGCGCCAGCAGCAAGAATTACTTCACGACGAGCACGTATGAAGGACACTTCGCCTGTACTTCTATCGCGGACTTGGACGCCGCTAGTCACGCGATCTTCGAACGTGATGTGCAAGACGTCAGTGCCGGTACGTATGCTCAGATTGGATCTGGATGCTGCAGGTGCAAGAAATGCCTTGGCCGAACTCCAGCGGCGACCACGCCAGATCGTGCGTGGCTGATAGCCGACACCGGTATCACCAGAATTAAGATCGGCGACGCGCGGCACACCGATTTGCTCGGTGGCCTTGATCACCGCTTCGCACAGTGGATCGCCTGGAGGGTGCACAGATATCTTGAGTGGACCGCCGGCACCGCGCCATTCATCCGCGCCCAGTTCATGGTCTTCCATCTCCTTGAAGCATCGCCCAATGTCGCGCCATCCCCAACCGGTGCAGCCAGCAGCTTCCCAGTCATCGTATTCGGATGGCAGGCCGCGCATGTAAACCATCCCGTTGATGGAGCTGGAACCGCCGAGTACGCGGCCCTTGAGCCAGTCTTCTTCGGGGCGTCCTGATCCCTGCGATGCCTTATAACTCCAGAGATGCGGATTGCCGGGCGTCAGCATCATGCCAATCCCGCGTGGCATCTGTATCAGTGGGCTTGTGTCGAGATGGCCGCTTTCAATCAGTAGCACCGATTTGGAGCCATCAACTGAAAGTCGTTCTGCCAGTACGCAGCCGGAAGAGCCGGCGCCGACGACGATATAGTCAAATTCTTTTGTCATTCCGGTTTTCTCATCTTTCTTGTGTCAAGTTGTTGAAGGCCTTTCGTCAAACTCAGCGCGCGTAGCGGATCAGCCAAGCGGATAGGTAATCGATTTATCCAGCATGAATTCATTGAGCCAGGCGGGACCGAATTCGCGACCGATGCCCGAGTGTTTGTAGCCGCCGAATGGTGCCTTCACGAAAAGATCTCCGGTGCCGCCATTGATGGAGACACCACCGGTCCGCAGTCGCAAAGCCATGCGATAGGCGGCAGCGCGGTCAGTTGACATCACTGCGCCGCTAAGACCGAAACGTGAATCGTTGGCCAGTGCAATGGCTTCTTCATCTGTGTCGTAGCCGATTACCACGCCTATCGGACCGAACACTTCTTCCTGTGCGATGGCGGAGCGGTTATCGACGTCGTCGAATAACGTAGGCTCAAAAAAGTAACCGCGCTTGTGTTCAGCAGGACGCTTGCCGCCAACGACTAGACGCGCACCGCCGGCTAGCGCTTTTTCTACATAGCTTTCTGTTTTCTGACGTGCGGCTTCGCGGATGAGCGGACCGACGATGACGGAAGGATCGGCTGGATTACCCATCTTCAAGGTGCTGACGATCTGTTTGACGATTTCGACGAATTGCGCACGGATCGAGTTGTGCACGATATAGCGTGTCAGCAAGGCGCAGCCCTGACCGGCATGCAAGGTAAAGGAGAAGGCAGCAGTTCCAGCCGCTTTCATCAGGTCGGCGTCGGGGCGCACGATCAAGGCAGACTTGCCACCCAATTCCAGATACACGCGCTTTAGAGTCGGTGCAGATTGCGTAAGAATCGCTGCACCTACTTTGTCTGAACCGGTAAAGGTGACCAGATCGACGCGCGGATCGCTGGTCAGCAGAGTGCCGACTTCAGGTCCGCCATTGATGATGTTGAATGTCCCTTTAGGCAGGCCGCTTTCTTCAATGATCTGGCCTAGCAACAAGGCCGAGAACGGTGTGAATTGCGAAGGCTTCAGCACCACGGTATTGCCAGTCAGTAGTGCTGGTACGGACTTCACGACATTCAGAAAGAACGGATAGTTATATGGCGTGATGCCGGCCACCACACCATACGGTTCGCGGATGATGACGCCACCAGCGAAGATGTCGCCGCCAGCGGGATCGAAAGGATTGGGCTTTAGTTCTATCGGCGAAGGTTCTGGTGCGATTCTTTGTGCCAGTTCAATCGCATAGTCGATGGCATCCAGTGCGCCTTGAAATTGCGCGCTTTGCATCAGCATGTAGACTGCGCCGACTTCAGCTGTCAGTAGTGCTTTGATTTCTTCGGAACGGCTGACGATGGCTGCCTTGAACTTGCGGATCACTGCAATGCGTGCGTCCATCGACATACGCGGCCATGGCCCGGTATCGAAGGCATGGCGGGCAGCGGCGATGGCGGCATCGACCTCGACCTTACCGCCGACAGGTGCTTCACCGATAATTTCTTCAGTTGCAGGATTGACGATGGCTTCAAAGCCGACGGAAGGTGAGACCCAAGTGCCGTCTATAAAAAGTTGTTTGATATTGGTAAACGGAATGCTCATTGCTCAATGTCCTCAGGTTGATATTGGGTATCGCCTCATCGGCGACGGTAGGGGCTTGGTGGTTCGGGCTGAAAGAATCAGACGCCGCGCAGCTCGATCAGGTCGACATTCGCTTCGCGCGGCAAATCCAGTACACGTACCAGATAGTCGGCCACGGTCTTTGGCGACATACCAGCGCCGACGGCGGCGGCATGCCCAGAGGCCTGAATGGCAGCTATGAATTTATCCAGCATGCCGGGTGCCCACTTTGCTGCGCTTTCATTGCCTGTCATGGCACCGACACGTAATGCGCTGACGCGGATTTTGTCTTCTCGCAATTCGGTGCGCAGACCTTGGGTTAGGCTTTCCAGTGCAGCCTTGGAGGATGCGTACACGCTCAGATAAGGGAATGGATTGCGCACCGATTCAGACGTGATATTGACGATGTCGCCGTTGCCACGATGGCGCATGAGAGGAATTGCTGAGCGGATGCAGAAAGCGGCGCCGATGACATTGGTAGCAAACGTTGACTGTAATTCGTCGTCGCTGGCGTCTTCTAGTCGAAACGGCGTGTAAATGGCGGCATTGTTGATCAGGATGTCGACGCCGCCGAAAACTTGCGTCACCTTGGCAAACGCAGCACGTACCTGATCCGATTGTGAGATGTCGCAGACTATGGGGAGCGTCTGCTTGCCTATTTCGGCGGCTGTTTTTTCCAGAGTGGACAA
Source organism: Herminiimonas arsenitoxidans (assembly GCF_900130075.1). Lineage (NCBI taxonomy): Bacteria > Pseudomonadati > Pseudomonadota > Betaproteobacteria > Burkholderiales > Oxalobacteraceae > Herminiimonas > Herminiimonas arsenitoxidans. The sequence goes on from NZ_LT671418.1 coordinate 60,913, forward strand.
AGTGCGTCCAAGGATGGCTACCTGCGCACCTTGCTGTGCAAATCGCAGCGCTATTTCGCGACCCAAGCCAGTTGCTGCGCCTGTGACGACCGCAATTTTCCCTGTCAATGTTCCGACCATTTTTGTCTCCTTTTTTGTTGGTACGCCTTGTTGCGTAATTCCAAAAGGCGGGTTTTATATTTTTATAGCTGCGCTACTTTGATTCAGATAATAACTTAAAAAAATGAAATGTCATCAGTTATTTAAAATATTGCGTAATTATTTTTAATAAAATAAACGCAATATGTTGTTTCCATTTTTAATGTTATTTGCGTTTATTCGCTCTGTTAAGCGGATGTGGAAGAAGTAAGGCTGGTCAAGTACACGGCATGTATTTGCAAGAAATGATGGAGGCGAGGGGCGAAGAGATTTATCCATCAAGGATAAAAAAGCCCTATGCAATCGAGATAAATTTGCATAGGGCAATCACACATTTGAGGACGGCGGCAACAGAAAACTAGCGAACGGGATTACGGCTCACCAGTAAATCTGAGCGCACGCCCCGAGTAGTTGCTTGGAGTAGTACTCAAGCAACGATGCCGCGTGCGAACAGATCATCGATGGCGTCGACCCTCAGACCGAATTCCTCCAGCAGTTCTCGGCTGTGCTGACCTAGCGTCGGTGCGGCGCGCTCGATGCGTGTCTGCATGTCGCTGAAATTCCAGATCGAACCTGTTTGTCTGAGCTTGCCGTAATGCAGATGATCGGTATCGGCGAGCAGCCTCATTTCCAGATTGAGCGGATCGTCAAGGAAGGTTTCACGATTATCGAGTGCGAGCTTGACCGCTTCCGCACCGGCATTGTGTACTTGTGCAATGGCATGCTGAGCCGACATGGATGCAAACCATGTGTCCAGTTCCTTGCCTTCAGCTTGACTATGCAGATGATCTAGCATGCCTGGGCCTTCTGCCACCAACGAGATCCAGCCATCGCTGCATTGATAGATGCGCCGTCCCGGACTCACGCCCAGTTGCATTTCATCGATGCGAGGATAGGGCGTCAGCGTGCCGTCCGGTTTCATCATCGTTTCACCAGTAGTCAATATGGCGGCGCCATAGAGCGATGCATCGACGAACTGGCCGTCGCCAGTTTTATCGCGATGCCTGAGTGCTGCTAGTGTCGCTAGCAGAGAACCCATCGCACAGAGATGATCGAACATGCCATAGCGGAACCAGATCGGCGGATTGCTTGCGCTGCTGCCTTCGATTTCCCAGCCGCTGCCGGATTGAACAGTAGGGTCGAGGCCAGGCCAAGTTTGCCATGGTCCTTCAAGACCGTATGCGCTGACGTGGGAGTAAATGATGTCGGGCTTGATTGTCTTTAGGCTGTCATAGCCGAGGCCGAGTTTGTCGGCGGCCGGCATGCGCAGATTGTGATGAACCACATCAGCCCATGCGACCAGTTTTTCGACGATGGGGCGCGCTGCTGGGTCTTTGATATTCAGAGCAAGTACACGCTTGTCGCGCTGCGCGGACATAAAGGCCCAACTACCCATACGCAAACTATCGCCGTTCACGGGTTCTACCTTGATGATTTCTGCACCCAGATGCGCGAGCATCATCGGTGCCAACGGACCAGCGACAAACATGCCGAAGTCGAGGACCTTCAGTCCTTGTAACGGGTATTGCGGTGGTGTGCCTGCGTTGCTTGGCCAGCTTCTTGATCGAGGCTGCCATTGTGCGAATACCTCTTCTTGATGCTGACCTGGTCGCGGAGCCGGACCTGATACGTGCGGTGTTGGTGAAATACGTAGCGGTGGTCCGGGTTGTCGCACCGGACCATGCTCTGGATCGTTCACTTCGACTACATAAGCGTTGGCAATAGCCTGCTCTTCTGTATAAGCGCTGCCAAAGGACTCTACCGGCATGACCGGGAGATCGGCAGCGCGCATTTCTGCTACCCAGAAATCACGTGGACGCGTTTTGAAGATGAGGGCATTGGCACCACAGTTGGGTGCACTAATGATCTTGGGTCTGCTGGCATTGGCAGCGGCCAGCTCCTCTGGCGACATCGCTTCCAGCGCAGCTTTCATGGTGGGGGCGGAATCGGGCGGCGGGGTATGCGCCTGTAACCATAAGCCGTCAGCGCATTGATAAATGGTAGATCCTGATTCCTTGCGTATCCAGGATTCAGAAGAGCGATCTGGATGTTCGGTGCGAAACCAGTATTGCATCATCGGTACCAGCGCGCCCTGGATCAGACTGGTGCTAACGGCACCCGCGATGCCGCTGCGATCGCGTACCCGCAAGCGTGCCACCAGTCCGTTGGCAGCAAGATAGGCTGCCGTCCAACTACCTAGTGGAAAACGGTAGTACATGGGGCCGCTACGTCGCGCTGGCATATGTTCGTCGAACACGCCCATTTGCGCGAGTACTAATGCATCGTCAACCGATGTTTCTGCTAAAGGATGTCCCGGCGGATAACTGCCAATGGCGCTAACGATTAACTGCGGTGAGAATTTTCTCAGCGTCGCATCGTCTAGCCCTGCTGCAATAGCGCGTTCCGGCGTGTAATCGTGTATCAGTGCATCGGCGCTGGCTAGAAGTTGATTGAAGCTTAGGCGTTGTTCGGCATCGTTGATATCCAGCACCACGCTGCGTTTGCTACGGTTCCATACCGGTGCGCCGGGTATCTGCCGTTTCGGAGATGTACCAGGCGGTTCGACCATAACGACATCGGCGCCGAGTTCGGCAAGCAGTAGGGCGGCAATGCTGCCAGCCATGCCTTGCGAGAGATCAATGATGCGTACATCTGAAAAAATGCCGTCCATATTTTGTCTCCATTATGTTTCTCGATAGATTCTTGTTTTTCTCGACTTTGCTGTTGCGAAACTCTGAAAAAAATAAAAAAACCCCCATGCAAACGAGGAGCCTGCATGGGGAAATCACATCACATCTGAAGAATGGAACGGTGCTACATAATTAATTCAACGTACGCCTGCGAGTAATTCCTTGAGATTGGTGCTCATCACGCGTTGCGTTTGCGCAGCATTGAGGTTGGAAATGTCTTTGAAGAAATCCAGTGGATGCGCCAATCCTTCCGGATGCGGCCAATCGCTACCGAACAGCACCCGTTCAACACCGATCAGGTCGATGACCTTGTCGACCTTGTCTTCATAAAACGGCGCGACATAGACATGCTGACGGAAAGTCTCGATCGGATTGCGTTTGAATGCGTGCGGCATCTTGTGATAAGTCGACTCCATGCGTTGCATGAGCGGTTCCAACCAGGAGGCGCCGTTTTCCAGTGACGCGACACGGATATTCGGGAAGCGATCGAATACGCCGTGGCAGACGAAGGCAGCCAAGGTGTCGGCGATAGGACGACCCATCCAGTCGAGAATTTCACCGAAAGGATCTTTTTCAAAGGGACGGAATTCGCCTTTACCACCAGCGGTCCACCATTGGTTGATCTTGTCGTAACCAGAGTCGGATACGTGCAGGACGACAAAAATCTTTGCTTCGTTGACGCGCGCCCAGAACGGGTCGAATTCTGGAAAGCCCATCGAACGACCGCCCTTGAGCCCGGGGACAGGTGCAGGGCGAATACCGATGACGCGTGCACCTTGTTCCAGCAAGAAATCGAGTTCCTTGCATGCTGCGTCGACATCGGCGAGGTGAATCATTGGCACCGGATAGAGGCGTTGATCTTTGGCGAAGCCAGTTTCCTCTGCTGTCCACATATTGATCGAGTGGAATAGCGCCTGAATGGCATCCGGTTTTTGCGCGAGACGCTCTTCGATTACCGATGCCAGTGTTGGCAGAAACAGGCCTGCATGAATCTTCTGCTCATCCATGACCTTGATGTGTGCGGCACCGTTGTTGAAGGCTGCTTGCGATGCGATCGGCTTGCCGGTGATTTCGCGCAGAGACAGGCCTTCTGGGTTCTGACCGCGGTACCACTTTTCGTGTGAACCAGGAGCGGCGACGACTTCGAAGGTCGGATTCGGGATGTAGTCAGACAGTATGCCGCCGACAGCCAGTTTGGTACGGCCGTTGACTTCTACGTACTGAAATTCTTTTTGATACTTCTTGGGTAGATGCCGGAGGAAGGCTTCTGGTGGTTCGTAGAAATGCCGATCTGCGTCATAGATTGGGTAAGTCACAGCAGTCATTGTGATCCTCATGTAAAAAAGGTCGGGTACTTGCTTTGTTAAAACTAACTATATGTCAGTTATCTGAGAAGGTCAAGAATCTGTCGTGAATAATTAATGTTGAGCTATAACTGACGATATGTTAGTTTATTGAAATTCATTCATGGCCATTCGTGGAAAGGAAGTAATCATGTCTTCAGTCGTTGTAATCACTGGTGCGGCAGGCGCTCTTGGAAAGTCGATCGTAACGTTTTTTCTTGATCGAGGTGCAACCGTCGTGGCCGTAGATATGAATGCCAATGTGCTGCAGACGGCGTATGGCAGTAATCCAAAAGTGAAGACGGTCGCTGTTGATTTGACCAATGCAGACAAGACAGAAGTGGCCTTAAAAGACGCTTTGTCCAGCCTCGGCCCGGCCAATGTCTTGTGCAATATTGCTGGCGGTTTTGATATGGGCCCTGCTGTGCACGAAACCGATGACGCTATGTGGCGGCGTCTGATGGATATGAATGTTGCTACCTTGATCAATGCTTCTCGCGCAGTCGTGCCAGGTATGAAAACCGCAGGGCGCGGCAAGATTGTCAACGTCGCGGCCGCATCTGCAGTCAGTGGCATCGGCGCAATGGGTGCTTATTGCGCATCCAAGAGCGCAGTGGCGCGTCTGACTGAATCGATGGCACAGGAACTTCGTGGTTACGGCATCAACGTCAATGCTGTCGCACCAAGCATTCTCAATACGCCGACCAATCGCGCTGCCATGCCGGATGCAGATACTAATAAATGGGTGGCGTTGGAAGATCTGAGTGCAGTAGTCGGATTCCTTGCATCGGATTATGCGAAGGCAGTCCACGGCGCAGTGCTGCCGGTAGTCGGCTTGAGTTGATGCACAGAATTGAAACGCGTTCCTAACGTAAATAATTCAAACGGAGAAGATGGTCATGGATAAAACAAAGATGCTGGAAGGAAAGTGCGCAGTCATTACTGGCGGTACCAGCGGTATCGGACGTTCAGCAGCATTGGCATTGAAGGCAGCCGGTGCAAAAGTGATTGCAACCGGCGTTTCTGAAAAGGAAGTCAAGGCAGCTCTGGCTGATCCTGCATTCGCCGGTATAGATGCGGCGGTTCTGAACGTTGCGTACGACAAGGACGTCAACGACTTCTTTGCAGGTCTCACACGCATAGATATTTTGATCAATGCTGCAGGGATTGGCGGTCAGGGACCGGGTGAGTTTCAGGCGGAATCATTCGCTAATACCTTGAACATCAATCTGACTGGCACCTTGCGCGCCTGCTCTGCAGCGAAGCCGCTATTGCAGAAGCAGGGTGGTGCGATTGTCAACATTGCTTCCATGATGAGCTTCTTTGGCAGCGCCACTGCGCCCGGCTATTCGGCCAGCAAAGGTGGTGTTGTGCAGTTGACCAAGAGCTTGGCGGTTGCCTGGGCCGAGTTGGGTATTCGCGTCAATGCTGTGGCGCCAGGTTGGATTGATACACCGATGACCAAGCCATTGCAGGACGATCCGGAGCGCAATGCACGCGTGCTGGGACGTTCGCCTATGAAGCGCTGGGGGCGTTCAGAAGAAATTGCTGATGGCATTTTCTTCCTGTGCTCGCCGCTGTCGTCATTCGTCAACGGTGTGGTGCTGCCTATCGATGGTGGTTATCTCGCGGTGGGGATGTAAGCAGAAAATATAAAAGCGGTCGCTTTCTTCCGACCGTTGGCGCTGCTTGTTGTTTGACGGGACGAGCGGGCAAGAAAAACTCAAGATCAGGTAAAAATGACAATGAACACGAGCAGCATCATTGAGAAGTACGGTCCGCGCGAAGCAATGGAATACGACGTTGTTGTGGTTGGTGGTGGTCCGGCTGGTTTATCGGCGGCCATACGCATCAAGCAACTAGCTGCCGAGGCCGGCAAGGAGGTTTCGGTTTGCGTACTGGAAAAAGGCAGCGAAGTTGGTGCACATATTCTCTCCGGTGCGGTGATGGATCCACAAGCAATTACCGAACTGTTCCCTAACTGGAAAGAGCTAGGCGCACCGCTGAATACAGAAGTTACCGAAGATCGCTTTCTTTTTCTGAGCGCCAACAAAGCATACAAGACGCCGTCATGGATGTTGCCAGCTTGTTTTCAGAATCATGGCAACTACATCGTCTCACTGGCCAATGTTGTACGTTGGCTTGGCCAGCAAGCCGAAGCTTTGGGTGTAGAAGTCTTCCCCGGCTTTGCTGCAGCAGAAATTTTGTATAACGATGATGGTTCAGTCAAAGGTGTTGCCACCGGCAATATGGGTGTGGATCGTCATGGAGAACCTACGGCTACTTTTCAATTGGGTATGGAACTGCATGCCAAATACACCTTCTTTGCCGAAGGCGCACGCGGCCATCTTGGCAAACAGTTGATCAGCAAATACAAACTCGATGCCGGCAAAGATCCACAGACCTACGCCATCGGCATCAAGGAAATCTGGGAAATCGATTCGAAGATGCACCGGCCCGGCCTGGTAGTGCATACCGCTGGCTGGCCTTTGGATAGTAAAACTTACGGTGGTTCTTTCTTGTATCACCTGGAAAAAAATCAGGTCGCGGTAGGCTATGTGGTCGGTCTGGCGTATGAAAATCCTTACCTGTCGCCGTACGAAGAATTCCAGCGCTATAAAACTCATCCAGAAATCCGCAAGTTCTTCGAAGGTGGCAAACGTCTCGCTTATGGCGCGCGCGCAATAACGGCTGGTGGTTTGCAATCGTTGCCCAAGTTGACTTTCCCAGGCGGCGCATTGATAGGTTGCGATGCTGGCTTCCTGAATGCGTCGCGTATCAAGGGCAGTCATGCTGCGATCAAGACCGGCATGTTGGCGGCTGAAGCAGTATTTGAAGCACTGAATAATGACCGTCAGTTCGATGAACTGACTGCTTACAGCGCCGCTTTTGAAAAATCTTGGCTGCACGAAGAACTGCACAAGGCACGTAACTTCAAGCCATCGATGAGCAAGGGCTTGGTTACAGGGACGCTTTTGGTTGGTATCGATCAAGTGCTTTGTGGCGGCAAAGCACCGTGGACCTTGCGTCATAAACATGCCGATCATGAATGTCTGAAACCGGCAGCAGATTACACGCCGATCACCTATCCAAAGCCGGATGGCAAGCTAACTTTTGATCGTTTGTCATCGGTGTTCATATCCAATACCAATCACGCCGAAGATCAGCCTATTCACTTAACGCTAAAAGATGCATCGATACCGGTCAGTATCAATCTGGCGAAGTACGCTGGACCCGAGGCGCGTTACTGTCCGGCCGGCGTGTATGAGTTTGTGAAGAGCGACGATGATAGCGACCGTTTGCAGATCAACGCGCAGAACTGCGTGCATTGCAAAACTTGCGACATCAAGGATCCAACGCAGAACATCACGTGGGTGACGCCTGAAGGTGGTAACGGGCCGAATTATTCGAATATGTAATAGAGCGGAAAAGAGTCTCATGAATATGAAAACGATAGGTGTCATCGGCGCTGGTCAGATGGGTAATGGCATCGCGCAAGTTTGTGCTGCTGCCGAGTTGGATGTGGTCTTGCGCGATCTGAGCGAGGAAGCATTGGAAAAAGCGCTGGCGACGATCAGTACCAATCTGGATCGCAGTATTAAAAGTGGAAAGCTGGAGGCTAAGAAAAAGCAGGAAATTCTTGCCCATATTTATACCAGCACAGACATTGGTGCACTAGTTGGCTGCGATTTCATCATCGAAGCCGCAACGGAAAGTATTGATATCAAGCAGTGCATCCTTGCTGAACTGGAATCGGTGATCGCTCATGACGCGATTGTTGCGACTAACACTTCGTCTGTATCGATCACGCGTCTGGGTGCAACGCTCAAGAATCCGGACCGGATGGTCGGCATGCATTTTTTCAATCCTGTTCCTGTTATGCCCTTGGTCGAAATTATTCGCGGGGTACGAACGACAGATAGTGTTTTCAGGGCTGCGACAACACTCGCTGTAAAGATAGGCAAGACGCCGATTGCAGTAAAAAATTCTCCGGGCTTTGTCGTCAATCGCATTCTGGTGCCGATGATCAACGAAGCTGTATTTGTTTTACAGGATGGCCTGGCTAATGCTGAAGAAATCGACGCCGGGATGAAGCTGGGAGCGAACCATCCTATCGGGCCATTGGCATTGGCAGACTTGATTGGTATCGATGTCTGTCTTGCTGTGATGGAAGTGTTGTACCGCGATTTTCACGACTCCAAATATCGTCCAGCTCGCTTGCTGCGCGAGATGGTGGATGCCGGGCAGTTAGGACGCAAGAGCGGTAAAGGATTTTACGAATATGGTCAGATGCCGGTCGTTTAAGAAACGCTAAGGATAGACATGAACGTTTTCCGTTACGAAAAAGACGACGATGGCATAGTCACCGTCATCATGGACATGGCGGGACCGGTCAATGCAATGAACGCTGAATATCTGGCAGCGATGGAGCAGACGTTAGTAAGGCTGGAACAAGAGTCTGACTTGCGCGGCGTGGTACTGGCATCGGGCAAGAAGACCTTTTTTGCCGGAGGTGACATCAAAGACATGATGAATATCCGACCGGAGGAGTACGCATCATTTTATGAACGTCTACTAACGACGAAGGCGCAACTACGGCGACTGGAGTTGCTACCAGTGCCAGTTGTGGCTGCGATCAACGGTGCAGCCTTGGGTGGTGGTTTTGAAATATGTCTGGTCTGCAATCGTCGTATCGTGCTGGATGTGCCCAAGGCAGTCGTTGGTTTGCCAGAGATAACGCTGGGATTGCTGCCGGGAGGTGGTGGTACGGTAAGACTGGTGAGATTGTTAGGATTGCAGAAGGCGCTTCCTTTGTTGTTGGAGGGTAAACTTCATCTCCCACAGCATGCCTTGAAACTTGGTTTAGTAGATCAATGTGTGAACAAGGCAGAAGACCTGCTACTGCAAGCGAAAGCATGGATATTGTCTGATCATGCCATTGCGTACCAGCCTTGGCAGCTAGATGGTTATACAGTTCCCGGTGGCGATGCGACAACGCCAGCCGTAGCCGAGTTTCTTGCGCTATGCATGCAGCAAGCACGCGCGGCAACACGTGGTTTGTTACCGGCACCCGAATGCCTGATCGATTTAGCAGGGCGGTCCACAAAATTGCCGCTGAATGCAGCATTGGAACTGGAAGGTAAGGTTGCAGCAGAATTGACGCTGTCACCTCAGGCAAAAAACATCATGACGACCAGGTTTTATCAAATGAACTTGGTGCGTCGCGCGATGCGGCAACTAGGTGAGACAGCCAGAACACAGACTAAACGTATCGGTATCGTCGGGTTGGTCGGAGAAAACAGCACGGCAGCACAGGCGCTTGGTATAGCGGCATTGGCAAAAGGCATACATGTCATTTGCGGCAGCGTCGATGAAAAAGCATGTCTGTTGGAGATGGCTTCGTCTCATGCCAAGGGCGTGTCTGAATTCGCCTTGAGCGACATGATTGAAGTTGTTGAGTCGGAAGAACAAGCGAAGCAGAAATCCGCGTGCGATCTTATTTTTGATTTTTATGTGGACTCGGATAGTGTGCGCAGATCACAGCATTACATCCTTGCGGGACATGGTGTCTACGTTTGTATCAATGACGCAAGAGTGGTGAGTGAGGATACAGACTTCACAATATTAAGAGCTTCTTTGTACATGGCTGGATCGAGCATCACCTTGGTCGAGCTTGTTCTGAGGCTGGACGATACGAGAACAAGGCTGTCCCTATTAATAGCTTTCTTGCATCGCATCGGCTTGATTGCCATCGTTACCAAAGCTCATGACCGAGGTTTTGTTGCCGGCGTTATTGCAGCGTATGACGATGAGCGGCAACGGCTTCTTCAAGAGGATATCGCTGCCGACATGATTGACCGGCAAGCGTGGAGGCTGGGTATGGCAGTGGCTAGCCCTGTGTTGGCATCAGGTTATGCGATGCCCTTGACTAGCTCGCAAATCGAAGACGATATTCGAGACCGACTGCTGTTCCGGCAAGTCATTGAGTCTGTGCGCTACTTGGAGCAGGGACGCTTGGGATCCGTTGCCGATGTTAATGTCGCGACAGTGTTGGCTGCCGGGGCACCATCCTGGACCGGCGGTTATCTTCAAGTCATCAATACCTACGACATACATGCATTCGCCGCGCGCGCCGCCGAGCTGATGCGATGCTATGGCGATCGTTTCGCGCTCCCTCGCTTGTTTCTTCATAAATTGGAAACACAAACGAGCTTTCTCTGAGGCCTATTTTGTCAACGATATCTCTTGTGATGAGAGCCATTCCTGCTCGCGATTTACCTGTTAGATTTTCGATTTAGATTAAAAACTGTTGATTTATCAGTTTGTTTGCTATCATTCAAATTGCAATAACTGACTATTAGTTAGTTATTATTAAATTCCGGATTCATGAATCACATTTCATTTCGACATTGCACCTACGGGTACGCACATTCAGGGAGGAATACATGGCTTTACTCGAAGGAAAAATAGCAGTTATTACCGGTGCCGGCCGCGGTCTGGGAGAGGCTTACGCACGATTGCTGGCCAAGGAAGGCGCTGCGATCATCGTTAACGACATCGGCAAGAATGAGGATGGCAGCTTTACTGCAGAGGCAGTTGCTGCATCGATACGCAAAGATGGCGGCCGAGCAGTCGCCAATACGCAAGACATTGCCACGATTGAAGGCGGCAACAGCCTGCTGAAAGCGGCGCAGGACAACTTCGGCGGCGTGGATATTCTAATCAACAACGCTGGAATTTTGCGCGACAAGACCTTGTTGAAGCAGGAAGAGCAGGACTGGGATCTGGTTCTCAAGGTCAATCTCCGCAGTATGTATACCGTTACCAAACCGATTTTTGCGGCAATGAAAGATGCAGGACGCGGCGGTGTGATCGTCAACACCACTTCGGTTTCCGGCATTGTTGGCAATTTCGGACAAAGTAATTACGCCGCATCCAAAGCGGGTGTCTGGGGCTTTTCTAACGTGCTGGCTCTTGAAGGTGCTAAATCGGGCATCCGTGTCTGGACACTTGCGCCGGCCGCTGCGTCAGCATTGACTGCGTCGGTCATGTCGGAAGAACTGCGCGAACAATTGGCGCCGGAGCATGTTGCTGAAGTAGTGCTGTACATGGTCAGTGAATTGTCTGGCAAACGTACCGGACAATGTCTGTTTGCTTCCGGTCAAAGCGTCAAGGAAGTGAAACTGGTCGCAGCCGAAGGATTACGAGGCGTGGCTTACGGTAAACCTTTGGATGCCCGTGCACTTGCGGCTGGTGAAGCGCAGTTGTTCCATAAGGAGCCGTCGCTGACGGTCATGGATTTTGCCAAGTAAGTGAATTATGTCCGGGAGGTATTGGCCTTATCCATCACCCCGGTTTTTTTGAGAGAGAACAGACATGAGTAATAAAGTATTGATTGCCGGCGTCGGCATGGTGAAATTCACCAAACCAGGAAAGAGCGAACAGTACGATGTTATGGGGGCAAAGGCTACACGTAGCGCGCTGGAAGATGCCGGTATTCCATATGAGAAAGTTCAGCAAGCCTATGTCGGTTTCGTCGGTGGTGATACCTGTTCAGGTCAGAATGCGCTGTATGGGGTAGGTATGACGCAAATCCCGATCATTAACGTCAACAATGCTTGTGCGACGGGTTCTTCCGCATTGTTTCTGGCACGTCAGGCGGTGATGAGCGGAGTGGTGGATGTGGCGTTGGCACTGGGTTTCGAACAGATGAATCCAGGTGCGTTGGTTGCTGATAACTCGGGCCGCACGCCGATCACGGCACGTATTGATCAAGCCACGCGGAATATACGCGGATGGGATGACAATGCTCCGCAAGGTCCACAATATTTTGGCGGTGCCGGTGCCGAGTACATGGAAAAGTACAACGTCGGCGCAGATCTGTTTGGCCGCGTATCGGTCAAGGCGCGTAGCCATGCATTGCGTAATCCTTATGCGCTTTTCACTGAGCCGCTTACGCTTGATCAAGTCATGGAATCACCGAAGATTTTTGGTCCTTTGACGCGTTTGATGTGCTGCCCGCCCACATGTGGCGCGGCTGCAGTGGTGGTGGTGTCGGAGAAGTTCGCACGTGAAAATGGCATCAAGGATACTGTTCAGATCGCTGGGATGGCATTAACAACCGACAGTCCGACCACTTTTGAATCCAGCATGCTGAAGGTCGTCGGCATTGATCTGACTCGTCTGGCGGCCAACAAGGCCTACACCGAAGCTGGCATCGATACCTCGGACATTGATGTGGTCGAATTGCATGATTGCTTCTCGCCCAACGAAGTGGTCTGCTACGAAGGCTTGGGTTTGTGTCCAGAAGGTGGTTCCGAAAAATTCGTCATGGATGGCGATAACACCTACGGCGGAAAGATCGTCACCAATCCTTCTGGCGGCTTGTTGTCCAAGGGACATCCACTGGGCGCAACAGGATTGGCGCAGATTTCGGAAATCGTCTGGCATTTACGCGGCACGGCTGGAGAGCGACAAGTGCAGGATGCCAAGGTCGGGGTGCAGCACAATCTTGGACTTGGTGGCGCTTGCGTCGTGACTGTATTGACGCGCTAATGTAGAAAATGCTCTGCGCCTGAATTTTTGGCACAGAGCATTACAAGTAAATACGTCTAATTCTTTATTCGACTAAAGCCGCAATGGCTGTATCTAGAAGACCAGACCGCTCTTTTTGAAGAGTGCGATATCGAGATAATTCGACAAATGATTGCTGCTAGGCGATGCATTAATCGATAAACCGCCCAGATCGATATTGGTATCCTGGCTCATCAATTCCTGCAAGGCTGTGCGCGAAGAGCGCTTGGATCGCTGAATTGCCTTTGCCAAGGCTTTGGCGACGGTAAATCCTTCTAAGGTCAGCGATGAAGGTGGTTCGTCGCGGTATTTCTTCATCATGTTCAAATGTTCCAGTTGAATAGATGACTTGCCCGTATTCGGATTGGGCACGACTTGTGAAAAAACCGTCCATTCCACAGCACGTGGACCGGCCAATTCACGCAACGTTTCCAGATTGATCAGCGAAGTGCCGGCCACAAAAGTCTGCGCTGCATATTTACGGAATTCCTTTAAAAACAATGCCGTACTGATCGTGTCGGCAATCACAATAACGAAGCCGGGCTTGGTCGCGGCGAGCTGGGTGGCTTCCTGCGCGTTCTGCTTCTCGTTATTTCCAATTTTTGCGGAACCGGTCAATTTCAATCCACGTCCGCGCAACTCTGTCGACAGGTTGCGAAATGCCTGCTGAGCTGATGGCACATCCTGGTAAACGATGCCGACATCCGTCATGCCGAGTTGGCTGAAGTGCGAAAAGATGTGGCGTACTTCCTGCAGATAACTTGGCCGCCAGAACAGCACGCGGTTGCTGTTCAACTCGATGGCATCGACCAATGGTGCAAATAAAATCAGATTGCTGCGTTTGAAGGACGGCGCATTCAGCACAGCTTGTGCAACGTTGTCGCCGACGCCGCCCAGCAAATAATCGATTTGGTCGCGCTCAATCAACTCATTGACTACTTTGACGGCGACCGCAGGCACGGCTTGATCGTCTCGTACGACGTAACGAATCCGCTTGCCATTGATGCCGCCAGCCGCATTTAACGCATCAAAATAGGTTTTGATGCCGGCGACGTAGTCGCGACCGATAGAGGCATTCGGACTGGACAAGTCTATCGCCTGTCCGATTACGATCGTGTTGGCATCATCTGCTGCGTAGACAGAAGTGGACATCAAAAAAGCAGCTGAGGCGATCGAGAAGAACCGGAGGAGGGTCATGAGTGGAATGTAGTTATCGTATTTGACCGTAATTTTGTTATTGGATTGTGACCTCTTGATGAATTTTTATCGCGGCAGTGCAGCATATTGAAAGTTCTGTTTGCGAGCGTTACATTGGGGTTTTGCCTTTTTTCTTGCAAAAAATAGATAAACTATATATATTATTTATACTATTTATTATTAAGGAGAAGCCTGTGTCGAACGAAACAGAAGTAAAGGTGGAAGTAAAGCCAGCCGCCACCGTAGCTGTACCAGCAAAAAAAGCAGTAGCGCCGACAAAAAAAGTCGCGGCAAAAAAAACACCAGCTAAAACAGCGGCTAAAAAAACAACAGCAAGCGTTGCCAAGCCTAAGGCCGCAGCTACCAAAGCCGTGAAGAAGTCGCTTGCAGCAGCCAAGAAGCCGGCAGCTAAAAAAACTGTAGCTACTAAACCAGCAGTAAAGGCTAAAGCGCCAGCGAAAAAAGTTACAGCGAAACCAGCGGTCACCAAACCGGCAGCAACCAAGCCTGTTGCCAAGGCAGTCAAGCCAGCGGCAAAACCAGTAGTGCAAGCAGTTGCGAAACCTGCGCCAGAGCTAAAAGGCAAAAAAGCCAAACTGGTACGCGATAGCTTCACGATGCCGGAAATCGAATATCAGGTCTTAAGTGACGTGAAGAAAGCTTTCCTGAAAGCTGGTGTGGCGGTCAAGAAAAGCGAATTGCTGCGTGCAGGCGTTGCTTTGATCAAAGACATGGATATGACAAAACTCAATGCAGTGATCACTGCATTGTCGCCGCTCAAAGCAGGTCGTCCAAAGAAATCCAAGTAAGACTTTCTGTTCTTCGTAGAAATCTTGTTGCCTGTTGTTTCAAGGCAAGTTCAAGCCGGCGCAATGCGCCGGTTTTTCATAGTGTTGTCGTGTCATGAAACTGACATGATCCTGTCATTTTCTTGAAGTAATCAACAGTTACGCTTCGTTCGTCACAATACAAAGGACGACACATGCGATTACTGAATGCTTCTGCCGATACCAATCTTGCTTCTCCCAAGCTGACGCTGAGCCTTGCCAGCACGCAGAAAGAAGTACGTGAAGTACAGCGTTTGCGTTACAAGGTTTTTATCGAGTCTATGGGACTGTCTTCACTGAAGAACGAAGAGAGACTCGATAAGGATGAATTTGACGCGTATTGCGATCACCTGATCGTGCGCGATGCAGAAACACTGAAAGTGGTAGGCACCTACCGCGTCATGAGCCCGCAAGCTGCGCGCAAGATGGGTCAGTTCTATTCCGAACAAGAGTTTGACCTGAGCCGCCTGAACAATCTGCGCAACAGCATTGCTGAAGCCGGACGGGCCTGCATCCATCCGGACTACCGCAGCGGCGGCGTCATCATGATGCTGTGGGCTGGCCTGGCCGCCTTCATGAAAAAAGAGAAGTGCGAATACTTGATCGGTTGCGCCAGCGTTAGCCTGGCTGATGGTGGCCACAATGCAGCGGCGCTGTACCACTCGCTGGCTGAAAACAATCTGGCACCGGCGGAATACCGTGTTACGCCACATTTACCTTTCCCTATTGCCGAGCGCGAAGCCGGCCATGTTGCCGTGGTACCACCGCTGATCAAGGGTTACCTGCGCAGCGGCGCATGGGTTTGCGGCAATCCGGCTTGGGATCCTGATTTCCATAGCGCCGATTTATTCATGTTGTTGCCACTGTCCAAACTAGATAGCCGTTATGCACGTCACTACCTGAAAGAGGGAAAGACAGCATGAAACCACGTGACCAATTTTTGACGACTGATTTTATCGGCTCGGGAGTTGGTACGAAGCGCGAGCCTGTTCGTGAGTCGAACAAGTTTCGCGCTATCTGGATTTCAGATGTTCATCTGGGAACAACCGGTTGCCAGGCGCAGAGACTGCTGGAGTTTCTGCGTAAAACGGAATCGGAAACCTTGTATCTGGTCGGTGACATCATCGATGGATGGCAACTCAAGCGTCGCTGGTATTGGGAGCAGTCACATAACGACGTGGTGCAAACCGTCTTGAAAAAAGCCAAGAAGGGAACGGAAGTCATCTTTGTTCCTGGCAATCATGACGAAGCAGTGCGTCAATTCATCGACCTTGATTTTGGTGGCATACGCATACGCGATGAGCTGGTGCATACGACCGCGCAAGGCAAGCGCATGCTGGTATTGCACGGCGATCGTTTCGACGGCGTGATCGCTTGTGCTAAATGGCTGGCCTATGTGGGCGACAACCTCTACACGGTCATCCTTAAATTCAATCAATGGTTCAACACCTGGCGCGCCCGTGCCGGTTTGCCGTATTGGTCGCTGTCGCAGTACTTGAAGCTAAAAGTGAAGAACGCCGTCAGTTACATCTCTTCATTTGAAAATGCCTTGGCAGCAGAAGCCAAACGGCGCGGTCTGGATGGTGTGATCTGCGGTCACATTCACAAGCCGGAAATCCGCGAAATTGACGGCATCACATATTGCAACGATGGCGACTGGGTAGAAAGTCTGTCCGCATTGGTAGAGGATATGTCCGGTGCATTACGTCTGGTGACTTGGCAAGAGATCGTCATGCCACAGCAATCAGCGCAACATGAAAAGGTAGACGAATTATGCGTATCGCCATCGTAACGGATGCTTGGGAGCCGCAAGTCAATGGTGTCGTCAACACGTTAAAGGCAACGCGCAAACAGTTGCGTGCGAATGGTCATGCGGTACTGATGATCACGCCAGAGAACATGCGCAGCTATTCCTGTCCTACTTATCCGGAAATCCGTCTAGCCTACAAACCTTATGCCAAAGTCGCTGCTGCGTTGGATGACTTCGATGCAGACTGCATTCATATAGCGACAGAAGGGCCGATGGGTCTGGCGGCACGACGTTACTGTATTAATCACGGGCTGGATTTCACTACTGCTTATCACACGCGCTTTCCGGAATATTTGCGTGCGCGTTTTCATCTCCCGCTGGCACTGACGTATCGCTGGTTGAAGTGGTTTCATCGTCCTGCCAAGGCTGTGATGGTGCCTACACCGCGTATGCAGGATGCATTGGAGAAAAGTGGTTTCAAGAACGTAGTGCAGTGGAGTCGCGGAGTCGATACGGATTACTTCCAGCCGGGCCAGCGTGAAGAAATGACATTAGAGCGCCCCTTGTATCTGTATGTCGGACGTATTTCGGTCGAAAAAAATATTGAAGCATTCTTGCGGATGGAATTGCCAGGCGCGAAATGGGTGATAGGCGATGGGCCTATGCGCGAGGAGTTGGAAAAGAAATATCCTGACGTGCATTTTCTCGGCGCCAAACCGCATGAAGCATTGCCTGCCTATTACAGTTGCGCTGATGTATTCGTTTTTCCTAGCCGCACCGATACCTTCGGCCTGGTCTTGATCGAAGCGATGGCATGTGGCGTGCCGGTGGCTGCCTATCCGGTCGAAGGACCGATAGACGTGGTCGCCAATGGCAAATCAGGAATCCTGCATGAAGATTTAACGCGCGCCTGTTTTGACGCATTGAACCTCAAGCGTAATGTGGTGCGTGAACACGCGCTTGTTTATTCGTGGAGTGCAGCGACGCAGCAGTTCTTGACGCATTTGCACCCTGTACGCAAGACCGATCATATTCCTATGGCAAGGTCGTCTCTAGCGTGAAACATTGTGTATGCGTTTAGTGAGTTGTTTTCTTATGACGTGATGATTGTTTGTGTGGCTGCGGAGTCTCAACGACGATAAGCCAAGCTGGATAGGGGAAGTTTCCTGTCCAGCGATTCCTTCAGAGCGGAATTTTCTTTCCGTTCAACTCATTTTTCGAGTCAGCTTAAGCCAGTAATGTTTTCTGCGACGAGGTGACTGTCTTGTGTTCGCGTTGCTGCGGCATTTGGTCGTTTGCATCTTCCCTCAAAAAGAAGCAGGTATACGATGGCACGCAGTATACTGTGCTCTTTTCAGCCATTGCCTTACCCGGAAGATTACTCATGAGCGCTTTACCTCCATGCCCACAATGCAACTCCGAATTCACGTATGAAGACAGCGGTCTTTATATTTGCCCAGAGTGCGCGCATGAATGGTCTGCGCATGCAACTGCAGAAGCCGTTGAAGATGGCAGCAAAGTCTATCGTGATGCTGCGGGGAATGTGTTGCAGGATGGCGATACCGTCACTGTGATCAAGGATTTGAAATTGAAGGGTTCCGCTGGAGTTGTTAAAGTGGGAACCAAGGTCAAGAATATCCGTCTAGTGGATAGCGATCATGACATAGACTGCAAAATCGATGGTTTCGGTGCAATGAGCTTGAAGTCGGAATTTGTCAAAAAAGTCTGATCTTGCAGTAGCGATACTTGATTGTGCCGCCTTACGATAATTCACTTATAGCGTGATCCCTGATATGCAATCGCCTTCATTTGTTATTCGAGAAGAATGTCCGCCCGGCGCTTGTAGCTGTGCGCGGGATGACTTATTGAATGATCCTGCCGGCGATTTACGCATATTGCAACTGACGAAGTTGCAAGAGAAGAAACTCATCGAGCGGATTGAAGCTATTTCCAGTTATGCGGATTTGAAGCATATGGAAGAGCGTATGTACGCGCAGCTAGGCATCGTACTGAACATTACGCCAGGCTTGAATGAAGTAAAGACGGTGCGTGGTTTGCAGATTGAAGTGGTAGAGCGCCCGGGACTTTGTCGGAAGACCAAGCAATCGATTCCGGCAGCGATTCGTAAATGTCTTGAGAAAAATCCAGAGATTACCTACGCAATTCTGGATACCTACGGTTTGTTTGGGCAGGATTAATTACTTTGCCAATAAGTCCGGCGCCATCACAGCACGGACATAATTGCCGGCGATCTCGCTGCGCTCACGTTGCACTATCCACCAGACATTTCCTTTGCGTATCGTCCAGTCTTGCGCTGTGCCAGTGAGCAAGGTGGAGGCAACTTGCCCCAACGTTGGTTGATGGCCGATGATCAAGACGGGTTCGCGGCTATCTGGCCAGTGTGCTGCGGCCAGGATTTTTTCTACGTTTGATTCGGGCGACAAATCGTCAACGATCTTGAATTTACGCCCCAATGCTTCGGCTGTTTGTACGGTGCGTGTAGCCGGACTGACGAGAATTTTGCAGCTATTAGGCAGATTGTGATCCAGCCATTCGGCCATCTTCCACGCTTGCTTATGGCCTTTTGCCGTCAATGCGCGGCCCTCATCGGGTTCGCCCATCTCCGCTTCTGCATGACGCCACAAGATCAATTCCATTTTTTTACTCCACAGGATTACCCAGGACTTGCATCAAATGTTGCTGCGCGCTGAATGCGCCAGATTTTCCGCGGGGCTTACGTTTTTGATAGATGCCGTTGGAATCTAGTTCCCAGGAGTTGAGATTATCTTTGAGGTAAGGATTCAAACCTTCTTCGATCACACGTTTTTTCAATGCTGGATCGATTATCGGAAAGGCAACTTCTATGCGTCGGAACAGGTTACGGTTCATCCAGTCGGCGCTAGACAGATAAACATCGTGTGCCAGATCGTTGCGGAAGTAGTAAATGCGGCTGTGTTCCAGAAAGCGTCCGACGATGGAGCGCACGCGGATGTTGTCCGATAAACCGGGAACACCAGGGCGCAATGCGCAGGCACCGCGCACGATCAGGTCGATCTTTACACCGTCAGCAGAGGCTGCGTACAAGGCGCGTATCACTGATTCATCCAGCAAGGCATTCATCTTGGCGATAATGCGGCCGGGGCGACCGGCTTTGGCAATCTTTGCTTCATTGCGTATGGCGCGGATGAATTCCTTTTGCAAGGCGAAAGGCGCCAGCCATAGATGGTTCAGAGTTTTTGGTTTTGTCAGGCTGGTCAGATGTATGAAGACTTCATTGACTTCAGTAGCGATGGCTGGATTGGCCGTCAGCAAGCCGAAGTCGGTGTAGAACTTGGTCGTGCTCGGGTGGTAGTTGCCAGTGCCTAGATGCGCGTAATAGCGCAATGCGCCACCTTCACGGCGGATCACGAGCGCCAGTTTGGCATGTGTCTTCAAGCCAACTACACCGTAGACGACTTGTGCGCCAGCGCGTTCCAGCCTGTCAGCCCAGTTGATATTGGCTTCTTCGTCAAAGCGCGCCATCAACTCAACAATGACAGTCACTTCCTTGCCGCGCTGTGCTGCGGTGATCAGCGATTCCATCAAGTCGGAATTCATGCCGGTGCGGTAAATCGTTTGCTTGATCGCGACTACATCCGGGTCCTGCGCCGCGCTGCGTATGAAGTCGAGCACAGGTTGGAAGGATTGAAATGGATGATGCAACAAGACGTCGTGCTTGCTGATGACGGCAAACAAATCGGTATTCGACAGTTTGGCCGGATACATCGGCGAGTAGGGCGGAAAGCGCAGTTCCGGCTTGGTCACGAGATCAATCAACTCGGACAGACGAACCATGTTGACCGGACCGTCTACGGCATACAGGCGGTTTTTATCGATGGAAAACTGTTCAAGCAGGAATTGCGACAGATGCGGCGGGCAGTTTTTGGCGACTTCCAGACGCACGGCGACACCGAAGTTGCGGCTTTGTAATTCGCCTTGCAATGCTTGACGCAGATTTTTGACCTCTTCTTCATCCACCCACAGGTCACTATTACGTGTCACACGGAATTGTGAGTAGGCCAGCACTTCGCGTCCGGTGAATAGATCGCTGATATGCGCATGGATGATGGAAGACAAGAGGCAGAAGGAAACGCCGTTCTTCGATAATTCTGGTGGTAATTGAATCACGCGCGGTAATACACGCGGCGCTTTCAGGATGGCAATCGCGGTACCGCGGCCAAATGCATCCTTGCCGGACAGTTCGACAATGAAGTTCAAACTCTTGTTAACGACTTGAGGGAAAGGATGCGCAGGATCCAGTCCGATAGGCGTCAGAAGCGGGCGTACTTCACGGTCAAAGTAGGCTTTTACCCAGGCACGTTGTGCTTCATTGCGATCCTGGTCACGTAATAAATGGATACCTTGCTCTGCCAATTGCGGCAAAACGCTCTCATTTAAGACACGATACTGACGTTCGACGATTTGATGACATTCCGCGCCGGCGATGGCCAAGGCGGCGGAAAGTGCTGGCGGTTCGATGAATTCGCCATCTAAATGGTTGTTGGCAAGCAAGCTGGCGATGCGTACTTCAAACAGTTCATCCAGATTGTTACTGACTATACATAAGTATTTAAGGCGTTCCAGCAAAGGTACGGCAGGGTTCTCTGCCTGTGCCAGGACACGGCGATTAAAGGCCAACTGTGACAATTCACGGTTCAGGTATATGGCACTTTGTGACGGGATAGGTGCTGTGATGATGTCTGGCGCGACTCTCTTATGCATTTTCTTTACTTTGGCCATTGGTAACCTCGCCGAGTGTAGTGACCCATTATGACAACTTAATGACAGGGTTTTTTGCTCAAAATCAAGTTTATGACATGATTTTTTAGAAGTCATAAAGCTGTCATAATTGTTCGCTAGAGTTCGCACTGTCTTATTTAGTTAACCCTAAGGAGCAGATATGCGATTGAATCAATTTGTCAAAACCGCCGTGGTAGCTGCAGGTGCAGCAGTGGCGTTCTCTTCCGCAGTAGCAGCTGATATTACAGGTGCTGGTGCGACATTCCCTTACCCTATCTATTCGAAATGGGCTGAGTCCTATAAAGCTGCAACCGGCAATGGCTTGAACTATCAATCCATCGGCTCCGGCGGCGGCATCAAGCAAATCAAGGCAAAAACTGTTGATTTCGGCGCATCTGACATGCCGCTGAAAGAAGAAGAGTTGGAAGCAGAAGGCTTGATCCAGTTCCCAGCGATCATGGGCGGCGTAGTACCTATCGTTAATCTGGACGGTATCACACCAGGTCAACTGAAAATGACGCCAGAAGTATTGGCTAACATCTACCTCGGCAAAATCACCAAATGGAACGATGCACGTATTACTGCATTGAACCCAGGTGCAAAACTGACAGATTCCGATATTACCGTTGTTCACCGTTCAGACGGCTCGGGCACCACATTCCTGTGGACCGACTTCCTGTCGAAAACCAATGCAGACTTCAAAACAGAAGTTGGTTCGGGTACAGCAGTTAAATGGCCAGCAGGCGTAGGCGGCAAAGGTAACGAAGGCGTTGCAGCTAACGTACAACGTATCAAAGGTTCGATCGGCTATGTTGAATATGCATACGCTAAAAAGAACAAAATGTCGCACACCCAGTTGAAAAACCGTGATGGCCAATTCGTGCAACCTGACGATGAAACCTTCAAGGCAGCAGCTGCCGGCGCTGACTGGGCAAAAACCCCAGGCATGGCTGTCATCCTGACCAACCAAACTGGTAAATCGAGCTGGCCTATCACTGGCGCATCGTTCATCCTCTTGCACAAATCGCAAGCGTCGGCTGAGCGCGCTAAAGAAGTCTTGAAATTCTTTGACTGGTCCTACAAAAACGGCGGCTCAATGGCTTCCGAGCTGGACTATGTTGCAATGCCTGCACCAGTTGTGAAATTGGTTCAGGACGCTTGGAAAGCAAATGTTAAAGATGCTTCCGGCAAGGCTATTTGGTAAGAGCTGATTTAATCGTAGATTCAGTCGCTATTTAACTAAGGACTGTCTCAGTCACACATCGCGAGATGCGCTGAGGCAGTCCTGCTTAAAACCAAATAATTATGAGCGCAAGTTTTAATACTATCCCTGCCCACGCAATGAATCTTGATAAAGACAATAGTGACGGCGGTATATTCAGCAAAGCGCTGATGGCCACGATGCGTAAGCAGCGGCTACAGGACTTTCTATTTCATAAAATCACGTTCATCTTCGCGTTGAGCGTTTTGTTCGTTTTGCTCGGCATCATTGCATCATTGATGATCGGTGCCTGGCCTGCATTTAAAGAATTCGGTTTACCCTTTATCACCAGCGTTGAGTGGGATCCAGTCAACGATAAATATGGTGCGGCAATTGCCATCGTCGGTACTTTGGTTACCTCCTTCATCGCCTTGTTGATCGCTTTCCCGATCAGCTTTGGCATCGCTTTATTCCTCACTGAAATTTGCCCGGCATGGTTGAAGCGGCCACTGGGTACGGCAGTTGAATTGCTGGCCGGTGTGCCTAGCATCATCTACGGTATGTGGGGCTTGTTCGTATTTGCACCTTTGTTCTCGGATTACATACAGCCTGCATTGGCAAATACCTTGGGCCACATTCCAGTCATCGGCCAATTGTTCAAAGGCCCGATGATGGGCATTGGTATTTTGGCTGCCGGCATCATCCTGGCGATCATGATCATTCCATTCATCGCTTCTGTGATGCGTGATGTATTTGAAATCGTACCGCCGGTTCTGAAAGAATCGGCCTATGCGCTTGGTTGCACCAAATGGGAAGTCGTACGCAAGGTGGTCTTACCTTACACACGTATCGGCGTGGTTGGCGGCGTGATGCTCGGCTTGGGTCGTGCTCTGGGTGAAACGATGGCGATTACCTTCGTGATCGGTAATGCACACAAACTCTCATGGTCGCTGTTCTCCGCCGGTAACAGTATCGCGTCGACGCTGGCGAATGAATTCGCAGAAGCTGAAACAACCTTGCACGTATCGTCGCTGTTTGCTCTCGGCTTGATTCTGTTCGCGATTACTTTCCTCGTTCTGTCGGCTGCGAAGATCATGTTGATGGGTATGTCCCGCAAGGAAGGTGCTAAATGAAAACCGAAGCAATGAACCCTGTTTATAGAAAACGCCTGTTTATTCATCGCGTCGGTATCGCGCTGTCGTTCCTGGCAATGATGCTGGGCTTGTTCTTCCTGATGTGGATTTTGTTCACACTGGTGACCAAAGGCATAGGCGCGATCAATCTGGCAATCTTTACGCAAACTACACCGGCACCTGGTAGCGAAGGTGGTGGTTTGATGAATGCGATCGTCGGTAGCTTGCTGATGGTGGGCGCTGCAGTCTTCATCAGCACACCTATCGGTATTCTGGCCGGCATCTATCTGGCTGAATACGGTGAAGTCAGCTGGTTTGCCAAGATCACGCGCTTTGTGACCGACATCATGTTGTCGGCACCATCGATCGTGATCGGCTTGTTCATCTACGCAATCTATGTGGCGAACGTTAAACACTTTTCTGGTTGGGCAGGTAGCTTTGCGATTTCATTGATTGCGATTCCTGTGGTGGTGCGTACGACTGACAATATGCTCAATCTGGTACCAACCAGCTTGCGCGAAGCGGCATTCGCACTCGGTGCACCGCGCTGGCGTGTTGCGACCTTCGTGCGTTTGCGCGCGGTCAAGGCTGGTGTGATTACCGGTGTCTTGCTGGCAGTAGCACGTATCTCCGGCGAAACGGCACCATTGTTGTTCACTGCCTTGAACAATCAGTTCTACAGCTCCAACATGAACGCGCCTATGGCCAACTTGCCAGTGGTGATCTATCAGTTCGCGATGAGCCCGTATGACAACTGGCGCTCGCTGGCATGGGGCGGTGCATTGCTGATTACTTTCAGCGTACTTGCACTGAACATCTTGTCGCGCTCGATGTTCAACCAAAAAATCCATAATTGAATTTATCCAAGCGAACGCTATGACTACTCAAACGTCTGTGGACATGACAAATAAAAAAACACTCGAAATCGCCAATCTGAATTTCTTCTACGGCTCCTTTCAAGGTCTGAAGAATATCAATCTGGATATTCACGATAAAAAGGTAACGGCATTTATCGGCCCATCCGGCTGTGGTAAATCGACCTTGCTGCGTACCTTCAACCGTATGTATGACCTGTACCCAGGTCAACGTGCGGAAGGCAAGATCATGTACCACGGCAAAAACATCCTGGAGCCGGGACAAGACGTGAACATGTTACGCGCTAAGGTCGGTATGGTGTTCCAGAAGCCAACTCCGTTCCCGATGTCGGTCTACGACAACATCGCCTTCGGCGTGCGTCTGTACGAAAACCTGCCGAAAGGCGAGATGGATGAGCGCGTCGAATGGGCTTTGAACAAGGCAGCGTTATGGACTGAAGTTAAAGACAAGCTCAACAAGAGTGGCCTGAGCCTGTCAGGTGGTCAGCAGCAGCGTTTGTGTATCGCCCGCGGTGTTGCGGTCAAACCTGATGTGTTGTTGCTAGATGAGCCAACCTCGGCGCTGGATCCGATCTCGACGGCCAAGATTGAAGAGTTGATCAGCGAATTGAAAGGTGATTACACCATCGCCATCGTGACGCACAATATGCAACAAGCGGCGCGTTGCTCTGATTACACCGCGTATATGTATTTGGGTGAATTGGTTGAATTCGGTGAGACCGATCAGATCTTCATGAACCCGAACAAGAAAGATACACAGGATTACATCACTGGTCGTTTCGGTTGATTTGATAAGAATAATTATTGCGCAAGCACCGTATACAACCCGCTACATACAAACATCTAACAGAATTCATTTAGGAGAAACCTGATGCCAGGCGAACACTCTTCCAAGCAATACGATATGGACTTGGAGACCATCCGTTCCAAAGTATTGCTCATGGGCGGTCTTGTTGAAAGTCAGTTTCAAGACGCCATCTCGTGTTTTAGAACCGGCAATATCGCGCAAGCAGAACAAGTCATCAAGGCAGATGAGAACGTCAATAGTCTGGAAGTGTCCTTGGACGATACTTGCAGTCATTTGATCGTCAAGCGCCAACCTGCTGCAAATGATTTGCGCACAGTGATGGCAACGATCAAGGTGATTACCGATCTGGAACGCGTCGGTGACGAAGCGACCAAAATTGCACGCGCGGCAAAGAACATTACTGAGCGCGGTGTGACGACCATCAACCATTACGAAACCATCCGTGTCATGGCGGTCAGCGCAGGTAATATGCTGCACGATGCCTTGGATGCATTTGCGCGTCTCGACGGTAAACAAGCGATCAAATTGATTGCGCAAGACGAAATAGTTGATCACGAATTCCGCTCCATCATGCGTACCCTGATTACCTTCATGATGGAAGATCCACGCACCATTTCTGGCGCACTGGATACATTGTGGGTAGCCAAGGCGATTGAACGCATCGGTGACCATGCAAAAAACATTGCTGAATACGTGATCTACATTGTCGAAGGCAAGGATATTCGCCATACTGATTACGCTGCTACGCAATTAGACGAACGCACCACTAACTGAAGACCATGGCTGCCGAAAAACCTACCATTTTGATTGTTGAAGATGAACCGCCGATTATCGAACTGGTGACATTTACTCTGAAAGGCGCTGGCTGGAATGTCGCCGCCGTTCAGACTGCCGGCGAAGCGTGGGACTACATTCAGCACCGCTTGCCACAATTGATTCTGCTCGACTGGATGTTGCCGGACCAAAGTGGCTTGCGCTTGTTGTCGCGTATTCGTGCGGATAGACAGTTCAATGAGCTGCCTATCATCATGCTGACGGCAAAAAGCATGGAAGAGGACAAGATTGCAGGCCTTGATAATGGTGCGGATGACTACGTTACCAAACCATTCTCACCACGCGAACTGACAGCACGCATCAATGCTTTGCTACGTCGGAAGACACCAGAGCATTCGCAAACCTTGATGACAGCAGGGAATATCAGCCTGGATCCGGTTAATTTCAGTGTCAGCATGAACGATGAAAAAATCGACATTGGCCATGCAGAATTCAAATTGCTGAAGTTTTTCCTCGCACATCCCGATCGCGTGTTTTCGCGCAGTCAATTGCTCGACAAGGTCTGGGGTGATCATGTGGTGATCGAAGAACGTACCGTCGATGTGCATGTGCTGCGCTTGCGCAAAGCCTTGAAAGATGCGGAGCACTTGATCAAAACGGTGCGTAGTGTAGGCTATATGCTCTCAGAAAAATAAGCCTAGCCAACCCGTCTATGAATCCTCAGTTGTTGTTCTGGGTACCCGCAACCCTGCGTTTATCCATCATCTTGATATTCTCCGCCGTGGTCGGGTATTTCTTCGGCCCGATCGCCGGCCTTGTAACGGCGCTGGTTTTAGTGATCGCGCTGATCGTTATTCAACTCAACTATTTATATCTTTTGAGTGGTTGGCTCGACCATCCTGATAGCGAAAAGCTGCCGGATGGCTGGGGCGCATGGACAGATATTTTCTCGCGTTTGTATCGTCTGCGTCGCGACGATGAACGTAATCGTGCCGAATTGACTGAATGGCTGGCGCGCTTTCGTCAGGCGATGAGCTTGTTGCCGGATGGTGTCGTCATCATGGATGACGTGCTATTTCTAGAATGGTGCAATCCAGCGGCGGAAAAGCATTTGGGCCTGAATAACGGGCGTGACAAGGGTATGCGCGTCACCAACCTGATTCGTAACCCTGATTTTATCGATTACATCATTCTCGGTCGCTACGAACAACCGCTTACGCTCAGTGTTAAGGATCGTAAGTTGATCGTGCAGATCATTCCGTTTGAAAATCGTCGCCAGATTCTGGTCACACATGATGCAACGGAATCGGATCGTATTGAAATGATGCGCCGCGACTTTATCGCTAACGCTTCGCATGAATTGCGTACGCCGCTGACGGTGATCAACGGCTTCCTGGAAATCGCGCAAGGTCAGCCAGATCTCGATCCTGGTGTCCGCATGTCGCATCTGAACCTGATGATAGAGCAGGGCAAGCGCATGCAGAATCTGGTCGAAGACATGCTGACGCTGACGCGTTTGGAGTCTATCGATTACCCATTACGCCCTGAGCACGTCAATATTCCTAATTTGTTGCGCCAAATTCTGCAGGAAGCAGAAGCTTTATCTGGCGGGCGTCATGTCATTTCGCTAACTGTGGACGGTCCTGAGATTCAGGGCAGTACCGACGAGTTGCGTAGTGCATTCGGCAATCTTGTCTCGAATGCCGTGCGTTATACGCCGGAAGGCGGTCGTATTGATATCAAATGGCAGGATGCGGGTAGCGGACCGCAGTTTTCAGTCAAAGACAGCGGTATAGGCATACGCGCCGAGCATATTGTCCGCCTGACTGAACGTTTCTACCGTGTGGACAAGAGTCGTTCACGTGAGACTCAGGGTACAGGTTTGGGGCTGGCAATTGTTAAGCATGTGCTGCTACGGCATGGTGCGGTGTTGGCGATTGAGTCGCAACCGGAGATGGGCAGTACATTCATTGTGAAATTCGATAAGAGTGTGGTTGATAGTGAAATGACCAAGGAGTTAGTAAACTAGGGTAATTGTTCAAAAAACTTAATCTCGATCTCTGAGTCTCAGTTTGCCTGCATAACGGCATTTGATTAATTCTTTTGCAATGCGGTAAAAATGGCTTATCAATCGACTAAAATACGGGACGCGTATTTTTAGTCTGATTGAAAGTTATTTAGATGCTTCTTCCCATCATTCTTTCCGGCGGAGCTGGCTCACGTTTGTGGCCGGTTTCCCGCGAAGCCTTGCCCAAGCCGTTTATCGCCTTACCGGATGGCGAAACCTTGCTGCAGAAGACACTCAAGCGTGCGATTGCACTGCCGGGAGTGGAACATGTCTTAACGGTTACTAACCGTGACTATTACTTTCTGACACGGGACGAGTACGAGTCCAATGCGTCTGAGGTAGATGGTGGTCATGTTATTCACGATTATCTATTGGAGCCACTCGGTCGCAATACGGCGCCAGCAATCGCTGCTGCAGCGTTGCATGCGGCGCGAAAACACGGCGATGACGTCATTTTGCTGGTGCTGCCGGCGGACCATCTGATCAAAGATCAAGCATCGTTTGCGCAAGCCGTATCTGGTGCTCAGGAGCTCGCCCTTCAAGGATATTTGGTGACTTTCGGCATAAAGCCGACCGCTCCGGAAACAGGCTATGGCTATATAGAGAGCGGAGAAGTGCTGTCAGGATCACCGGGACGCAAAGTAGCTCGCTTTGTTGAGAAACCTGATTTGGCAACTGCTATGGATTACCTTGTTTCAGGGCGTTTTACGTGGAACTCAGGTATGTTCTGCTTTACTGCCGGAGCTATGTTGGCAGCGTTGCGTGAATGTGCGCCTGATGTGTTGGTCGCAGTAGAACAGGCCTTTGCTGCAACTGCGCTTGAAAAGGATCCCGTGGTACTGGATGCTGCTGCATTTACCTGCGCGCCGGATATTTCTATTGATTATGCAGTGATGGAAAAGGCTGCCAAAGTGGCGGTGATTCCGGTCAGCTTTGACTGGAGTGATATTGGTTCATGGTCGGCGTTAGCCGAGCTGGTCGTGCCGGATGCGCGTGGTAATCGTGCCAGCTGTGAAACAGTGCTGATTGACGCGGATAACTGCTTTATTCAAAGCGATAACCGGATGATTGCTGCGGTTGGCGTGGATGATCTGTTTATCGTCGATACACCGGATGCGCTCCTGATAGCACATAATTCGAGAGCCCAAGACGTCAAGTCTGTGGTTACGCAATTAAAGTTGCTTTCACATGCAACGGTTCAACATCATAGAACTACGCATCGTCCTTGGGGAACATATACGGTACTGGAAGAGGGTGAGGGCTTCAAACTCAAGCGCATCGTGGTAAAGCCAGGTGCCAGTCTGTCCTTGCAGATGCATCATCATCGTAGCGAGCATTGGGTAGTGGTTTCGGGCACCGCGAAGGTTGTCAATGGGGAGCAGGACATCCTTGTCCAGCGCAACGAATCCACGTATATTCCTGCCGGGACTGCACATCGACTGACCAACCCTGGTGTTGTAGATTGCGTAATGATAGAGATTCAAACTGGGGATTATCTGGGCGAAGACGATATCGTTCGCTTGGAAGATCGATATGGACGTGTTTAACTCAAGAATAGAAAATGACCATGCGTAAAGTTGCATTGATTACTGGCGTCACAGGACAAGATGGCGCTTACCTCGCCGAGTTACTGCTTGATAAGGGTTACGAGGTGCACGGCATCAAGCGTCGTAGTTCACTTTTTAATACGGCTCGTATTGATCACTTATTCCATGATATTCATGAAACGGGTAAACCGTTTTTCCTGCATCACGGCGATATGACAGATTCGTCTAGCCTGACGCGTATTATCCAAAAGGTCCAACCCGACGAAATCTATAACCTCGCCGCACAAAGCCATGTCGCGGTGTCGTTCGAGGAACCGGAATACACGGCCAACTCCGATGCCTTGGGTGCTTTGCGCATCTTGGAAGCTATCCGAATCCTTGGCTTGGAGAAGAAGACTAAGTTTTACCAGGCGTCTACTTCCGAGTTGTATGGCCTAGTGCAAGAGACCCCTCAGAAGGAAACCACTCCTTTCTATCCTCGCAGTCCGTATGCTGTGGCTAAACTCTATGCCTATTGGATCACTGTTAACTATCGCGAAGCTTACGGTATCTATGCCTGCAACGGCATCTTGTTCAACCACGAAAGCCCGATCCGCGGCGAAACCTTCGTCACTCGGAAGATCACCCGCGCACTGGCGCGCATCAAACTCGGTCTACAGGAATGCCTGTATCTTGGCAACATGGATTCGTTGCGTGATTGGGGGCATGCTAAAGACTATGTCGAGATGCAATGGTTGATGCTGCAACAAGAAAATCCGGAAGACTTCGTCATCGCCACTGGTGTTCAATACAGTGTGCGCGACTTCGTGAATGCTGCAGCCAAGGAGCTCGGGATTAAGATTACTTGGCAAGGAAGCGGCGAAGAAGAGAAGGGGTATGACGCGGAAGGTAAATGTATTGTGGCCGTAGACCCGCGCTATTTCCGTCCGACTGAAGTGGAAACTCTCCTCGGTGATGCCTCTAAGGCCAGAATCAAACTCGGTTGGACGCCGAAGATTACGTTCGATGAACTTGTCAGCGAAATGGTGCAGGAGGACTTGAAGGCGGCTGAAAGAGATGAGCTGGTGAAAAAACATGGTTATCAAACCATGAATTATCGCGAGTGATCAGGTTCTAATATGGATTTCGATAGTAAGATTTATGTGGCTGGTCATCGCGGGCTGGTCGGTTCTGCCTTGATGCGCCAACTACAGCAGCGCGGATATAAAAATTTGATTACTCGTACGCACGCCGAACTGGATTTAACTGATCAGCGTGCGGTGCAAGTTTTTTTCGCTGAGGAAAAGCTTGAATACGTATTATTAGCTGCGGCTAAGGTAGGTGGAATCTATGCAAATAATGCGTGTCCAGCGGAATTCATTCATCAGAATCTAGCAATCCAGACAAATGTCATTCATGAATCTTGGCGTAACAACGTCAAGCGACTGTTGTTTTTGGGCTCGTCCTGTATTTATCCTAAAGATTCTCCGCAACCCATCAAAGAGGAGTATTTGCTTACTGGGGAGCTTGAGCCAACAAACCGTCCATACGCATTGGCAAAAATAGCAGGTCTAGAAATGTGTTGGTCATATAACCGTCAATATGGTTCGCGCTATATAACCGTTATGCCTACCAATTTGTATGGGCCAAATGACAACTATGATTTGAATACTTCACACGTATTGCCTGCCCTCATACGCAAGATGCATGAGGCCAAGCTAAATAACCTGAGCGAAGTAGTGGTGTGGGGCACTGGTGCACCAAAACGTGAATTTCTGTATAGCGACGATATGGCAGACGCGTGTATTTACCTGCTGGAGCAACCTGAAGGAAAGTTGCAAAGTCTATTTTGCGACACTAAGCCACCGTTAGTAAATGTGGGCTGTGGCAAGGATATTACAGTTCGTGAGTTGGCTGAGATGGTCAAAAATATTATCGGTTTTTCCGGTGAGTTGGTATTCGATAATACGAAGCCGGATGGAACCATGCGCAAGTTATTGGACGTGTCACGTATTAATGCTCTTGGCTGGAGCCGAAAAACTCTTTTGACGGAAGGCATTCTTTTGTCGTATCGAGATATGTTGGGGGAGACTTGAGTAACTCATGCTAGAGAAATTGCTGCCTAAAATTGTTATGTTAGCGGTTAGTGCTGGACATGCTGTTATGGAGGTTTACGCTGATTCAACCGATATAGTGGCGATAAAGACGGACAACTCACCATTGACTCACGCTGATCTAGCATCTGATCTTATTATTAGAGAAGGATTGCAGGAATTGGGATTGGGTTGGCCGTTGCTTTCAGAGGAATCCGCGCAGCTCGACTTTATTGAGCGCCAAGCATGGCAACGATTTTGGTTGATTGATCCACTTGACGGAACCAAAGAATTTATTAAGCGTAACGGCGAGTTTACGGTCAACATTGCATTGATCGAAAATGGCGTTCCCATCCTCGGGGTGGTATATGCCCCGGCTTTAAAGACGTGTTACTACGGTGCGTCGGGAGTCGGTGCTTTTGTTAAACGAGGTGATTTAAATCCGCAGCCAATCGTAGTGGCATCGTATGACGTCAACGAAATTATGAGAGTAGTTATCAGTCGTTCGCATTGCAATTCGCGGACTCAAAAGCTGCTTGACCAGATGGGTGAGTATGAATGCATTAGGATAGGTAGTTCCCTCAAAATGTGTTTAGTGGCAGAAGGCGCGGCTCATTTTTATCCACGCCTTGGCCAAACCATGGAGTGGGATACGGCTGCCGCACATGCTGTGGTATGTGCGGCAGGAGGATGTGTGCAAGATCGTGAAGGTCTGCAATTAAGGTACAACAAATCTGATCTGCGCAACTTAGATTTTTTTGTGTTTTCCTCGAGAAATAAAACACTTTCAAAAGTGATTAATAACTTTAATTCATAACGGAATTACATTTCTCCCTCGTTATTTCATGTTTTCGCTTTGAGTTACGCCAGGTTTGGAATCTGAGATTCGACTGCATTTCCACTATTTCAAAATTTTTGGTATGCATGTTCATACCCATGAGGTGCCCATCTTGGCACTTGTAAATTTGGTTCGATTTGACAGCAGTAAGATACAGGCCTCGTAATTAATGTAGTTAATCGATATAAACAGGTCGGATAGAGTTATGTCGAGATTTTGAGATGAATAACACCACATGAATACTTTTTTTAAAATTCACGCGCTGCTCACGCTGGCTGAACGTCGGCGTGCATGGGTGTTGCTTACTCTGATGATGGTGGGAATGCTATTGGAGACATTGGGCATCGGACTAATTATCCCTGCAATAACATTAATGATGCAAGGCGATCTTGTCGTTAAATATCCAGTAATTTCTTCCATTCTTAGTTTTTTGGGTAGTCCTTCGCAAACGCAGTTGATTGCAATAGCCATGTTTGGTCTTGTGGGCGTTTTCCTAGTCAAGAACCTATTTTTGGCTTTTCTTATCTGGAAGCAAACCCATTTTGCATTTGATGTGCAGGCAAATCTTTCGCAGCGTTTGTTTACAATTTATTTGCGGCAGCCTTATACATTTCATTTGCAACGGAATTCGTCAGAGTTGGTTCGGAATGTGACCGGTGAGGTAGGTATTTTCGCAGGAGTCTTGACCAATGCCCTATTGCTATTTACGGAGCTTCTAGTACTTGTTGGTATTGCTATTCTTCTGTTGTTTGTTGAGCCGCTAGGCGCATTAATTGTGGCTGTTGTCCTTGGCGGCGCAGCTTGGGGTTTTCATCGTGTGACACGCGAACGTATTTCCCAATGGGGCGTTGAACGTCAGCTTCATGATGGTTTGCGTCTCCAGCATTTGCAGCAAGGTTTGGGCGGAGCAAAAGATGTCAAGTTGCTTGGTAGGGAGAGCGATTTTTTGAGGCAATTTCATACGCACAATGTAAAAAGTGCTCGTGTATGGAAACTTCAATCTACCCTACAGAATTTTCCTCGATTGATGTTTGAATTACTTGCGGTGACGGGTCTTGCAATTCTCGTGTTGAGTATGCTTAGTCAGGGGCGGGACATGACAAGCATCATCCCTACCTTAGGTTTGTTTGCCGCAGCGGCATTTCGGTTGATGCCTTCAGCGAATCGAGTGCTAGGGGCGATACAGGCATTGCGTTACAGTCTACCCGTGGTAAACACACTTTATGAGGAAATAAAGTTAATTTCTCCGGAGCCTGTTTGTCAAAAAACTAGTGATCCAAACATTCTCATGAGTGAAATACGTCTGATGAATGTCGCATACCAATATCCGGGCGTGGCATCTCTAGCTCTTGATGGTATCTCGATCAATATCCGAAAGGGTGAATCTATTGGTTTGATAGGCTCTAGCGGTTCAGGTAAAAGTACTTTGGTTGATGTAATTTTGGGACTTTTGGCACCAAGTGATGGACAGGTTGGAGTTGATGGGGTTGATATTCAACGGGATTTGCGTAAGTGGCAAGATCAGATTGGTTATGTGCCTCAATCAATTTATCTGACGGATGACACGCTTAAAAGAAATGTGGCGTTTGGTCTTCCTAGTGAGCAGATAGATGATCTAGCTGTGGAACGCGCCATCAAAGCAGCGCAACTTGAGGAGTTCGTGACTACCCTGCCAGAGGGGCTCAATACTGTAGTGGGTGAGCGGGGCGTTCGTCTGTCAGGGGGGCAGCGTCAGCGCATAGGTATTGCAAGAGCTCTTTATCATGATCCAGCCGTATTAGTGCTCGATGAAGCCACTAGTGCCTTAGATGGCGTCACCGAGCGTGGCGTGATGGGAGCTGTTACGGCGCTGCAAGGTAGTAAAACCATTATCGTGGTTGCGCACAGACTTTCTACCGTTGAAAATTGTGACCGTTTGTTTCATTTGGAACGTGGCAAGGTTATTGGTGAGGGGCCTCCAGAAAAAATATTGTCTTTTCCGACAATCTAATACTCTGCATAGTAATCATCTTTTAGATAAAAATTGGCAAAATATGACGGTGACAATTCCTTATGGGCGACAAGATATTTCTGATGCAGACATCCAGGCTGTCGTGGATGTATTGAAATCAGATTATTTGACCCAAGGCCCTGTGGTTCCCGCTTTTGAGAAAAGCATCGCGGATTATTGTGGAGCACAATATTCAATTGCGGTGAATAGCGCTACTAGCGCACTGCACATTGCTTGTTTAGCGCTAGATGTTGGCCCGAATGACATCGTATGGACCACGCCAATTACCTTTGTCGCAAGCTCAAATTGTGCACTTTATTGTGGGGCACGGATTGATTTTGTAGATATTGATTCTCGTACCTACAATATGAGCGTGCAGTGTTTGGAAGAGAAATTAGTGCGTGCTGAGCGGACGGGCAATCTCCCAAAGGTGGTAATTCCGGTGCATTTGTGTGGTCAGCCGTGTGATATGGCTGGCATTCATGCACTTGGTCAAAAATACGGGTTCAAGATCATCGAAGATGCATCGCATGCTATTGGTGGAAAATATCGCGGTGAACCCATTGGCAATTGTCGCTACAGTGATATCACCATACTCAGTTTTCATCCAGTCAAAATCATCACTGCTGGCGAAGGCGGCATGGCG
Source organism: Herminiimonas arsenitoxidans (assembly GCF_900130075.1). Lineage (NCBI taxonomy): Bacteria > Pseudomonadati > Pseudomonadota > Betaproteobacteria > Burkholderiales > Oxalobacteraceae > Herminiimonas > Herminiimonas arsenitoxidans. The sequence goes on from NZ_LT671418.1 coordinate 96,163, forward strand.
TTGACCAATGATGTCAAGGTGGCTAAACGGATGAATTTGCTTCGCAGTCATGGTATTACTAGTGATGCTGAAGATATGACTCCTCAAGCCCCAGAAGAAATTTGGAATTATCAACAGATAGGCTTAGGTTTCAATTATCGAATGACAGATATCCATGCTGCGCTGGGATTGAGCCAAATGCAGCGACTGGATAAATTTGTTAACAAACGCCATATTATCGCCAAGCGATATGAGGAGCAGTTATCAGGGCTTCCGGTCATTACACCTTGGCAGCATATGGATAGTTATTCGGGATTCCATTTATATGTGGTACGACTAAAGTTGGAAGAAATTGATAAGTCCCAAAAAGAGATATTTAATGTCTTGCGTGCCGCGGGAATACTGGTGAATTTGCATTACATCCCTGTGTACCGTCAACCTTATTATGCAAATTTTGGCTTTAAGGCAGGGCTGTGTCCGGAGGCAGAGCAATATTATTTAGAGGCCATTAGCTTACCAATGTATCCGGCTTTAACAGAGGGGCAGCAAGATCAGGTAGTGGCAGTATTACGTGAGGCAATTGTTGCATGAAAATTGCTATAATTCCCGCTCGCAGCGGTAGCAAGCGTATCCCGCGTAAGAACATCCGTGATTTTGCAGGCAAACCGATGATTGCCTATGCAATAGGTGCAGCAAAAAAATCAGGGTTGTTTGATCATGTGATTGTTTCTACTGACAATGATGAAATTGCTCATATCGCTCGCGAATGGGGTGCGGAAACCCCTTTCATGCGGCCAATAGAATTGGCCGATGATCATACTCCGACTGTGCCAGTGATCGCCCACGCCATTACTTCGTGTCAAGCTAGCGGATGGCACATTGATTACGCCTGTTGTATCTATCCCGGGACACCTTTTATCCGGACTGAAGATTTGAAGTGTGCTCTTGAGTTGCTCCAAACAAGCCAGGCTGCTTATTGTTTTCCTGTAACCGAGTTTTCATCATCCATTCAGAGAGCGTTGCACCGGTTGCCAAATGGTCGGATGCAATCTTTTTTTCCAGAATATGAACTCACGCGTACACAGGATCTAGAGACGGTTTTCCATGATGCGGGACAGTTTTATTGGGGTAAGCCAAGTGCGTGGTTAGCGAATAAACAAATCCATCGCAGCGGTGTTGGCTTGCCTATTCCCAACTGGCGAGTTGTTGATATAGATGTCCCTGAAGATTGGCACCGTGCAGAGTTAATGTATGAGGCGTTTAATAAGAGCGATAAGGGAATTTCTAATTTTGATGATTGTTAAGCTAACTCAGCTGAGGATGAAGCTATTTAGGTTCAATGCCTAGAGTTTGGTGGTGCCCTGTCTTATTATATATATAGATCGAAATGCTGATGTGTCGCAATTACGGGGCATATAAATAGAGCCTCAAGACTTGTAATGTTTAGCTAAATTTAAAACTGTGTTTTACAGAGTACTGGCTATATCGGCCTCTTTATAAATTTTTGCGATTAAATATTGAATAAGTTTACGGCTCTAAATTCTTGGTTTGGGCTTTCATGTGTTGCGAATCGATAAGTTCAAAAAATATTGACGATATTACTGGTGCTGGTTTGCAAAACGATAATAAAAAAATTGCATTTCGAGTAGACGCCTCTTTGTTAATTGGTACCGGGCATTTGATGCGTTGCTTGACTCTGGCGGATGCATTGAAACAGTTCGGAATTAATTCCTGTTTCGTTAGTCGCCATATGCCTATTCATTTGCGCGACCTCCTTGTAAGCAAGGGGCATGAATTTAAGTTGCTCAGCGCTATGCACAATGATAGTGCTATAAGTCATCTTGCTCACGCTAAATGGCTAGGTGTCCCACAGAAGTGCGATGCGCAAGATACTATTGATGCCTTGTTCGGCCAATCTTGGGATTGGTTGATCGTTGACCACTATGGGTTAGATATACATTGGGAAAGTGCATTGCGTAGGGCTGTCGGGCAGATTATGGTCATTGATGACATCGCTGACCGTCAGCACGATTGCGATGTATTAGTAGATCAAAATCTATATGAGGAAATGAACAGTCGATACAGCGATAAAGTGCCGAAAGATTGTCGCCTATTGTTAGGGCCTCGGTATGCGCTGTTGCGTGAAAAGTTTCGGCAGTTGCGTGAACAGATCAAGCCGAACCGAGGGGTAGTCAAGAATATATTGGTGTTTTTCGGTGGTGTGGATGCCGATAACTACACTGGGCGGGTAATTGAAGCGTTGTCTGCGATGGATGTGTCAGCTTTGCATGTCAATGTGGTGATAGGTGCACAGCAACCTTATCGTGAGCAGATTGAGGTTGCTTGTAAACGATATGGATTTATTTGTCATGTTCAAATTGATCGCATGGCTGAACTGATGGTGGAGGCTGATCTGTCTATCGGTGCGGGTGGTGGAGCAACATGGGAGCGTTGCTGCCTTGGTTTACCTGCCTTGGTACTGAGTACGGCAGATAATCAGAAGAAGCAGCTTACGGATGCGGCCAAGAGAGGATTGGTATATGCCCCTGATGTTGATGGTGATATTGAGAATTTTGTCACCAGACACGTGATTGCCTTGATTGAAAATCCGTCCTTGCGTAATTTTCTGTCAGCCAATGGTATGCAAGCTGTTGATGCCCGAGGAGCCTTGCGTATCATTAATGCATTGGGCAACAGCAGTATTGAAATGCGTGTTGCTACTATCGATGATTCTCGAGATCTATTTAATTGGCGTAATGATCCAGCCATTCGTGCATTCTCTCGCAACACGGAATCGATTGCGTGGCATGACCACCAACACTGGTTGAATGCTGTGCTCACTGACCCAAGCAGAATTTTGTTGGTAGGCTTAGTACAGGATATGCCAGTAGGTGTAGTGCGATACGATCTAGAAGAGAAGAGTGCTGAGATTTCGATCTATTTGGTACCAGACAAGTTTTCGTCTGGTCTAGGGACGGAATTATTATTGGCGGCTGAAATGTGGTTGAGAAAAAAACTACCGATGGTTCGCTCTATACATGCTCATGTGTTGGGTGGCAATGAACGTTCAATGCGCCTGTTTGACAGTGCAGGTTACGCTAGTGAGCTTACCCGTTTTACGAAAAGGTTGAAGCAAGATGAATGAAGCGATAACGATTGCGGATCGCCAAGTAGGACAAGGCCATGTGCCGTTCGTGATTGCTGAAATGTCTGGCAATCACAATCAGTCACTTGATCGTGCATTGGAGATTGTGGATGCAGCTGCGCGGTCAGGTGCGCACGCATTGAAGATCCAAACCTATACACCAGACACAATGACGATTGATCTTGACGAGCGCGAGTTTCATATCAGTGATCCGAACAGTCTGTGGTCCGGGACCTCACTGTACAAGCTGTACGGTGAGGCATATACGCCATGGGAGTGGCATGCGGCGATTTTTGCGCGTGCGCGGGAAAAGGGAATGATCCCATTTAGTTCTCCTTTTGATGCAACAGCGGTCGACTTCCTCGAAAATCTGAATGTTGCCTGTTACAAGATTGCTTCGTTTGAGAACACTGATTTGCCTTTAATTCATCGTGTAGCATCGACCGGAAAGCCGTTAATCATTTCGACCGGTATGGCGACTCTAGCTGAGCTTGATGAGTCAGTACGCGTCGCACGGAAGGCTGGGTGCAAGAATTTGATTCTACTCAAATGTACTAGTACCTATCCCGCTACTGCGGCTAATACGAACATATTGACCATCCCGCACATGCGCGAGCTCTTTGATTGTGAAGTAGGTCTGTCTGACCATACGATGGGCATTGGCGTTGCTGTAGCAAGCGTGGCACTTGGTGCCACGATCATCGAGAAGCACTTTACGCTCGATCGTGCAGATGGCGGCGTTGACAGCGCTTTCTCGATGGAACCGGCTGAAATGACTCAACTGGTGTTGGAAACTGGGCGGGCATGGGAGGCATTGGGAGGTGTAAGCTATGGTCCAACAGAGGCTGAAAAAAAATCGACTCAATTTCGACGTTCACTGTATATAGTGCAAGACCTTAAGGCGGGAGACGAATTGACGCGCGAAAATGTGCGCGCGATTCGTCCGGGTTTGGGCTTGCCGACGAAGTATCTTGAGCATGTATTGGGTAAAGTGGTAAAGCATAATGTAAGGCGTGGGACAGCAATAAGGTGGGATCTAATCAGATAATTATAAATATTGAAGAATGTCTTAACAGATCGTTATTAGGAGCGTAGGTGAACACTTTAACAGAACAGCAAATACGGCCAGCACAGTTTATGGCTAAACAACGTATCGCAGCGTTGACGGATATCGGCAGACTTTTATCAAGGTGTGGAGAATTTGTTCAGGTGAATTGTCCGGCTTGTAATGCTAATGATCACGAGCCGAAATTCGAAAAAAATGGAATGAGTTACGTTACTTGCAAAGAGTGCCAAACTTTTTACGTTAATCCTAGACCGACCTCAGAGGTTTTAGGGTGGTTTTATCAAGGCTCTCCCAATTATGCGTATTGGAATGACGTTATCTTCCCTGCTTCGGAAGCCGCAAGGCTTGAGCGAATTTTCGTTCCACGGGTAGATCGTTTGTTGGAGCTTTGCAGTAAGTACGATGTTCAAACAAATTCGATATTGGAGATCGGGGCAGGATTCGGTACTTTCTGCTCAGAAGTGAAAAGACGTAATGTATTTTCCCGCGTGGTGGCGGTTGAACCTACACCTGATCTTGCAAAAACATGCAGGGAGAGGGGTATTGATGTGCTGGAACAGCCAGTTGAACAAATTCAATTGGGTGTGGATGAACTATTTGATGTGGTGGCGAGTTTTGAGGTCATAGAACATTTGTTTGCGCCGATTGATTTTGTTCGGCATATGGCTCGTTTACTAAAGCCAGGTGGAATTATGATGCTGACATGCCCGAATGGACGTGGCTTTGATATTGAGACTTTGGGTGCGGCAAGTAACACAGTTGATCATGAGCATTTAAATTACTTTAGCCCGGAATCATTGGCCACACTACTTGTCCATTGTGGAATGGAAGTGCTTGAGAGTTTTACTCCGGGGAAATTGGATGCTGAGCTAGTAAGAAATAAGATTCTTGCTGGCGAATTTGACGTGTCAGAACAACCCTTCCTGAGAAAAGTACTAATCGAAGATTGGAATCAATTAGGCATACCTTTCCAAGAATTTTTGGTGCAACAAGGGCTCTCTTCCAATATGTGGATAGTAGCGAGAAAGTTTCACGGCTAAGCTGATTACCTTATGAAGTATTGCAAACGTTGCCTCCAACCTGACACCCGACCTAATACCGTTTTTTCTGCGGATGGGATTTGTCCTGCCTGTAATTATTTTGAAGCGCTCCAGCATGTAGATTGGCAGGAGCGTTTTGAGATACTTCAAGATCTGTTATCAAAATACCCCAAAAAAAAAGGCCAATATCACGACTGTATTATTGGTGTAAGTGGAGGCAAGGACAGTACTCGTCAGGCATTATTTCTGCGTGACAAAATGGGTATCAATCCACTATTGGTTTGTTTAAGTTACCCTCCTGAACAGGTAACAGAGCGAGGTGTGGATAACCTTTCAAATTTGATTAATTTAGGCTTTGATGTCGTTATTAGTGCGCCAGCACCAGGTACTTGGAGAATTCTTAAGCAGGAAGGTTTCCGGAAGTTTACTAATTCGTTTCGTTCGACAGAAATGGCTCTTTTCTCTTCAGTTCCGCAGATTGCGATTAAGTATGGAATTAAGCTAATACTCTGGGGCGAAAATCCGGGATTGCAGCTTGGTGATATGAAGACTTTAGGGCGCACTGGTTTTGATGGTAATAGCTTACGTTATATGAACACTCTTTCCAGTGGACTTGATTGGATGCTTGAGTGCGGGTTTGCTAAGGCAGAATTAGTCTCGTATGTATATCCGCGAACAGAAGAATTTGAAAAGCATGATTTGCAAATTGTCTATTTAGGATGGTTTTTGGGTGACTGGTCACTTGTAAATAATGCGACATATTCCTGTGGAAATGGAATTGAAATACGCGCTGACGGCGTAGAAAAGACCGGTGATCTTTATGGCGTAACGGCCTTAGATGAAGACTTTACACCGATTAACCAGCTAATAAAATATTACAAATTTGGTTTTGGGCGTGTGACGGATTACATCAATGAAGAAATTAGATTGGGTCGAATTAGTCGATGCGAAGGGATCGAACTTGTTGAAAAGTATGATGATGCAAGGGATGAGAAATATATAAAAGATTATTGTGATTATCTAGCTATCTCAGTTGATGATTTTTGGGGGAAAGTGAGGGTCGCTACTAATACGAATCTGTTTGTAGTTAAGGCGAATGGCTCGATTCACCGGAAATTTGTAGTTGGTGTTGGGTTATGAGTTCTGTGACAGTAGGTATTGTGGATTACGGGATGGGAAACCATGCTTCAGTGATTCATTGTTTGCGTGATCTTGGTTTTCGTGTTCGCGTCAGCGCTGATTTCGAAGTTCTTGACAATTCGGATGTCCTTGTTATTCCCGGAGTGGGGGCATTTCCTTCTGCAATGCAAGCACTTCATCAACGTGGACTAGTTGGATACTTACAACAACAAGCTCGAGAACAACGTCCCATCATTGGTATATGTCTAGGTATGCAATTGCTTACCAGTGGCTCCTATGAGCTTCAATATACAACCGGGCTAGATATCATACCAGGAGAAGTTGTCGCATTAGCGGGCGCAAAATGGCATATAGGTTGGAATACATTGGAGTGCATAAATCCCGATGTATCTGCCCAGTTCAGTGATGGACAGGCGTTTTATTTCAATCATTCATTTTGTTATCAAGGGCCAAACGAATATCAGGTTTGCATATCCAGAAATCCTGAGCCTATTCCCGCCATAATACGTAGGGGGAATGTGGTTGGAATCCAATTTCATCCAGAAAAAAGTCAAGGGACTGGACGGACGCTACTAAAAAATCTAATTTCGGGTTTTATACATGCTTAAAAAACGGTTGGTCGGGATCGTTACAGTTAAGAATGGCTGGGCTGTCCAGTCTTTTGGCTATCGACGTTATTTGCCCTTGGGTAAACCTGAATGCTTGATTGAAAATCTGGATCGGTGGGGGGCTGATGAGATTTTGGTTCAGGTGATCGATCGATCAGTGAGCAGCTTGGGTCCAGACTTCAAGTTGCTTGAGCGACTTGGTGCACTCGGTTTGGAAACCCCTTTAATTTATTCTGGAGGTATTCGCTCAGTATCGGACGGCATTAAGGTAGTTCAATCAGGCGCTGATCGTATTTCTGTAGATGCACTTTTGCATAGTGACCTGTCTTCGGTTAAGGATTTATCAGAGAGGCTTGGTGCACAAGCACTCATAGCATCATTACCGTTGTCCTTTCAGACGGGAGGCTTAGAGTGGCTGGATTACCGCTTTCGAACTTCGAAGCCAATTCCGGATGAAATATTCAGCCTGATTCAAAATGGCATTGTTTCCGAAGTTTTGATTTCAGATTGGCAGCATGAAGGACTACCAGGTGGATTCGAGCAGAAACTTGTTCAAGAGTTTCCTTTGAAGAATGTGCCAATAATCGCATTTGGTGGGATTAGCGAGCATGAGCAGATGAGGACATTATTGAAATCAACTAACGTTGCTGCTCTCGCTGTAGGTAATTTTTTATCCTATAAGGAGCATGCGATACAAAAATACAAAGAAGCTCTAACCGGCTTGCCATTAAGGCTTGCGACCTATGAATCCATGTTTCCACTTATAGCTAATGTCTGATATTGAATTTTGTAAGCGTTGTTTATACACGACGTCGCATCCTTTGGGTTTGACGCTGGATGAGGACGGTATCTGTTCAGGTTGCCGTGTTCATGAAGAAAAAGATACGTTTGACTGGGCTGCACGTTGGCAAGTGCTTGAAAGCGTCGTTAAGCCCTATCGCAATCGAGAGGGGGAGAGCTACGATTGCATCGTGCCAGTGTCAGGATCGCAAGATTCATACTATATCGTCCATCTGATCAAGGAGCGTTTGGGGTTGAATCCGCTGCTTGTTACGTACAACAAGTATTTCAACACACCTCTGGGTATCCGTAATTTGGCGAATCTACGTATCAGATTTAATTGTGACATTCTCTATCAGAATATAAACCCTGTATCGGTTAAAAAGATTACGCGTAGTACATTACGTCGCTTTGGTAGTGTTTACTGGCCTATTTTGGCAGGTCAGACAGTGTTCCCCGTCCAGACGGCAGTGAGGTACAAGGTGCCTTTAATTATTTGGGGAGCACATCAAGGTCTTGAGCAGGTGGGTATGTTTTCTCACGAACATGAGATCGAAATGACTCGGCGCTATCGTAAGGATCATGACCTGATGGGACATGAGGCTGACGATCTCTTATCCATTTTTGATACGCTTAAAGAAGAAGATATTTGGCAATATCGTTATCCTGATGATCAGGATCTCAGCGCCATTGGTGTGCGAGGAATTTATCTGGGAAATTATGTTCGCTGGGATCCGAAGTCTCAACATGAGCATATGATGAAAACATGCGATTACCGTACGGCAATTTTTAATCGAACATTTGATTGTTATGATCACGTAGATTGTTTTAACTACATGGATGTACATGACTTGTTAAAGCTGTACAAACACGGCTATTCCAAAGTAACAGACCATGCTTGCCGTGAGATACGTTTTGGACGCTTGACTCGTGAAGAAGGGCTTGCTCTTGTTCGCAAACATGAGCAAGCACCATTAAAATATCTTGATCAATTCTGTCAGTGGTTGGGAGTTACGCCAAGATCGTTACAATTTTTGCTTGATCAACACCGAAATCCACAGTTTTGGGAACAAATTGTACCGAACGAGTGGACGTTTAAGGGTTTGAGTACTCTTCAGGGGGGAGGGCTAACGTCGTTTCCATTAAAGGGTCTGCCAGAGATATTTGTACCTAATAGTACCCTCGAATTGGAGGGGGGGGCGAATTACATCACTATAGGTAAAGGCTTTTCTTGATTGTAGGCCTCATATACATAATGCTTTAGTTCGGATATGGCAGCTCCCAAATAACCCAAGCACCATAATAATAAGGCACGCGAGAGGGCATAGATGTTTAAGCAGTTTTTGAGAAAAAGCATTTCTCGATTGATGAGATTAATAAGGGGGCCGAAATTGGCGACCAGCCCCTATGTGATTGATTATAAAACAGATGTAATTCTCGCAAAATTGGGTAGGGCTGCGCGGGAACATCTTGATAAAATCCCGTTAAGTAATCGAAAAAAAGTACTTTTTTTTCTGGGATATCATCATTCTAAATTTGTCGCCTTAAATGATGCGACGATTATCCTTGCTCTTCAATTGCGAGGAGTGGATGTTATACCGGTTCTTTCAGGATTTTTTTATGAAAAAGAAGACGTTATTTACGGTGGTGTTTTTAATGACAATAGATTTAATAACCAATACAGGTACGCTTATAGTGAAAACGCTTTAGTCGGCACTCTGCTAAGTACAGATCCCGTATCACTCGTTGCTTTTGCAAATAAACAGACGGAAGTTAAGGCGAGGACTTTAGCTGATTCGATTACGTTCTCAGCATGGAGAGAGTTGGAATATTCTGGATTCGCTGTGGGCGAGATGGCCGAAAAGCTAGTCAGTAACATGAATAATGTACCTGCAATGCTTGACACACCTGATCATTTGCAACAGTTTCGTTGGCATGTATATAACGTTGTACGCCTTATAGATGCATCAACAGCCCTTGTCAAAACTATCAATCCTGATTCTATCGTTTCAAATACCCCTTTTTATTACAAATGGCGCATTCCCTTTCAAGTCGCACAGACATATAAAATTCCATTTTATTCATATACGTTGGGGGAGCGTAAAAACACATTAGCTTGGGCTACTAATACAACTAAAATTTTTGACTCTTCACCTTGTTGGGACTCCTTTAAAGAGTCTGATATTTATACAAAATATCAGAGCATTGTTGAGGCAGGCATCGAGGATCGAATACATGGAAGAATTTCGCACGTTTCCTTTCTACCTGGTAAGAATGAGGAGCATGTGCGGATTAAGGAGATACGTGCTGCAATCAATGGGCGTCCTTCGATATTATTTCCAGTTAACGTGCTCGTTGATGCTGCCGTACTTATTCCTACAAAGGCGTTCTCCTCTTGCCTTGAGATGGTCATTGGAGTTGTTGAGTATTTTCGTGAACATCCTGAATATGTTTGCCTTATTAAAGCCCATCCAGCTGAAAAAATATGGAAAAGTAGTGGTACCGATGTCTCATCAATGCACTTATGGAGTGCATTGCAAAATGCTGGGGTAAAATTGCCGGAAAATGTATTGTTTATTGATTATGATGAGGAGTTGTCCTCTTTTAATTTATATGAATTGGTTCGAGGATTAATCGCATATACATCGTCGACTTGTATGGAGATTTCATGGTTTGGTAAGCGTGTGATTACTGCACATGATGCACATTATTCCTGTGCTGGTTTCACTTGTGTTCCAGAATCTCAGGAAGATTTTTTCCAAAAACTTGAAAAAATTCTTCGTTCTGGGCAAGGCGCTTTACCTGATCCGGAGATTCAAAGGTTGGGGCGTATTTACTACCTTCTTTATTATTATGTCTGCCAGATCGATTGCAAGCTTGTAGAAGGTAATGATATTGAAACTATTCCTGCAAAATTGCTTTACGACAGCATTGATTCCTTACTTCCGGGGGGGAATGCTGCGCTTGACTATGTTTGTGATTCAATTTTGCATGGCAAGCCTATTTTTGGGGAGAATAGGTGGCCCCCTCTTACTGCTTAATATTCAATATTTTGGATTGAGCACCTACCAACCGTTGTCTAATTTTAGTTAGAACTTGCAGCCTATGGAAGTAGTAGAAGTGGCAACAATTATGTTTTTATCTAAAGCTCAAACTATTGAGAAGCTTAGAGGGAATTTAAGTGTCTTCAAAATTCCTAAAGCCATTGTCTTCAGTGTCTCGACATGGAGAGACACTGAAGACACAATAGTTAAGGAGGTAACTAATTTTTTTGCCGGGAGTACGGTTGTTGTTCGCTCGTCGGCCAGTGATGAGGATGGCTCTAGTTCTGCTAGGGCAGGGGAATATGATTCGGTTCTAAATGTGCCATCCAATAATCTGGTAGCTATTCGCGCAGCCATTGCTAAAGTGATTGCCAGCTACGAGCGTAATGGGCCTCGTACTGGTGATGATGAAGTCATTGTTCAAGAGATGGTGCTGAACACCAGTTTAAGTGGTGTAGTTTTTACGCATGACCTGAATTCTGGGGCGCCTTATTATGTAATTAATTACGATGATGTTTCTGGGCTAACTAATACGGTTACATCCGGCGGCGGCGAATATGCAAATCGCACATTGTATATTCATCGCGGAGCTTCACAAGTTCTTCGATCGGAGCGTTTTCAGCGTCTGATGCAAGCGATACAAGAACTTGAGAAAGTCATGGGTAGTCAGTTTCTGGATATTGAATTCGCACTCGGAAATGACTTCACCCCTTATCTATTGCAGGTGCGTGCGATTACTACGCAACCAAACTGGAACAGAGCTGTTACAAAACGTATTGATGCAGCGTTGCAAGGTATTCAGTCTTTTGTCAGGGGACGGCTACAGCCTATAGCTGGTGTTTACGGTAAGACGACGGTGTTGGGACAAATGCCTGATTGGAATCCAGCGGAGATGATTGGTCGAGCGCCTAGAGCGCTGGCTTTTTCGCTTTATAAAGTTCTAATAACAGATTGTGCTTGGCGTATTGCTAGAGAGAAGATGGGCTATGCAGTACCCTTAGGCCAGCCATTGATGGTTTCTTTAGCTGGTCAGCCTTTTATCGACACGCGTTTGAGTTTTCATTCATATTTGCCTGCATCCATTTCCGCTGATGTCGGGCGGAAATTAGTCGATGTTTGGGTTGATCGCCTTCGTGAGCATCCGGAGCTTCACGATAAAGTTGAATTTAGTGTTGCAATTACGACATACAGCTTCGATCTTGATGAGAAATTACTAAATCTATCGGCAGCAGGCATTGCCGATTCGGAGTTGCGTGATTTCAAAACATTGTTGCACAAACAGACACGTGTTCTTTTGCAGCCAGATTCAGAGGGTGGTATTACTGAAGCACTCGCCAATGTAGAGGCGCTGGCGAAAAAACAGGATGAAGCACAACATTCATTATCTGCGGCAAATATTAGTGCCATTTTTAAAATGGTCGACGATTGTATTCGCTTAGGAACTGTTTCGTTTGCGATTTTGGCGAGGCATGGATTTATTGCTCGCACTATCTTACTTTCATTACATAGCCGTGGCCTCCTTACGGAGGAAGACGTTGGGGCAATTCAGTCATCAGTAAAAACCGTTGCAAGCACGTTGGTGAACGACATGCGGGAATTACAACTGGGAGTGCTTTCACGTACTCATTTCATGCAGCGGTACGGCCATTTGCGTCCTGGGACTTATGATATTTTGTCGCATCGGTACGATCAGATGGTCGATTTTGGTGTTAACGACTCTCAAATGCAACCGGAACATGATCACTCCACGTTTAGTTTGAGTGCGGATCAACAGCAAAAAATCAATCAACTTCTTATAGATGAAGATTTTCCAGAGTTGGATGCGGACAAGTTGTTTGAATATATTCATGCCGCAACAGCAGCTCGCGAGTATGGGAAATTCGTATTCACTCGATCAGTTAGCGATATTCTTGAGTTGATAGCAGCTTTTGGTGAAGAGAATGGCCTTAGCCGCGATGAAATGTCTCATGTATCAATCGATAATTTATTCGATATCGTCACAAAAAGCAGTGAAGGTAGCATTGAAGAGAGATTGCGCCAGATTGCGGAAGATGAGGCTGAGCGGCACGCTATTAGTGCCGCAATTCGCCTGCCTCAGGTTTTGTTCGATGAGGCCGGTGTGCATGTCGTCCCATTTCAGGTGAGTCATCCAAATTTCATTACACATAAAAAAATCACGGCAGCTTGTGTTTGCCTCCTTGCGGGGGAAGTAGCGCCATCCTTGACAGGTAAAATTGTATTAATTGAAAATGCTGATCCGGGGTTTGATTGGATATTCTCACAGCAAATAAAGGGCTTGATTACAAAATATGGTGGTGCAAATTCGCATATGGCAATTCGCTGTGCAGAATTTGGTATTCCTGCTGCCATAGGCTGTGGTGAGCAACGATTTGATGTTTTTGTGCGAGCGAATCAAATTCTTCTGGATTGCTCAGCTGGATTGATTAATCCTTTGCATTAATGGGTAGATATTTATGGTTGTTTGGATCATCGGATTGTCCGGAGCAGGTAAAACGACGCTGGCTAACGCTGTCGTTGAAAAAGTACGTGCACGACAGGATAATGTAGTGTTGATCGACGGCGATGCCGTTCGAGAAATGTTTGGCAATGATTTGGGATATACGATTGATGATCGTTTAAGAAATGCTGAAAGAATTTGCCAGCTCTGCAAGTTTCTCGAGTCCCAAAATATTAATGTGGTTTGTGCCATTTTATCCTTATTCCCGGAATCCAGAGCTTGGAATCGGATGCATCTGAAAAGTTATTTTGAAGTTTTTATAGATGTGCCCTTGCAAGAACTAGAGACTAGAGACTCAAAAGGAATATATCGAAAGTTTCGTGCAGGAGAAATTCGCGACGTAGCAGGGTTGGACATTCCATTTTTGCGACCTCAAGAGGCGCACATGATTATCAGCAATGACAATGCCAAGGAAAATTTGCTGAGTTATGCCGGAGAGATTGCTGAAAAAATTCAGAATGGTCTTGCATGATGTATCAATATAGCGCGATTAACCGCCTAGACTATCCTCATACATATATGTATACCACTTTTGAAGGCACTCCTTTTCTACGATCGTATATTGAAAGTAGATTGCAAGCGATCAATTCTTTAGACAAAAAAGACAACGAGACAAATATCGATGATGCATTTCTGAATGCAGCTTTTGTTCAAATGAACGAGAATTTCTTGGCCCCTTTTTTTAATAAACAGAAGGAATTCTGTTTATTGGTAGGGCCTGATTTTTCTGAACTCTCTGCGGGTAACTTTAGAAATACCATAAATTCAATGGTGCAGCAATATGATGAGTTTTCTCTAGAGTGCCGTGTTGTTACGCTCGAATTATTGGAATCAATGATTTCCTTGCAATTGCAGGATCCATCATCTGCAACTATTAAAATTTGGCTCGACCGTTTAATTCAGCGTTTTGAAGTAACTAAGAAATTATTTATGTATTACCTCCCCGGCTTTAGAAAGGGAGATGGGGCTAATGATGACATTCGTCTTTACTGGCTATTGGCACTTTCTTTGTCATTATTTTATTCAAAATCGCATGAAATTAAATATTTGAATACGCTTTTGAAAATATGCGATTTACTTTGTTCGTTGCTTCTCCAAAGAGGTGTATTGGAGTTGCCGCAGAGAGGTCTGCGATTGGTTTTGGCTGCAGAAATTGTGAGTATTCAAAGCTTATTGGCTAGGAAGGGAGTAGCCCTTGATTCTGATTGAAATCGGAATGATTGCGTCTGATACTTCTCGATCGCGTGCTTATTTGCAAGCGCTGATAAGGAATAATCTATTGCCGAATTTTGTAATCCTGTTGAGGCAAGATGCATCAGGTACATTACCCGGACAAATTAATCCCGAAGCTAATGCTAAAGAAAAAGTCTATTATGCTCCAGAGGAGGAGGAGTGCTGGAGTGAAGCTCATTTTGACCCAACTCGATCAATTCTCTTGGATTTAAATGCGTCAAACATTCCATATGAAGTATTGGAAACGAATGACATCAATCATCCATTAGTAAGTAAGCTTCTCTCGGAAAGTTCTGAGTCCACGTTCATATATTCTGGGGTTGGTGGAGTTCTTTTGCGAAGAGATGTTCTCGCAAGTGGGAAGAATTTTCTTCACGTGCATGGTGGTTATCTCCCAGACTATAAGGGAAGTACAACCAATTTTTATAGTTTGCTAGTCGATGAAACTGTTGGAGCTTCTTCTCTTTTCTTAGTTGAGGAAATTGATAGTGGACCTGTAATTTTAAGACGAAAATTTCCTGCGCCGAATAATCGTCTCGCCATTGATCATATTTACGATTCTGCTGCTCGCGCCAAAATATTAGTTGAGACTTTACAGAACTATGTGCGATCGGGTTTTTGGACGTGTGAGCTTGAGGAGAACTCGGGCGGGGAAACTTACTACATAATTCACCCGGTTTTAAAACATATTGCAATTCTCGATAAAGGTGGACGAAGTTTATGCGAGTAACCTATCGCACGCGAGGTGCTAAGGAGTATTGGACTGCTCGCTGGGAGGATATTCCTGCGGATATGCCTATGAAGAATTTGAATGCTTATCCGCTTAAGTATGCCGAAATGATTGTCAAAAATCCGGAAGCGAAAATTCTCGAGGCCGGTTGTGGTGCTGGGCGCATCCTTCGTTACTATCATAACAAGGGATACAATATTATTGGGATTGATTATATTGACGTCGCCATTAAAAAACTTGAGGAAATTGATAATTCTCTGAAGGTGAGCGTCGGAGATATTGCTAACTTGCAATTTTCAGATCAATCTTTTGATTGTGCACTGGCGTTTGGGCTTTATCACAATATCGAAAATGGTCTAGATGCAGCGATTTCAGAAACATATCGCGTGATTAAACATGGCGGTGCAGTCTGCGCTTCGTTTCGAGCTGATAATATTCAAACTAGACTTACGGATTGGCTATCTGATAGACGTTCAAAAACAAAAAATGACGGTAAAGTCGGGCGTTCTTTTCATAAAATGAATTTAACAAAAAAGGAATATAGGCATTTGTTTGAGCGTGCTGGTTTTTTCGTCGAGGCTGTATTCCCTGTCGAGAACATGCCGATCCTATACAAATTCCGTGTTTTTCGAGCTTCATCGCAAAAGGTTTTTAATGAGGAGCGAGCTCGTGTAGACGGGTATCGTTTATCGTGGTTAGGCCAACGTTTGCAAAAATTTCTTATGCGATTTTTTGCGCATCAGTTTTGCAACATTTACGTTATCATTGCGCGCAAGTTTTAATGGGAAATTCTGCGAGAATTTTGATCGCTGTTTCACAACGTATCGATCAAATAAAAGACAGAAATGAATCGCGAGATGCGTTGGACCAGCGGTTTATCAAATGGTTGGTTGACGCCAAATTTTGCCCGCTTCCGGTACCAAATTCATTGACTACTAAGGATCATTTGGGTGGGATTCATGACGTGTCACTCCAAAAATGGCTTGCAGCCGTAAAGCCTGATGCCGTTATTCTTTCTGGAGGGAATGATATCGGTGAGTTTCCAGAACGAGATGTTACGGAGCGTTGCTTATTGTCGTGGGCTGCATTGCATCGACTTCCCGTCCTCGGTATTTGTAGAGGAATGCAAATGATGGGGGTATGGGCCGGGGGGAGTTTGATCAAGGTGGCATCGCACGTCGGTGTTCGTCACATATTGAGTCCGTGTACCGCAATGAATATTTGGCCGAAAACTGTCAATAGTTTTCATAATTGGTCGCTTTCATTTTGCCCGAATAATTTTGAAGTAATTGCTACATCTGAAGATGGAGAAATAGAGGCAATTCGCCATACTGAATTGCCTTGGGAAGGCTGGATGTGGCATCCGGAACGTGAAAATCAATTTGCAATTGAAGATACGCAAAGACTAATTAGGTTATTCCGTGAACATTAAAAAAACATACAAGGCAATTATTTTGGCAGCAGGTGAAGGCACTCGTCTACGCCCTTATACACTTGATCGGCCGAAGTGTCTGGTTGAGGTGGATGGAGTGAGCCTACTTGATCGCCAATTATCGATACTTACAACAGAGCCTATTGCCCCGATCATTATTATCGGCGGATATTTATTCCCAATGTTACAACGTCCGGAGCTTGAACTTCGGGTCAATCCCCGCTATGCGGAAACTAACATGGTGTGGACCTTATTTTCAGCAGAGGATGATTTGCAAGGAGATGTTCTCATTTGTTACGGTGATATTGTCTATTCTAGAGCGATTCTGAAAGCAGTGCTTGCATCAGACGCCGACATTGCCGTTGCTATTGATCTTGATTGGGAGGCGTACTGGCGCATGCGAAATGAAAATCCTTTGGATGATGCTGAAACACTGAAACTCGGAACCGATGGGCGTATTCTTGAGATCGGTCAAAAACCAGAATCACTTGCTGATATTGATGGGCAATATATGGGTTTGATGAAGTTTTCAGCAAAAGGTATGGATCTATTAAAAAAAACGTTTCATGGCGCGAAACTCTTAGGGCAATTACGCGGTAAATCACTAGAGAAGGCGTATATGACGGACTTGTTACAAGCAATGATAGATTTAAACATCCGAGTGGATGCAGTAACGGTGAATGGCGGATGGGTAGAAGTAGATACGGTGGGGGATTTAGAAAGTGAAATTACAAGACAGCGGCTTGAATGTATAGAAAATGATTAAATCAATTTTGAGAAAATTTAAGCATGCTGTTTTGCATCAAATCAAAAAAACAGAGTACTTATTACTTATCAATAAAATTAGCTCATTTCAGAAAGAAATAAACGCTAAAAAAAAGTCTCATAAAATTATTGCTTTGGTTATGAGTAATGTTGGCCAACAACAATTTTTTGAAGATATATATCGTTTATCGGTAAAAAATAATAATAGCTATCACTATTTCATAGTGAATGACTGCTATGTCAAAAATGAGGAAAAAATTGATATATTCCAGTCAATAAAATTTATCACTCCGGGTATATATCGCCACATTAAGGGCATTGATCTTGCTTTGCATGCGGAAATATCTTGCAGGTCTCGGAATGTTAAAGACGTTTGCTATGTCGGACATGGATTTCCAGGAAAGCACACGAAATGGTCTGTTGAGAACTTAAATTCTTTTAATCATTATTTTCTCTATGGACCCCGTGATCGACATATCTTAAATTTTGTTGTTAAGGATAATCCTAGCTGCATAAGTCATATGAAATTTTGGGAAGTCGGCTATCCAAAATATGACGCACAATTAAATAGTCTATATCAAGAAGATGCCTTGAAAAATGAATTGGGCTTAGATCCAAATCGCAATACATTACTTTTTGCTCCGGCATGGGATCCTGGTGGGGCGCTACGCAAATATGGTGTCGAATTACTTGATAAATTCGGTGGCATGCAAAATTTTAATGTGATCATCAAATTACATCCAGCATCCTTAGTTAGCGAATTATCAAAGGACTACGAATTTTATACAGGGAAAAAAAATTGGGCGCTGATATTAAAAGATATTTGCGAAAAATATGACAATATTTACTTATATAAACCGCAACAAATAAATCCTCTGTTTAAATTAGCCGATGTGCTGGTAACTGATTTTAGTGGCGTTGCAATGGGGTTTTTTATTGAGGACAAACCCGTAGTTTGTATAGATTGCCCTGAATATTTCGAGGAAGTATTGCCGAGCTGGGGGCAGGATGGGGAAATGTCTAAATCAAACGACTTATTTAATAATGGAAGAAATGCAAGTTATATAGTGGAAAATTTAGAATCTCTGGAGAGTGTTATTAAGCATTCGATTGAATTCCAAGATGAGTTGTCATCAGCACGTAAAAAAATTGCGGTTGATCTGCTATACAATCCGGGCGAAGGAACATCACATACGCTGATTGCAATGAATAAAATTTTTAAATCAATGTAAACGTTGTTAGTTTCAATGAGCGCCTAAATAAACCAATTAAATATTTATACCAAACGGTAGATTGCCTACTTATAGGCTCGTGAAGGCGATGAAAAGAGCATTAATTACAGGAATTAACGGCCAAGATGGCTCCTATTTGGCAGAATTGTTGTTGACCCTTGGCTATGAAGTTCATGGAATTGTGCGGCGCGAAGCTATTGAGGACGCTTCGCACCGGCTGGTCAATATTCTTCATTTAATTGATAAACTTAAACTTCATGTCGGAGCCGTTGATAATCATCTTTCAATATATAAGATTGTTGCAAATGTTCGTCCAGATGAGTGCTACCACTTAGCGGCATCCAGCTTTGTAAGTTATACATTTGACGATGAAGCTTCAGTTTTGTCTAACAACTTTACAGCTACGCACGCGCTGTTGGCTAGTGTGAAAGAGTTAAGTCCTCATTGTCGTGTTTATTTTGCTGGATCGAGTGAAATGTTTGGGAACGCCAGATTTTCACCGCAAAATGAATCAACACCTTTTAATCCTAGATCCGTTTATGGTATTTCCAAATTAGCGGCTTTTCACTTGGCGCGTAACTACCGCGAGCACCATAAATTATTTGTCGCAGCAGGCATTCTTTATAATCACGAATCTCCGCGTCGAGGCTATCAGTTCGTTACTAGAAAAATCAGTACCACTGTAGCGAAGATACATTTAGGGTTGGCGGATCGTTTGGAGCTTGGGAATATCGATGCGCTTAGGGATTGGGGATATGCACCTGACTACGTGGTAGCTATGCACGCTATGCTTCAGCAGGAAAAACCTGAAGATTATGTAATTGCTACTGGAGTGTTGCATTCAGTTAGGGATTTTTTAAGTGAGGCATTTTCTGTGGTTGGCTTGGACTATGAAGCCTATATCCATACAAACCTTGACCATTTTCGACCTGGTGAGGTTGTTTCTTTATGCGGTGACTCAAGCAAAGCTCGACATACATTGGGTTGGCAGCCGACAAAGTCATTCAAGCAGATGGTAAAAGAAATGGTGCTTACAGATATTGAGCATCTCGAAAGAAATCAATGAAAGTATTATTTACTACGCCGATTCTTGAGCACCCTGCCGCAGGTGGGCCTCAATTAAGAATTGAAAATTCTATAAAGGCATTGTCAAGAGCTAGTGAGCTCGACATCATATATAGAACTAGCGAACCTGCTGAAACTGTTGAGGCAACGGGTAATTTTTTTCGCCAATATGCATCTGAATACCATACATTATTTAATGCAGCGCCAGAAGACTTCCTCTCTCGTTGCATCTCATTAATCGAGAAAATTTCGAATCGGCTTTTTAATACACGGATCGTGAAGCATGCCAAATATATTCTAGATCATGTTGATCGTCGGGAGATTGATGTTTTATGGTTTGGATATGGGAATATTTCATATCCATTGATTAAATACATCAAAGCCCAACGACCTAACCTGAAAGTTGTATGTGATACCGATAGTGTGTGGTCCCGTTTCGTACTTCGCGAATTGCCATATGTAAAAGGGACAAGGAAATTGGCAGTATGGCGTGCTGGCAGAAAAAAAGAGTTGGAAGAACGTGCTTGGGTTGAGCTGTGTGATGTTACAACCGCTGTATCAGAAGTCGATGCTGAGTATTACAGAAATATTGCTAAGGACCCGAGCCGGGTTCAAGTATTTTCCAATGTAATTGATATTGATAGTTATAGACGGCCACCTCTACCACCAGCAGGATTTCAGCGGCCGTCAATTTATTTGGCAGGGAGTTTTGGGCATTACCATAGTCCTATGGATACAGCTGCACGCTGGATGCTGGAAGAGGTTTTTCCGCATGTGCTTAAGACTCATCCGAATGTGCATTTTTATATTGTCGGGCGAAATTCTGAGTTAGGTTTTGGTCACTTGACTGGTCCCAATGTTACGGTTACAGGGCGTTTGGAAACCGTTTTACCTTATTTGTGCAACACGGATGTTGCGTTGGTCCCTTTGAAATTTGAGTCTGGCACTAGATTCAAGATTCTTGAGGCTGGGGCATGTAAAGTGCCGCTTGTTTCGACAACTCTAGGGGCTGAAGGCATTCCTGTCGTGGATGGTGAGCACATCTTGATCGCTGATGAACCTGAAAATTTTGCTATGGCGATAGTAAAGTTACTTGATGATAAAGAGCTCGCTGCTAATCTTGCAGTAAATTGTCACGATCTGGTTAATAAAAATTTTAGCGTTGAATCGCTGGCTGTCGAAGCAAAACAAATTCTGGAATATCTCAATCGTGATTGAACGCATCGTATATAAAGACATTGAACTCGCGCTTATCATCCGTCATTCTTTTAAAAAGGATGGTATCGAGTTTTTTACCCCGGGTACCTATTCTCAGCAAATTGGATATATGAACCGTCCTGCTGGATACATCATTCCACCTCACGTACATAATCCAGTAGTGCGTGAAGTCCAGTACACCAAGGAAGTGTTATTCATTAAGAGTGGTCAACTAAGGGTCGATTTTTACTCTGATGATCAGGATTATTTAGAGAGCACTATTTTGGAAACTGGAGATGTCATTATGCTTGCTTATGGTGGCCATGGCTTTGAGATGTTGGAGCCAACAGAGATCATCGAAGTCAAGCAGGGACCGTATGCGGGAGATCATGATAAGACTCGGTTTGATCCTATTAAGGCTAGTGATTTAAAAATGCGAGGAAAGAACTGAATGATTCCCGTTAATGAGCCATTGTTGGATGGCAATGAAAAAAAGTACTTGTTGGAATGTATAGAAACTGGATGGATTTCATCTGAAGGTCCATTCATAAAGCAATTTGAAGAGTTGTTTTCTGCATCGGTTGGACGTAAGCAGGGCGTTGCTGTAACTAATGGCACTGCCGCGCTCGATGCTGCAGTGGAGGCGCTGGGCATCGGTGCTGGCGATGAAGTTATCATGCCGACCTTCACCATCATTTCTTGTATCGGTCAAATCGTTCGTGCTGGGGCAAAGCCGGTATTGGTGGATAGTGACCCTGTTACTTGGAACATGGATGTAACCCAGATCGAGGCAAAAATTACCCCGCGTACCAAAGCCATAATGGTGGTGCATATCTATGGCTTACCTGTGGATATGGATCCTGTACTGGATATTGCTGCACGCCATGGTTTGAAAATTATTGAAGATGCTGCAGAGATGCATGGGCAGACTTACAAAGGCAAACCTTGTGGGAGTTTTGGGGATATCAGTACATTCAGTTTTTATCCCAACAAACATATCACGACTGGGGAAGGCGGCATGATCGTAGCCAACGATGATCAATTGATTGAAGATTGCCGTAGCTTGCGCAATCTCTGTTTTCAGCCCAAGAAGCGCTTTGTGCATGAGCGACTGGGCTGGAACTTGCGTATGACTAATTTGCAGGCTGCGTTGGGATTGGCGCAAATAGAGCGGTTGAGTGAGTTTGTGCAGCGCAAGCGCCACATGGGTAAACGTTATAGTCAACTTCTTGCGGATTTGCCAGGGGCACAGTTGCCACTAGTAAAGACTGACTATGCTGAGAATATTTATTGGGTATTTGGTTTGTTACTGAACGATGAGTTGGGTATCAATGCAGAGGAGGCCATGCGGCGGTTAGCTGGAAAAGGAGTTGGCACGCGTCCATTTTTTTGCCCTATGCACATGCAGCCGGTACTTCGACGCATGGGGTTGTTTGAAGGGGAGAGTTATCCGGTTGCTGAACGGTTATATCGTCAGGGTTTCTATATTCCTAGTGGCTTGGCAGTAACTGAGGCACAAATGGAGTCGGCTGCACAAGCAGTGTGGGAGGTGTTGGGATGAGCTCCGTGTTCGATACCTATGCACGTTACTATGATCTGTTGTATCGGGATAAAGATTACGCTGCCGAGGCCGAGTATGTGGCTTCACATATTCGTGCGAAGGCACCGCATGCATTGCGTATTTTGGAGTTAGGATGTGGCACAGGGGCACATGCAGAACATCTTGCTCGCATGGGCTACACCGTACATGGTGTCGATCTGAGTGAGTCTATGCTTATGCGTGCCGAGGCACGGAAAGCTACTTTACCACCTGATGTCGCTGCCAGAATGTCGTTTACTCTCGGTGATGCCCGTACTGTTCGTACGGGGGGGACTTATGATGTAGTGATTTCACTCTTTCATGTAATGAGTTATCAGGCGACAAACGTCGATTTGAATGACGCATTTGAAACTGCAGCAACTCATTTGTCTGCAGGAGGACTCTTCCTGTTTGATTATTGGTATGGCCCAGCAGTCCTCATGCAAAAACCTGATGTGCGAGTCAGGCGACTGGAGGATGATGAGATAAAAGTAGTTCGTATCGCGGAGCCTGTCATGTACGTAAACGATAATGTTGTGGATGTGAATTACACCGTATTTGTTGAGGTGAAGGTCACTGGTCAGGTAGAGCAGATTACGGAAAGACATCGCATGCGATATTTGTTTTTACCAGAATTGCAATGTTATGGTGTTGAGAAGTTTAAAGAATCAAGTAGCCACGCGTGGATGACAGATACGCCTCTTAATGCGAATACTTGGGGTGGATTCCATTTATTGGTGCGTGCTTGATATGAAAGTTGTTGCGATTCTTGAAAACTCCATTACTGCCGGTGGTGGATTTAATCAAGCCTTAAATGCAATTCTGCAAATGCAAAAGATTTGTAAAGGTCAATTCGAGTTTGAGGTTTTCACAAGCAGGTCAGAAAATATTATCTCGCTAGAAAAGTTAGGGGTAAATGCGGTTGTGTTTTCACTTTCATTTGTTGATAAGCTGCTTGCCAAGCTGAGTCTTAATGTGTGGTGGCAATCTATACAAAGTCGAATTAAATACTTGGGGCCATTTGAAAAAAAGTTAATGGCACGTGGTTGTAACTTGGTTTACTTCGTGACACCTTCCGTTATATCCCCAGCTTTACAGAAACTTAATTACATTGTGACGGTGTGGGATCTTTGTCACCGTGATAGACCTGAGTTTCCAGAAGTTCGAAATTTCAACCAATTCTATGCTCGAGATCATTATTATCAAAATCACTTATCGCCAGCAGTTGTGGTTCTGACGGACTCAGAGCAGTTGGCGGATAATATTTCGCATAGATATGGCGTTGATCGAGAGCGATTGTTGCCAATGCCATTTGCGCCAGCACCATTTCTAGAGCGTAGTGAGCTTCAAAATGATGGCGATGTGTTAAAGAAATACGGTTTAGAAAGAGGGTATTTCTTTTATCCAGCTCAGTTCTGGGCACATAAGAACCACATACGTATTCTTGAAGCATTAATTCTATTGAAAGAGCGTGGGATACAGTTCAATGTTGTTTTTGCGGGGGGGGATTTTGGTAATCGTGTACATATTGAACGCTTTGTAAACCAAAATAAGCTTAAAGACCAAGTTCATTTTTTAGGTTTTGTGGCAGCAGAGGATATGCGTGGATTGTATGAAAGTTGCAAAGCAGTAATAATGCCTACATACTTTGGTCCAACAAATTTACCGCCATTGGAAGCTTGGATGTTTGGTAAGCCTTTAATTTACTCATTGCCGTTTGGTGCCCAAGCTGGAAATGCCGCGCGATTAGTGAATCCAGATGACGCGCATGATTTAGCGTCTGCAATGAATGAGTGCTCCGATACGCTATTTTGTAATGCAATGATTCAAAAAGGGAGCATAAGGTTGCAAGAAATTAATGCGCAACGTAGGGTCGCTGAAGATGGGCTACTTTTAAGATTGATGCAATTTGAAAAAAGACAGCGTTGCATGGAAAACTGAAGCTCGCTTATAACTTTCAATGTCTTTTGCAAATAAGTTTGCAGATGTCACATTGATAATGATGACATAAGTATTGATGTCGTTAAGCCGAAAAGTGTACATTGGGGCGAGCTAGTTCCTAGAGTTAAGGTGTGAGTTTCAAGCAATATTGAAATGCATTTCAATATGTAATTTGCAATAAAGTTCTCGCATACCTGTGCGGGACTTCTTGGTAGCTCTTAGATTACAATGCAATGTTGTCAACATAATAATGAAAATTGCGAATGACTGATGTAATTTGTCTAAGCCCGAGCTATAGCACTACTCGTTGCGTCACGCGTAAAGCTCCAGGTCTACGTAAACTTCCTAGTAATAAGTTCGAACCGTTATTGTTTTTACCTTCGACTAACTCGCGCAGAGTTGAGGGAGGTAATCGCACTAAAGGTTATTTTAAGAAAGCAGACCTTGCTGGACAATCTGTATTTTTAGAAAAAGCAGAGGTGCATCTGCCATTAATCACTGTTATAACGGTTGTATTTAATGCTGAAAAAACACTTGAAAAGGCTATATTAAGCGTCATAAACCAATCCTATTCCAATATCGAATTCATCGTCATTGATGGTGGTTCAACAGATAACAGCATTGATATCATTAAAAAATATCAATACGCAATAGATTATTGGGTTAGTGAATCTGATACTGGTATTTATGATGCATGGAATAAAGGGGTTCGGCTTGCGAGTGGGGATTGGATTGCATTTCTAGGTGCCGATGATGCATATACTGATGGTGCGATAGAAGCTTATGCATCTTTTATAAGTAATTGCTCAGATGTTAAACTCGAATATGTTTCTTCGAGAGTAAATTTAGTAAATCATACGACCAAGTTGCGTGTAGTTGGTGCACCTTGGAGATGGGCAGTTTTCCGTAAGTACATGAATGTAGCGCACGTGGGGTCTTTGCATCGATGGACTTTATTTGAAGAATATGGCCTGTTCGATGATTCCTACAGGATTAGCGGAGATTATGAATTTTTGCTTCGAGCAGGCTCAACGTTGAATGCACATTTTTTGGATTTTGTTACCGTTGATATGCAGGTCGGTGGAGTAAGCGACGCAAATATTCAGGTTTTTAATGAAACCACTAGGGCAAAAAAAACTACAGGTCAGCGCAGCATTTTTATGTGCCAACTTGAAAAATATTACGCAATTTTCAAATGGAAGTTGCGTAGCCAATTACGAAATTAGACACTGCTGACCTTTATAGAAGGGTTGGAACGAACTGCGAATGTTGTAATTAATGAAGCTCTCTTTTTATCCTATATGTTATGCCGTTGCGTTGTTAATGACAGTGGTTTTACCTCCACTTGGATATATGATTGGGACTGCCTCATCTATGTCGAGTGGGGTATTTTTACTAGCTTGCCTATACATATTGGGGTACATTTTTTACACCATTAGAGCAAGAGGCCATGAGTTTCAACCGGTTTTAATTACGCGATCCCTTATTTATTTTGTCGGGATTTTAGCGATTACCCTTTTTGTTCATAGCGTTGTGAGTCTCAGTATTCGGAGCGATTTGAATAGTGCACGTTTGCTGAAATCATTACTCTTTTCTTTTGTTTTTTGCTTGGGCGTTTGGGCTTTTGTGAAGTTAAGCTTCCGTGTGCTTGATTCGCATTTCGATTTTGCCGTGAAGTTTGTGTTTTATTCACTCGTCATAGCAAGTTTATTTGCATTGTCAGGTTTCTCACCTTTTTCCCCAAAGGCGATTAAACCGGTTTTCTTTTTCTCGGAACCATCACATTTCGCATTGAGTTTTTTGCCATTTTTCTTGTATTTGGTAGTTACAGCAAATGCGACATACAAAATCATTCTTATTGCATTGGGCTACGCTATAGCTTTTTCTTTAGAAAATTTGGTACTTGTGGCTGGTGTTTCCATCGTTGCTGCCTTTGTGAGTTCATTTAAACAATGGCTTTACCTTATTCCTGTCGGACTTCTTGCATTGATGATTGCTCCGATTGATCATTATTATTATGTCGATCGTTTAATACTGTCCCCAGATAGTCAGAATCGATCGGCAATGGTTTTTTTATCTGGCTGGGAACGTGCGTATCTGAACTTATTGAACACCAATGGGCTGGGCGTCGGTTTTCAGCAGTTTGGAATCATCGGTGAGCGTGGGGAGCTAATGGAAGCAATAAAAAAATTAAACGGCGCGGATTTAAATTTGCTTGATGGGGGGGCAGTTGCGCCCAAATTGATTGGGGAATTTGGTGTGGTGGGTATCGCATTGATCTCGCTCTATATTGGCTATTCAATAAAATGCGCGAGAGTACTATTTGCTGTTTGCAAGAAAACGACGGCGAATTACAGTCCTAAAAAAATATTTCTTTTTGCATGTTTTTTAATGTATGGCATTGATCTCTTTCTTCGTGGAGTGGGTTATTTTTCATCATCCAGTTTTTTATTTTTCGCAGCCGTATTGCTAATACTGACCGAGACTCCCTGCGATGGGAAACAACTTGTTTCTTTGCTTAACCCAGAATCCAGATCAGTAGCCCAATGAATACAGTGGTAGTAGTCGGTGCATCGGGTTATATAGGTCGTCATCTTGTCGCTGAATTAACGAGCTTTGCAAATGTGCGGATCAAGATATTGACGAGATCCTTTCAAGAAGATGAAGCTAAAAAAAACTATTCCAACGATGTTGAATTGATAGAAGGGGATCTTTGTGATCCTGCTTCTTTAAATACACTTTTTGAGCCTGGTTGCACCGTTATTCATCTCGCATATTTGGGGGGGGCAGGGGAGAGCAAGAACCTGGCCGCAACCCTTAATTTGACGAATGCATGTAGAGCAGCAAACGTAAATCGTCTGATTCATCTGAGCACGGCAATGGTGAGTGGGCGTGCGGTTAAAAGCACAGTCTCTGAGGAGGACCTTTGCTTCCCGATTACTGACTATGCGGTCACCAAACTAAAAGTTGAGCAGATGATTATTGCTGCAGCACAGGGTAATTTTCAAACTGTGATACTACGTCCTACCGCCGTGTTCGGGCAAAATGGCGAGAATTTAAAGAAATTGACCAATGACCTATTGGCCGGGAGACGAGTGCGTAATTATCTTAAATCTTGCCTGTTCGGTAAGCGCAGGATGAATCTTGTGCACATTTCTAATGTGGTCGCCGCGATTGTTTTTCTCCAGAAAAGTAGTGATACCTTTGATGGCCAAGTGTTTATGGTATCGGATGCGGATGCGGCATTGAATAATTTTCGTGACGTTGAATGCATTTTAATGCGGGAACTGAATATCCCCGATTACCGTTTCCCACGCCTTCAGCTTCCCTTATTTATTTTGAGTGGGGTTCTGACACTTATGGGCAAGGATAATACTAATCCGCAATGTGACTATGTGTCACAAAAACTCGCCCGTCTCGGATATGAAAAAGCCATTGAATTTGAATCTGGTTTGATTGAGTATGCTGCAAGCTATCGCTTGCCCTCTGACTCGCATTGACTTGGACGAGCTAGATGCGGGTACTTAACGTCAATTCATCGCTGGACTCCAAAACAGGGGGAGGGACAGCAGAACGTACATTTCAGATGAGCCGTTTTTTGGCTAGGGCGAATACAAAATGTACCGTACTGACTATCGATATAGGACTTAAAGAGGCTAGGGTCGCGGCGCTTAAGCCAGCGGAGGTCGTGGCCATGCCATTGTTATGGCGGCGATTTTATGTCCCGAAAATAAACTGGAACACAATTCGAAAATTAGTGAACGATGCGGACATCATTCACTTAATGGGGCATTGGGGAGTGCTGAATGCATTGGTATATGTGGCAGTCCGTCGGGCGGGAAAACCGTATGTGGTTTGTCCAGCTGGGGCATTGCCTATATTCGGTCGCTCTGCAGTTCTCAAGCGCTTATACAATTTTTTGATTGGCAATGTGATCATCAGGAATGCGTCTGCTTGGATAGCTGTGACACCAATTGAGTTTGCCCAATTTGAAAAATATGGCATTCCTGCATCGAGCATTACTGTTATTCCAAATGGTGTCGCTGTTGAGGATTTTCCAGATATAGATGTGACAGCATTTCGTGAGGCGAAAGGCCTTCCCGATCGACCTTTGATATTGTTCATGGGGCGTTTGAACTTGATTAAAGGGCCTGACTTGCTGTTGCAGGCTTTTTTATTGATAAAAAACAGAATTTATGACTTCCATCTTGCGTTTGCAGGGCCAGATGAGGGAATGCAGGATGGGTTGCTTGAATTTGCGCGGCAGAATGGGATCGCCGATCGCGTACATTTCCTGGGTTTTGTGAGCGGACCCGACAAGGTTGCCGCTTATCGCTCAGCGACGCTGCTTGCTGTCCCCTCAAGACAGGAGGCGATGTCGATTGTGGCATTGGAGGCCGGAATTTGTGGCAAGCCGGTTTTGGTAACCGATCAATGCGGATTCGGAGAAATTAAGTCGATTTGCTCTGACCTTGAGACTACTGCCGACGCAGCTGGCATCGCAGCCGGGCTGGAGAGCGTGATTACGGAGCCGGGTATGCTGGAGCGTCTTGGGCCTCTTTTCCGTGATTTTGTTATGCAGCGCTATACATGGGGGTCAATCGTTGCAGAGTATCTGAAACTATATAAAAACATATTGACGGTAAAAAAATGAAGGTACTTATCGTCAGCCAGTATTTTTGGCCAGAGAGTTTTAGCATTAACGATATCGCTCGCTCATTGGCTGAGAAGGGCGTAGAAGTGGATGTGTTGACTGGTAAGCCCAATTATCCTGCAGGTCAAAAATTTGAAGGTTATCGCGGCTGGGGATGTATGCGCGAGATCTGGAATGGCGTTTCTTTGTTTCGCGTGCCGCTTGCTGCCAGAGGTGTGGGAGGAGGGCGCCGACTGGCCGTCAACTATCTTTCTTTTGTCGTTTCAGGACTGTTGTTTGGTGCTCTGATGCTACGCAAACGACGTTATGATGCCATTCTGGTTTATGCGCCTTCGCCCATTTTGCAGGCGATTCCTGCGATTTTCCTGGCTTGGCTAAAGCGCTGTGGTGCGATTGTCTGGGTTCAGGATTTATGGCCGGCAAGCCTTTCTGCTACTGGGCATGTCCGTAATAAAACTGCCCTGAAAATGGTTGAATCGCTGGTGCGCTTCATTTATCGTCGTGCCGACCTCTTGTTGGTACAATCCAGGGCATTTGTACCCTTGGTTCAAACATTGGCTTCGGGTACGCCGGTTGTGTATTATCCGAATTCGGTCGATCCGTCATTTGCACATCCTACAAGGCAAGACTTGCCAGAGGTAATAGGGCTGGGAAGTGATTTTTCTGTGCTGTTTGCCGGGAATATTGGAACTGTGCAGGCGGTTGAGACTATCGTTGAGGCAGCTGTTTTGCTCAAGCCATATCCGGATGTGCAGCTCGTGGTTATGGGGGATGGTAGTCGACGCGAGTGGATGCTGCAGGAGCAACGGGATCGCGAATTGAGCAATCTGCATCTTCCTGGTCGATTCCCGGTTGAAACCATGCCCGCCTTTATGCAAAAAGCATCAGTTTTATTGGTGACTCTGACGGATCAAGAGATATTCCAGGCAACAATACCGAATAAAATACAGGCTTATTTGGCCGCCGGCAGGCCAATTGCTGCTTCTCTTAATGGCGAGGGGGCAAATATAGTTCTGGAGGCGGGCGCTGGACTGGCCGCTGCGGCCGAGGATGGCAAAGCATTGGCAAATACGATTTTGCAGTTTTACCATATGAGTAAGCAGGAGCGAGAGGCAATGGGGGCTCGTGGACGCGCATATTATAAGAAGCATTTTGAGCATGATATGTTGATTACGCAGTTAATCGAACATTTACGGTCCGTGAGTGACCTCAAAGAGAAATAAGAATGAAAATATTGGTTCTGGGAGCCAGTGGCATGCTTGGCAATGCCATGATGCGGATATTGAGTGAGGAAGGTGATTGGGATGTCTACGGCACGATTCGTTCCGAAGGCTTAAAGAAGCTTTTTCATCAGGATATCGCTCGTAATTTGTTGCCAGGCGTCGATGTTGAACAGTATGACTCCTTGTTGCAGACCTTCTTGCAGGTTCGCCCCGATGTTGTGATTAATTGTATTGGCTTGATCAAGAAATTCATGAGTGAGGAAGATCGCTTACATGCAATTTCAATCAATGCCGCATTACCGCACAGACTTGCCAAATTATGTGGAGTATCCGGCGCACGCCTGATACATATGAGTACGGATTGTGTTTTTTCCGGGGAGGCGGGTAACTATTCGGAATCCGACATTTCCGACGCCAAGGATTTGTATGGAAGATCCAAATTCCTTGGTGAGGTTGACTATCCTCAGGCATTGACCTTGCGGACTTCAATTATTGGGCGTGAACTACAAAGTGCAAATGGACTGATAGGGTGGTTTTTGTCACAAGAGGGAAGTTGCTCGGGATTCAGGCGCGCTATTTTTTCTGGATTCCCTACTGTCGTCCTGGCGGAAATTATTCGCAAATTTATTATCCCGAATCCTGATTTACATGGGCTTTACCATGTGGCCGCACAGCCTATATCCAAGTACGAATTACTTCGATTGGTGGCGGATGTTTATGGTAAATCCATTGAAATCATTCCTGATGATTCCCTGGTGATAGATCGCTCTTTGAATGCTGAGCGTTTCGCACAGGCTACTGGTTACCATGCGCCTGGCTGGCATGATTTAATCGAGAGCATGCATAAATATAGTTAGTGCGCAGCCCAATTGTATTGAGTTAAATAACAAGATGGTCCTTTAAGATGAAAATTGACGAAATCGGGAAAGCGCGATTTTCCCAGGCGGATTTAAAAGAGATGGCGCTTTCTTGCGTCGAGAAAATTATCAATGCGCGATCAGGTGTGGAATATTTCGATGAGCCTTTCAGGCATTTGGTCATCGATAATTTTCTTGACGAGCGTATGGCAAACGCTTGTTATGCCAATTTTCCGGTGCCTGAGAGTGATCAATGGGAAAAGACCAGCGACGCCGACATTGAAATAAAAATGCGTACCAAATGGTCGTCCGAATTTGATGTGCCGGACGGCATTGTAGATACCATTCGTTTATTGAATTCGTCGCTCTTTCTCAATGCGATGGCTGAGCGTATTGGCATTCAAAAACTGATGCCGGATCCGTATTTCAGTGGGGGCGGTCTGAACGTAACCGTTCCTGGTGGTTTGCTGGATGTGCATGTGGATGGAAATTACCACGATGCTTCAGGATTGAATCGGCGGGTCAATGCCATTCTCTATCTAAATCCTGACTACAAACCGGAATGGGGCGGTCAATTCGGTATTTACGATGATAAAGGTGAAGAGTGCCTGAAAACGGTTGATCCTATCTTTAATCGTCTGGTGATTTTTGACACCCATGATTTCAGTTTCCATGGTCTGCCTAATCCTTTGCAGTTTCCAGAAGGCACATCGAGAAAGTCGATTATTCTGTATTACTACACAAAGGACGGGCGCCCATTCGAGCATTCGGCCGTACATGAGCCGCACAGTGCGCTTTGGGTAAAACGGAATTTATTGGATAAGCGTGGCAACAAGACACGCGATTTCCAATAGTTGGATTGTTATTAGAACGCAATCTGCGTCAGAGGGGCGCGCAGGTTTTCGTCAATCTGCAGATGCAGATATCAGAAGAAAAATAAGGAATTTGCATGTTTGACAATAAAGTGTTGATGATTACCGGCGGTACAGGTTCGTTCGGTAATACGGTCCTCAAGCGATTTCTGGATACGGCTGTCAGGGAAATACGTATCTTTAGTCGGGATGAAAAAAAACAGGAAGATATGCGAATCGCCTTGGGAAACGACAAGGTCAAGTTTTATATCGGCGATGTACGTGATTACGATAGCCTGGCCCAGGCGATGACGGGGGTTGACTTTGTATTTCATGCGGCGGCTCTCAAGCAAGTTCCATCCTGTGAGTTTTATCCAATGGAAGCAGTACGAACCAATGTGCTCGGTACAGAAAATGTCTTGAATGCGGCTATCTCTTCCAAAGTGAAGAGGGTGGTTGTATTGAGTACCGACAAAGCAGTCTATCCAATTAATGCAATGGGTATTTCCAAGGCCATGGCGGAGAAATTGGTGATTGCGAAGTCCCGTACTATCCCCGAAGGCGGCCCGGTCGTATGTTCCACACGCTATGGCAATGTGATGGCATCTCGTGGCTCAGTTATTCCGCTTTTTATTAATCAATTGAAATCCGGCCAGCCGATCACGGTAACCGATCCGAATATGACGCGATTCCTGATGTCTTTGGAGGATTCGGTTGATTTGGTATTGCATGCTTTTGAGCATGCAGAGCAGGGTGATTTATTCGTACAGAAAGCACCGGCTTCTACCGTAGCTGATCTGGCTCAAGCCTTAAGAGAATTGTTCAAGCTGGATAATGAAGTCAAGGTTATCGGTACCCGTCACGGTGAAAAACTTTATGAGTCGCTGATTTCCCGTGAAGAAATGGCGAAGGCAGACGATATGGGGCGTTACTACCGTATTCCCGCTGACAATCGTGATTTAAATTACAGCAAATATTTTGTTGAAGGCGAATCTCACATTTCAGAATTGGATGATTACACCTCGCACAATACTGAACGTTTGAATGTCGAGGCGATCAAGAAACTTTTATTGAATCTGATTGAAGTGCGTGAGGCCTTGAATGCGTAAAGTCATGACGATCGTCGGGACGCGTCCCGAATTGATCAAGATGAGTCGTGTCATTGCGGAGCTGGAGAAGCATACGCAACATATTCTGGTACACACAGGGCAGAATTACGATTATGAATTAAACCAGGTTTTTTTCGATGATCTGGAAATCCGCAAGCCAGATTACTTTCTCGATGCCGCCGGCACCAACGCCGCGCAAACAATTGCGCAAGTAATCATGAAGGCGGATGAAGTTTTTGAAATCGAAAAGCCTGATGCCTTGCTGCTTTACGGCGATACCAACTCCTGCCTTGCTATTATCCCCGCCAAGCGCAGGAAGATACCGGTCTTCCATATGGAAGCCGGCAATCGTTGCTTTGATCAGCGGGTACCGGAAGAGTTGAATCGTAAGGTGCTGGATCACCTGGCTGATATCAATATGGTGTTGACCGAGCACGCGCGACGCTATTTATTGGCAGAGGGCATCAAGCCCGAAACTATTATCAAGACCGGCTCGCATATGCGTGAGGTGCTTGACTTTTACCGGCCCAAGATAGACCGGTCGGATGTGGTTGATCGTCTGTCGCTGGAGAAACGTAAATATTTCCTGGTCAGTGCGCACCGCGAGGAGAACGTTGATTCCCCCGAAGCCTTGCGGGATTTGCTGGAAACGCTCGATGCTTTGGTGAAGCGTTATGGTTATCCGGTATTGGTTTCAACCCATCCTCGTACCTTCAAGCGTCTGGAAGCGTTAGGTCATGGGCCACTGGATGAGAGGATCATTCTCTCCAAACCGTTTGGCTTTATTGATTACATTAAATTGCAGATGGAGGCTTTTTGCGTATTGTCCGATAGCGGGACAATTACCGAAGAGACTTCCTTGCTGAATTTGTGCTCGATTACACTGCGTAATGCCCATGAACGTCCGGAAGGGATGGACGTTGGAACGCTGATCATGTCTGGCTTGAAGGCGGAACGGGTAATGGAAGCGATCGATATCGTGACTTCGCAATATACCTCCGATCCGGCGCCGGTCTTGGCCGTTGCCGACTATGAAAATCCTTATGTGTCGAAACAGGTGTTAAGAGTCGTTGCCAGTTATATCGATTACATCAATCGCGTGGTCTGGTCCAAGTAGTTGCGCCGGGCGCCAGCCTTGCATCTCACTCTTTTTCAT
This sequence comes from Herminiimonas arsenitoxidans, assembly GCF_900130075.1. Taxonomy (NCBI): domain Bacteria; kingdom Pseudomonadati; phylum Pseudomonadota; class Betaproteobacteria; order Burkholderiales; family Oxalobacteraceae; genus Herminiimonas; species Herminiimonas arsenitoxidans. Next base: position 130,507 of record NZ_LT671418.1, read on the forward strand.
TTGCGCGATAAAGCCATGAATCAAATCCTTGTTACAGGCGCCAATGGCTTTGTCGGTCGCAGTCTTTGTGCAGCATTGCGTGCGCGTGGTATTCCTTTTGTCCCGGCAGTACGGAAGAAAAGTCGTGACGATGAAGTCGCTATTGGTGATTTGAATGCTGATACCGACTGGGGAATGGCGTTGCACGGCTGCGGCGCAGTGATTCATTTAGCCGCGCGGGTGCATGTAATGAATGACACCTCAAGCGATCCGCTGACGTCATTTCGCGCAGTGAATGTTGAAGCAACGCTGAGCCTGGCGCAGCAGGCGATTGCGGCGGGTGTCAAACGCTTTGTATTCGTTAGCAGCGTCAAGGTAAACGGCGAACAAACCACAGACCATCCTTTTACCGCTTTTGATATGCCCGCGCCTATGGATCCCTATGGCCAGTCGAAGTGGGAAGCAGAAATCGCATTAAAGAAATTGGCTCAGGCTACAGGCCTGGAAGTGGTAATCGTACGTCCACCTTTAGTCTACGGCCCTGGCGTGCGTGCGAACTTCGAGCGTTTGATGCAACTGGTCAAAATCGGATTGCCATTGCCATTGGGGGCTATCAACAATCGCCGGAGCATGGTTGCGGTAGACAACTTGCATGACTTGCTGATCCTTTGTGTCCGGCATCCGGCAGCAACTGGTCAGACTTTCATGGTTTCGGATGATCATGATGTCAGTGTGTCGGAGTTGCTGCGTATGCTGGCGCAGGCCATGCGGAAAAGAAGCATGCTTCTTCCGGTATCGGCGGCATTGCTTGGTGGTATGGCTGCCCTAATGGGGAAGTCCGAAGTGGCGAATCGTCTGTTGGGTTCATTACAAGTTGATATAAAACATACGAAAACAACCTTACAATGGCATCCGCCCCTTAGTATGGATCTGGCACTCAAAAATACCGTTGCCGCCTATCTTGCGCACTCCTAGCCATTAGTATGAAAAGAATATTTGATTTGGTGCTGGCCTTGTTGGCAACTTGCATCTTGCTATTACCTATCATGCTGGTTACTTTTTTTGTTAAAATGACATCAAAAGGGCCTGCCGTATATTGGTCGGATAGGGTTGGGGTACATAATAAAATCTTTAAGATGCCCAAGTTCAGAACCATGCAGGTGGACACTCCGGCAGTGGCGACACATTTGTTGACTAATCCTCAACAGTTCTTGACGCCGATAGGATCATTCCTGCGCAAGTCCAGCCTAGATGAGCTCCCGCAGTTATGGAGTATCCTCAAAGGGGATATGAGTTTTGTTGGGCCACGTCCGGCCTTGTTTAACCAAGATGATTTGGTGGCTTTGCGTACTCGTTATGGGGTGGATAATATCAAGCCGGGATTGACTGGTTGGGCACAGATTAATGGTCGTGATGAATTGCCTATACCCGAAAAGGTTGCGCTTGATGCTGAATATCTGAAGCGCCAGTCATTTTGGTTTGATATGAAAATTCTAGTTCTAACATTCCAAAAAGTATTAAAAAAAGACGGTATTACTCACTGAACTCAGATGAAATCATTTCTTGAATTACCTCGGTTTCAGAAGCAGCTGATAGCAGCCACAGCTGACCTGATCCTATTGCCGCTGACTTTTTATCTGGCAGTCCTGTTGCGTTACGATAGCAGCACTCCACAATTGTTCGAGATGTATTTCTGGATGATTGTAGCCGCGCCGCTTATTTCCATTCCTATATTCTTGCGGCTTGGTTTGTATCGTGCAGTGATCCGATTTATCGATCAGAAAATCGTGTATGTCGTCGTATTGGGGGTATCTTTATCGGTTATCTGCATGGCTGCACTCGCAACCTTTTCCCATACAGTGCCCTTATCGCGCGGGGTATTCGGTATCTATTGGGTCAGCGCTATCCTGTATGTGGTGGCAAGTCGTTTCCTGGCGCGTGGTTATTTGCTTAGGGCCGATGACAGAGGTGGTGGCGCCGTACGCGTTGCTATTTATGGTGCGGGACATTCCGGTATGCAACTGGCCAGCGCATTGCGTGCAGGACATGAATATTTACCTGTTGCCTTAATCGACGATAAGAAGGAGTTACACGGCGCGACCATCGCGGGTGTCAAGGTGTGGCCTTCCAGTGAGTTGCCGCGTTTAGTAGCGGAAAAACAGATTAAGGAAGTATTGCTGGCGATGCCTTCTTTGCGCAAGGTGCAGCAGAAGCTGATTTTGGAGCAACTGGAGCCTCTCAAGGTCAAAATCAAGGTAACTCCTCCCATTGCGAGTCTGGTCAATGGTGAGCTGCGCGTTCAAGATATACGCGATATTGAAATTGAAGATTTGCTTGGACGAGATGCGGTAGAGCCAGATTCACGTTTGATTTCAAGCTGTATTACAGGGAAAACCGTGATGGTGACGGGGGCGGGCGGATCAATCGGTTCCGAGTTGTGCCGACAGATTATTCGCTTGGCACCGAAACGCTTGTTGTTATTGGATATGTCAGAATTTGCGCTTTATTCAATTGAGCAAGAGCTGCAGGAAATAAAAAAAACACAGGACGCAGACGTGAATGTATTACCTTTTCTCGGCTCAGTACTAGAGTCGGAAAAGTGTGAGCGCATTCTCCGGACTTTTTCTGTAGATACTATCTATCATGCAGCTGCCTACAAGCACGTCCCTTTGGTTGAGCACAATCCGATCCAGGGGATACGTAATAATGCGCTGGGAACCTTGTGTTTGGCACGAGCGGCAATCGCTGCAGAGGTCAGTTGTTTTGTATTAATTTCTACCGACAAGGCAGTGCGTCCAACCAATGTCATGGGCGCGACCAAGCGACTGGCAGAATTAATTCTGCAGGCATTCTCGCGCAAACAAAACGGAACACGGTTTTGCATGGTGCGCTTTGGTAATGTCCTTGGTTCTTCTGGCTCAGTGGTACCACTCTTCCGCAAACAGATCATGGCGGGTGGGCCGATTACCCTGACGCATCCTGAAATTACACGTTACTTCATGACCATTCCTGAAGCAGCGCAACTGGTGTTGCAGGCAGGTGCGATGGGCGAAGGTGGGGACGTTTTCGTGCTGGACATGGGAGAGCCGGTCAAGATATTGGATTTGGCAACGCGCATGGTTCACTTAAGCGGGCTTGAAGTTCAGGGTGATAGTGACTCGAACGATGCCATCGAGATTCAGCATGTAGGGTTGCGTCCTGGTGAAAAACTGTACGAAGAATTGCTAATCGGTTCGAATGTCGAGGGTACTCAGCATCCTTTGATCATGCGCGCGCAGGAGGCAGAAATTCCTTGGGCGGATTTGCAAGAATTGTTGCTGGCACTGGAGAGTGCATGCGAGCAATTTGAGTACGAAAAAGTCCGCGCCTTGTTGCTGCAGGTTGTTAGTGAATATGCGCCGCAGTGTGGAATAGAAGATTTTCTTTGGCGAGAAAAAGGAAGGGCCAGTATCTCTATTAATTTATCTGCGGCTAGCACTGATGGAAAATCAGCGAAGCCTGATTTAAAGCAGGTCATTAAATAGTTTTCTCAACTTCAGAGATGATCAGCATTCTTTCCTAGTATTTACTGCACATGGGTAATTGAATGATTTTAGTAACAGGTGGTGCTGGTTTTATCGGTTCCAATTTTGTATTGGACTGGTTAGCTCATGGCGACGAACCAACTATTAATGTCGATAAGCTGACATACGCTGGTAATTTGAATAATTTGATGTCATTACGTAATGACGATCGCCATATTTTTGTGTACACGGACATTTGCGATACTGAGCAGATGCTATCTTTGTTGATGGCACACAAGCCATCTGCCATAGTCCATTTTGCAGCGGAGAGTCATGTGGATCGCTCTATCCACGGCCCTGCTGAATTTGTGCGGACGAACATTAATGGCACGTTCAGTTTACTTGAGGCCGCACGTAGCTATTGGTCGAATTTGATTGGTGCAGACAAAGAAAATTTTCGTTTCTTGCATGTTTCCACTGATGAGGTATATGGCTCACTTGGTCCGAACGATGCGCCGTTTTCTGAAGTAACTTCGTACGCACCGAATAGTCCGTATTCGGCTTCGAAGGCAGCATCGGATCATTTAGTACGCTCGTATCATCACACTTACGGTTTGCCAACCCTGACGACCAATTGTTCGAACAATTATGGTCCTTATCATTTTCCCGAAAAATTGATTCCACTGGTCATTGCCAATGCGCTTGCAGGCAAAGCCTTGCCTATTTACGGCGATGGGCAGCAAATACGTGACTGGTTGTATGTCGGTGATCATTGCGCTGCGATTCGTCGCGTGTTGGCAGATGGCCGACCAGGAGAGACGTACAACATTGGGGGCTGGAATGAAAAAGCTAATCTTGATGTGGTTCATACACTGTGCGATATATTGGATGAACTGAGGCCGCTTGCTGCTGGTAACAGTTATCGACAGCAGATTACATATGTGACGGATCGTCCTGGACATGATCGTCGTTATGCAATCGACGCACGTAAAATTGAACGTGAGCTAGGTTGGAAACCGGCTGAAACATTTAATACCGGCATTAAAAAAACTGTCCAATGGTATCTGGATAATCAGGAGTGGGTGCGTGATGTACAGTCTGGTGATTACACTAAATGGCTGGAAAAGAATTACAGTCAGCGAGAAATGTCGGCAGACAAAAAACACCAGGGAGTAGCATGACTGCACTTCTGAATCCAACAAACCGCAAAGGCATTATCCTCGCTGGAGGATCTGGCACGCGTTTGTATCCGGTCACGATTTCAGTCTCCAAGCAATTGCTGCCAGTGTACGATAAACCGATGATTTATTACCCGCTGACGACGTTAATGTTGGCGGGGATACGCGATATTTTGTTGATTTCCACACCACAGGATACGCCGCGCTTTCAAGAGTTGTTGGGCGATGGTAGTCAATGGGGTATCAATTTAACTTATGCAGTACAGCCCACGCCGGATGGTTTGGCACAAGCTTTCATCATTGGTCGCCAGTTTGTAGGTAATGGTTCATCGGCGTTGATTTTGGGCGATAACATTTACTATGGTCATGCTTTCGATCAACAGTTAACACAGGCGTCAGATCGTACAAGTGGTTCGACGGTCTTTGCTTATCATGTTCAGGATCCGGAGCGATATGGCGTTGTAGAGTTTGATGCGTCACGTCGTGCAGTCAGTATTGAAGAAAAGCCACTTGTGCCGAAATCAAACTATGCCGTAACGGGTTTGTATTTTTACGATAATCAAGTGTGCGATATTGCGGCATCAATCAAGCCATCGAAGCGTGGTGAGCTTGAGATTACCGATGTGAATAAATATTACCTGGAACGAAATGAACTCAATGTCGAGTTGATGGGGCGTGGTATGGCGTGGCTAGATACGGGGACGCACGAGTCGTTGCTGGAGGCGGGGCAATTCATTGCCACAATTGAAAATCGTCAGGGCTTGAAGGTTGCCTGCCCTGAAGAAATCGCTTTCCGTAAAGGCTATATCGATGCTGCCCAGTTGGAGAAACTGGCAGAGCCATTAAAGAAAAACGGTTACGGTCGCTACCTGTTGCGCATTCTCGACGATAAAGTGTTTTGAGTATGAAAATTCAAAATACTAAGATTCCAGATGTTGTGTTGATTGAACCGACAGTATTTGGTGATGACCGAGGTTTTTTCTTCGAGAGTTTCAACGAACATCGTTTTGCAGAAGCCATTGGCAAAACAGTCCAGTTTGTACAAGACAATCATTCCAAATCAGCGCGTGGTGTATTGCGTGGCTTGCATTACCAGATACAGCAAGCTCAGGGAAAACTGGTTCGCGTGGTGTCGGGTGAAGTATTCGATGTTGCTGTCGATATTCGTAAAAGCTCTCCAACTTTCGGCCAGTGGGTTGGTGCGGTCTTGTCAGCAGAAAATAAACGACAGATGTGGGTCCCCGAAGGATTTGCACACGGTTTTGTTGTGATCAGTGAGTCAGCAGAATTTTTGTACAAAACGACGGATTACTGGGCACCGGAATACGAGCGTTGTATTGCATGGAATGATCCCGCTATCGGTATTCAATGGCCAATAGATGTGCCGCCGGTTTTGTCGGGTAAAGATCAAAAAGGACTGCAACTGGTTGAAGCTGAGGTGTTCGCTTGAAGATATTGCTTACCGGTGGGACGGGGCAGGTCGGCTATGAACTGGAACGTACGCTGCAGGGATTGGGCGAGATTGTTACGCTTGATCGTAGTCAAATGGATTTGAGTAATCTGGATCAGGTACGTGATGTCATCCGTACGATCAAGCCGCAATTGATCGTCAATCCTGCAGCGTATACGGCGGTAGATTTGGCCGAGCGCGAAACAGATCTTGCGATGCGCATCAATGCAGAAGCGCCAGAAGTAATGGCAATCGAAGCGAAGAAATTGGGTGCGGCAATGATTCATTATTCGACCGATTATGTCTTCGATGGCGACAAAGTGGAAAGCTATACGGAAGAAGATACACCGAATCCGCAAAGCGTTTATGGTCGTAGCAAGTTGGCTGGTGAATTGGCGATTCAGGCTTCAGGTATTCCTCATTTGATTTTGCGTACCAGTTGGGTCTACGGCGCCAGAGGTAAGAATTTTCTGTTAACAGTGCGTCGTCTGGCGCAAGAGCGAGATGAGCTACGTATTGTTGCGGATCAGTTGGGTGCGCCGACATGGTGTCGAACAATAGCGGAGGCAACTGCGCATGCCTTGATACAAATGCAGAGATATTCCGGTACGCAGAAAGATGCAGATTTGGATCAGGATGTTTGGTTAAGTCGTGGGGGACTCTATCACTTAACGGCACAAGGAAGCACAAGCTGGCATGGTTTTACGCAGGCGATTGTTGCACACGCGTCCATGCTCAAGAAGCCGCTAGTCACACCAATTACAACGCAAGATTATCCGTTGCCAGCCAAACGCCCGCATAACTCCTTATTGTCTTGCGAACGCTTTATGCAAACATTTTGCGGTTTGCCGACGTGGGATGATGCGCTAAAACTTTGCCAGGACGGGATGTAGTTCCCAGATGAAAATTTGATGTCGCATAAAAAAAGCTGCCCGGTAGTCGCTAATAATGGCGATTCCCGGGCAGCTTTTTTTGATCGCAAGAGATACAGAAGCGATCAACTCATTTGTATTTATTTATAGCCAACGCGATCCAGAATTCTTTGCGCAGCAATTTGATTTTTGCCTATGGATGCGACAGATACATTCTCCATCTTGAATTTACCTAACGATTCCAGCGCTTCATTTTTCACGTGTACTTTGGCGACTGCCGGCCATTCATTATTACCATCTGCAAAGTAAGCTTGTGCTTCATCACTGGCTAAATATTCCAAAAATTTCACAGCGGCTTCACGATGCGGTGCATTCTTTGCGACGCCGCCACCAGCGATATTGAAGTGAGTGCCACTTGTTTTTGCATTCGGCCAGACGAAACCTACGTTTTTCATGGCCGCGACATCTTCAGGCTTGGTTGAGCGCAGCATGCGAACGTAGTAGTAGGAATTTGCAATCGCGACGCCGCATTCACCGGAAGCAACGCCCTTGATCTGATCGGTATCGCCGCCGCGTGGTGGGCGTGCGAAGTTGGCAACCATGCCTTTGGCCCATTGTTCCGTCGCTTTCTCGCCATCGCGTTCAATCATGGAGCCGATCAGGGATAGATTGTAAGGATGCGAGCCTGAGCGTGTGCATACCTTGCCTTTGTTTTTAGGATCCGCCAAGGATTCATATGTGGCGACATCGGCAGGATTAACTGTTGCCTTGTTGTAGACGATCAAACGTGCGCGGGTAGAAAAACCAAACCATTCAGGTCCTTGGCCATCGTCCTTGCCGCGTAGATTGGCTGGAATGCGGGCGGTCAGGACGGCGGATTTAACTGGTTGGAAGAAACCTTCAATCTCGGCGCGCCAGATGCGCGCGGCATCGACCATGACGATCACGTCAGCAGGGCTATTCTTGCCTTCATTCTTCAGGCGCTCGAACAGGGCATTGTCATCTGCTTCGATGCGATTGATCTTGATGCCGGTCTGTTTGGTGAAATTGGAGTACAGAACTTCATCTGTCTGATAATGGCGTGCCGAGTACAGGTTCAACACTTTTTCCTGTGCTTGTGTGACTGAAACGGTGGCCATCAGGGAAATTGCGGCGAGTAGGGTACTTGCTAGTCTCATATGCATCCTTGTTTGTCAGTAGTTGGGATTTTCGTTGCAAGAAGTATAGTAGGATTTCGTTAAGAATGAAAACGATTCTCAATTGCTGGTTTGTGGTTTTTCCTTGTTTACTTTGCGTAACAACTAGGCAGGCGGAAAAAGAGTAATCTTCGTTCTTTGTAAAAAAATGGTCCAAGATGTTGAAAAGCTATTCCAGTAAATTTCTGTTGGCTGGCCTGCTAGTACTGCAGGCGGCATGTACATTCCTGCCTACCAAATCCGAGCCGGTGACACCGGTAGTGGTGACGCCTAAATCCGCGACACCAGTCAAAATTGCGCTCGTGCTCGGTGGTGGTGCTGCGCGCGGGTTTGCGCATATTGGTGTGATCAAGGCTTTGGAATCGCAAGGCATAGTGCCGGATATGGTCGTGGGTACCAGTGCCGGTAGTTTGGTCGGTGCCTTGTATGCTGCCGGTAATAATGGTTTTGCTTTGCAGCAAATGGCTTTGGCTATGGATGAGGCGGCGATTTCAGATTGGTCGGTGCCATTCTTTGCCAAATCGAGTGGTGTGTTGAAGGGCGATGCATTGCAAAATTACGTCAATAAATCAGTGCACAATTTGCCCATCGAGAAGATGAAAATCCCATTTGCCGCAGTGGCAACGGATTTGAATAGCGGCCTTCCGATTCTGTTTCAACGTGGGAATACAGGGCTTGCGGTACGTGCTTCATCCGCTGTTCCTGGCCTTTTTCAACCTGTGAAAATTGGTGGCAAGATGTATGTCGATGGCGGTTTGGTTGCGCCCGTGCCTGTGCACTTTGCCAAAGAGATGGGCGCAGACTTTATTATTGCAGTGAATATTTCTGTGCAGCCTGAGGCGCAACTGGCATCGAGTTCACTCGATGTACTGCTGCAGACTTTTGCGATCATGGGGCAGAGCATCAACCGCTATGAACTGAAGGATGCAGATATCGTGATTCGTCCTGAGTTGGGGACGATGAAGGGGAATGATTTCAATGGTCGTAATCGTGCCGTGTTGGCCGGTGAGCAAGCTGCGATGGCAGCCATGCCGGAAATTAAACGAAAACTCGCCAACAAACGGGAGCAATAGACGAAAAAAAACCGCACTGATATGTGCGGTTTTTTTTTGAATTATTGTGGTGTATCTATTTCTGGTTCACTGATGCGGCGACCGCCATTGAAGCGTTTTTTCCAGTAACCGATATCCATGCTCTCTATGCGTACTTCACCGCCGGCTGATGGTGAATGGATAAATTTGCGGTCACCTAGGTAAATGCCAACGTGAGAGAAACCTCTTCTCAGCGTATTGAAGAAAACCAGATCGCCGGGTTGCAACTTGTCTTTATCGATATGCTGGCCGACCTTGCTGATTTCTTTCGAGGTACGAGGAAGAATCAGTCCCCAGGTTTCCTTGAAAATAAGGCGGACTAAACCGCTGCAATCAAGGCCGCTTTCCGGGGTGTCGCCACCGTATTTATATTGGATGCCGAGCATGCCCATCGCTTCCATCGCCAAATCCGATGCGCGATGCGATAAGGTTTGCAACTTACTCATAGGCGCATTGGGTTCTGGTGGCGGCGTATCTGCGCTCCACGCAGAAGTCGCCAGCAGGCTGAACGCTAATACGGCTGAGCGTGCCAGTTGGCCAGTGCGAAAGTGAGGTTGCAAAAATGTCATCGGATGCGATTTCCTTCAATGTAACTGACGGAATGTATGTCAATCTGTAAGTGCTGTCAAAATTTATTCGCTGGCGTTATGCTGTTACCAACATTGAAAAGGTTTGATTTGCATGTTGACTGATACACCTGACGCGCTCTCCTTGAAACCCCGCATTTTGATCGCAGATGACTCACGCATCGTGCGTGCGACCTTGATCAAGCACATCGAAGGCATGTTTGAGTTCCGCGAAGCGCTCGATGGCGAGCAGGCGTGGGAAGCTTTGCTGATCGATCCCAGCATACGCGTCGTGATTTCTGATTTGACGATGCCCAAGCTGGATGGCTACGGCTTGTTGCAGCGCATACGCTCCTCAAAAATCAGCCGTATCCGCAATATGCCGGTGGTGGTGGTGTCGGGCAGCGATGAGCAAGCCGAACGTGATCGTGCCAAGGCTGCAGGCGCGACCGATTTGATTACCAAGGGTATAGCTACAGGGCAATTATTGTCGCGGCTGGATATTCTTTCAAAACTGGTCAGTACGCAAAACGAATTCGAACGCGGCCTGGAAGCATTAGTGCATCGAGGCGATGTAGACGATCAGGTTGAATTGTTATCGCAGGAAGAGTGGGAAGCGCGTGCAGAAGGGATGCGCATCAGCGCGGTGCGCCAGAATAGAAATTTTGTCGTCTTGAACGCATGTATAGGACTCAAGCATATTGCGCTTGAGGGTTATCCTGCATCGCCGCCAGCGAGTGTGATTAATGCGATCGGCCAACTTCTACATCGTACGGTACGTCAAACCGATTGTGTCGCGCGCACCGGCGAGATCGAATTCACGATTGCGACCGGTAGTATCCATTTCGATTCCGCACGTAACTTTGCCGAACGTGTCTGCCGTGCCATTGCGAATGCCAATTTGGTCAAAGACGGTCAGATGGTGTTGATTGCTAGCTGCGGCGTAGTGTCCGTTACGGAGTGTGATGAGGCTGGTGTCAATGCCTTGGATGACATGCGTAAAGTAGCAAGAAGTCGTGCTTTGCTCGGTTTGCAAAACGGAATCACAGGTGTGATCGGCGCGGAAGAAGCGACGCTATTGCAGCAGGGCGAGAGTTTGCCTGGCATAGCTGTCAGTGGTGCGGTAGTGCAGGAAAAGACGAGCGACTTATCGATTGATCTGGCTACGTTGCTGCGCTGGATTAAAGAAGGCAAGGAAGATCAAGTGCTTGCGCACATAGGTAAGTTGTCGATAGAGCTGCAACCTTTGGTTGATTTGCTCTTGAAACAGCAAAGAGCATAAACGCGGAACAGAATAGCAGGGCAATTTAAACAGAATAAGAAGCTTGCATTGATTTCAACACGACTGTGATGTCGTACAATTCATTCTTCTTTTGACAGGAGGCACCATGCAAACAAAACAAGTACTGACGCTGGAAGATGTAAAAAAAATCGCTGCAGCGGCTGAAACCGAAGCAATTCTGAACAAGTGGTGCGTCACGATCGCGATCGTGGATGATGGTGGTCATTTGCTGTGGTTGCAGCGTCTGGATGGTGCTGCGCCGATTTCGTCACACATTGCGCCAGCGAAAGCTAAAACCGCTGCGCTCGGCCGTCGCGAATCCAAAGTCTATGAAGACATCATCAACAATGGTCGCTTCTCGTTCATCACAGCGCCGACGCTGGAAGGCATGCTGGAAGGTGGCGTACCTATCGTCATCAACGGTCAATGCTTGGGCGCGGTAGGCGTGTCCGGCGTGAAATCGACGGAAGATGTACAAATTGCTAAGGCTGGCATCACCGCCATCGGTGGTTAAGCTGCGCTGCATCAATTTAACAGACTGACATCTATTAAACACCTTCGACGCACCGGATTCGGTTGCCAGTCGGGGGTGCTTTGCGCTATAATTCGGCGGTTTAGCTAATTTTACTCCGCCGTAGCGCATACCCATTTTCCCATCGTCTAAATAAGACCTGTACGACGCCTTGTTCGAGCGAGAACTCCAACAAGAAGCGCGCAAAGTTGCGCGCGGGTTTCGACGGTCATTCTGGCGCAGCGCAGCGGCGGTAACACACATCAGGAGTTACCCCTTGCCGCCATTCTTTTCTGGCCCTACAGTTCCGGCCATCCTAGCGCTAGCGGACGGGTCGATTTTCAAAGGTTTTTCGATTGGTGCACCGGGTCAGACGATCGGTGAAGTTGTATTCAACACCTCGATGACCGGTTATCAGGAAATCCTCACCGACCCAAGCTATAGCAATCAAATTGTTACGCTGACCTATCCACATATCGGCAATACCGGCGTCAATGCCGAAGATGTCGAGTCGACCAAGATTCATGCGGCCGGCTTGATCATCAAAGATTTGCCGATCATGGTCTCCAACTTCCGCTCGACGCAAACGCTGTCCGACTACCTGAAGTCCGAGAATGTTGTCGGCATCGCGGGTATCGACACACGCAAACTGACACGCATACTGCGTGAAAAAGGCGCACAAAGCGGTGCGATTCTGGCTGGTGAAGATGCAACAGCTGAAAAAGCGCTGGAACTGGCGAAGTCTTTCGGCGGTTTAGCTGGATTGGATCTGGCGAAAGTCGTATCGACCAAGCAATCGTATCCATGGACAGAAACCGAATGGAAGCTGGGCGAAGGTTACGGTGAGCAGACTGCACCGCAATACCATGTTGTTGCTTTCGATTACGGCGTCAAATTCAATATCCTGCGCATGCTCGCACAACGCGGTTGCAAAGTGACCGTGTTGCCAGCGCAAGCTTCCGCTGCTGAAGCACTGGCGTTGAATCCTGATGGTATTTTCCTGTCGAATGGTCCTGGCGATCCGGAACCTTGCGATTATGCAATTGCTGCATCCAAAGAATTGATCGACCGTGGCATCCCGACTTTCGGTATCTGCCTGGGTCACCAAATCATGGCACTGGCTTCCGGCGCAAAAACACTCAAGATGAAATTCGGCCATCACGGCGCTAACCATCCGGTACAAGATCTGGACAGCAAAAAAGTGCTGATCACATCGCAGAACCATGGTTTCGCAGTTGATGCAGCAACCTTGCCGGCTAACTGCCGCGTGACGCACGTTTCACTGTTCGACGGTTCGCTGCAAGGTTTTGAGCGTACTGACAAGCCGGCATTTTGCTTCCAGGGTCACCCGGAAGCATCGCCAGGCCCGCATGACATCGCCCCCTTGTTTGATCGCTTTGTGGCGATGATGGAGAAGAATAAAAATGCCTAAACGCAGCGACATTAAAAGCATCTTGATTATTGGTGCTGGTCCGATCGTCATTGGTCAGGCCTGTGAATTCGACTATTCCGGTGCACAAGCCTGTAAAGCTTTGCGCGAAGAAGGTTACCGCGTCATTCTGGTCAACAGCAATCCTGCGACCATCATGACTGATCCGGAAATGGCCGATGTGACTTACATCGAGCCGATTACTTGGCAAGCTGTCGAACGTATTATCGACAAAGAGCGTCCAGATGCAATCTTGCCGACGATGGGTGGCCAGACCGCGCTGAACTGCGCGCTGGATTTGCATCATCACGGCATTCTCACCAAATACAAGTGCGAACTGATTGGTGCATCGCCGGAAGCAATCGATAAGGCTGAAGATCGCTCGAAGTTCAAAGATGCGATGACCAAAATTGGTCTCGGTTCAGCGCGTTCGGGTGTATCGCACACACTGGAAGAGTCGTGGGCTGTACAGAAAGAACTCGGCTTCCCAGTCATCATCCGCCCATCGTTCACGATGGGTGGCAGTGGTGGTGGTATCGCCTACAACGCAGAAGAATTCGAAGCAATCTGCAAGCGCGGCCTGGAAGCATCGCCAACCAGCGAATTGCTGATTGAAGAATCGCTGATTGGTTGGAAAGAATTCGAGATGGAAGTCGTGCGCGATAAAGCCGACAACTGCATCATCGTCTGCTCGATCGAAAATCTGGATCCTATGGGCGTGCATACCGGTGACTCGATCACCGTGGCACCAGCACAAACGCTGACCGACAAGGAATACCAGATCATGCGTAATGCATCGATCGCGGTTCTGCGTGAAATCGGTGTTGATACCGGTGGTTCTAACGTTCAATTCTCGATCAATCCAGAAGATGGCCGCATGATCGTCATCGAGATGAATCCACGCGTATCGCGTTCATCCGCATTGGCTTCAAAAGCAACTGGTTTCCCGATCGCGAAGATCGCTGCCAAGCTGGCAGTCGGCTTCACACTCGACGAACTGCGTAACGAAATTACCGGTGGTGCAACTCCGGCATCGTTCGAGCCTTCTATCGATTACGTCGTTACCAAGATTCCACGTTTTGCGTTCGAAAAATTCCCACAGGCCGACAGCCATCTGACAACTCAGATGAAATCGGTCGGTGAAGTGATGGCCATCGGCCGTACCTTCCAGGAATCCTTCCAGAAAGCCCTGCGCGGTCTGGAGGTTGGCGTCGATGGCATGAATGAAAAAACCACCGACCGCGAAACGATTGAAGAAGAACTCGGTGAACCAGGCCCAGAACGTATCTGGTACGTCGGCGATGCTTTCGCACAAGGTTTCTCGCTGGAAGAAGTGCATGGCCTGACACACATCGATCCATGGTTCCTTGCGCAAATCAAGGAAATCGTTGATATCGAACTGTGGCTCGAAACGCAATCATTGACCGCCATCGATAAAGACACGCTGTTCAAACTGAAGCAAAAAGGTTTTGCGGATCGTCGTTTGGCCAAGTTGTTGAAAACCACCGACAAGGCAGTGCGCGAACAACGCCATGCGATGAACATTCGTCCGGTCTACAAACGCGTCGATACTTGCGCTGGTGAATTCGCAACCAACACTGCATACATGTATTCCACGTATGAAGAAGAGTGCGAATCGAAGCCGACCAACAAGAAAAAAATCATGGTGCTCGGCGGCGGTCCTAACCGTATCGGCCAAGGTATCGAATTCGATTATTGCTGTGTGCATGCTGCACTGGCCATGCGCGAAGACGGTTACGAAACCATCATGGTCAACTGTAATCCGGAAACTGTTTCCACCGATTACGACACATCAGATCGTTTGTACTTCGAACCGCTGACGCTGGAAGACGTGCTGGAAATCGTCGCACTGGAAAAACCATACGGCGTGATCGTGCAGTACGGCGGTCAAACACCTTTGAAATTGGCGCTCGATCTGGAAGCCAACGGCGTACCTATCGTCGGCACTTCACCAGACATGATTGATGCAGCAGAAGACCGCGAACGTTTCCAAAAAATGTTGCACGACTTGAAATTGCGTCAGCCGCCTAATCGTACTGCGCGTACTGAAGAAGATGCATTGCGCCTAGCGCAGGAAATCGGTTATCCGCTGGTGGTTCGCCCATCGTATGTACTCGGTGGCCGCGCGATGGAAATCGTGCACGAGCAACGTGACCTCGAACGCTATATGCGTGAAGCGGTCAAGGTATCGCACGATTCCCCAGTCTTGCTCGATCGCTTCCTGAACGATGCGATTGAAGTCGACGTGGATTGCTTGTCGGACGGCGAACGCACTTTTATCGGTGGCGTGATGGAGCATATCGAACAAGCAGGTGTGCACTCCGGTGACTCCGCATGTTCATTGCCGCCATATTCCTTGTCGCAAGAAACGATCGATGAATTGAAGCGCCAAACTTCGCTGATGGCGAAGGGCTTGAACGTGGTCGGTTTGATGAACGTGCAGTTTGCGATTCAGCAACAAGAAATCGATGGCAAATTGCAAGACGTCGTCTTCGTACTGGAAGTCAATCCGCGTGCATCACGTACCGTGCCGTATGTTTCCAAGGCAACTGGTTTGCAACTTGCAAAAATTGCAGCGCGTTGCATGGTCGGCCAAACACTCGACAGCCAAGGTATCTTCCACGAAGTCGTGCCTGAATATTTCAGCGTGAAGGAAGCAGTTTTCCCATTCGTTAAATTCCCTGGCGTCGATACGATACTCGGACCGGAAATGAAATCGACTGGTGAAGTGATGGGCGTGGGCAAAACCTTTGGTGAAGCCTTCGTCAAGTCGCAACTCGGTGCCAGCATCAAATTGCCACGTTCGGGCAAGGTTTTCCTGAGCGTAAAAGCCAGCGATAAACCGCGCGCTGTTCAAGTGGCAAAAGATCTGGTCGAGATCGGTTTTTCGGTAGTGGCAACCAAAGGCACAGCTGCGGCAATCAGCGCAGCCGGTATCGAAGTTCAATCAGTCAACAAAGTGGCCGAAGGTCGTCCGCACATCGTTGACATGATCAAGAACAACGAGATCGCACTGGTCATCAATACCGTGGAAGAGAAACGCAGCGCTATCGTTGATTCCCGTACGATCCGTACGTCGGCCTTGGCTGCACGTGTTACGACGTACACAACGATTGCTGGTGCGGAAGCTGCAGTGGAAGGTATGGCTCATCTGGACGAGTTACACGTCTATGATTTACAAGGTCTGCATAAAACTTTACACTAAGCCCACACAGAGTTAAAAATTTAACCACAGAGGTCACAGGCGGTGCCGGATTCCGGTGCCATTTGCGGCCTCTGTGGTTTTCCACTTTTACAGATAGAAGCTATGACTACACCAATTACCCCACATGGCGCAAACCTCATGAAAGAGGAATTGCATCGCCTGAAAACAAAAGATCGCCCATGGGTTATTAATGCCATTGCTGAAGCACGCGCACAAGGCGATCTGTCCGAGAATGCAGATTATGATGCTGCCAAGGAAAGACAGAGTTTTATCGAAGGCCGTATTGCCGATCTGGAAGGCAAGCTAGGCACATCGCAAATCATCGATCCAACAACCGTGGACGCTGATGGCCGTATTGTTTTCGCTGCTACCGTTGATCTGGAAGATCTGGAATCAGGCGAAAAAGTGACCTATCAAATCGTCGGTATTGACGAAGCGGATTTGAAAGAAAAGAAAGTATCGATCACTTCGCCGATTGCACGCGCGATGATAGGTAAGTCGGAAGGCGATGTGGTTGCAGTAGAAGCGCCAGCCGGCATCCGTGAATACGAAGTCTTGCAAGTGCGTTACATCTAATATGCTGACGCGCGCACGATTGCTGATTGCAACTTTCTGGGTAGGGACTTTATGGGCGGTGGGCTTTGTTGTCGCACCGACTTTATTCTCGACTTTGAGTGATCGTGCGCTGGCAGGAACAATTGCCGGCAGCTTGTTCAATATCGTTGCGTGGTTATCGATTTTCTGTGCCGCAGCTTTGCTCGCCTTGCTGTTTCAGGCAGGGCGTAGTGAGCAGAGCAAACCGTCAAAAGCGAACTATTACCTGATAGCAGGTATGGTGGTGTGTACGGTCTTAGGTTATTTTGTTTTGCAGCCGTATATGGCCGAGTTGCGTCTTGCTTTGCACAGCGTGGCCGACACAGCAGCAATGGCCGACGTGCGTAAGCAGTTCGGCATCTTGCATGCTGTTTCAACTGGATTTTATGTCGTGCAGAGCCTGCTAGGCGCTGCACTGATACTCAAGCTGCGTTGAGCGGGAAGGACTTATCGTCCGAGTGACGATTTCTTCTTGCTGGTTTGACGCGGTTTGGCACGTTTGATCGAGCCGCCTTGAGTAACGCGCTCATTTCCCTTGACCATCACTTTAGTTACCGACGGACGCTTGGTGCCGCTTGGACTTGGTTTGACGATAGTGACTTCGCGCATGCCGCGGCCGCGTGTTTCACTTGGTGCTTTGACCGCTTCTTTTTTCTCGCGGTAAACGACGAGTAATTTGCCGATGTGCTGAATCGGTGCGGCATCGAGTTTTTCGCAGATAGTGTCGTAAATAGTAACGCGTGCTTCGCGGTCGTCGCCGAAGACACGTACTTTGATCAAGCCATGGGAATCGAGGCTGGCGTCGATTTCCTTGAGTACGCCCGGCGTCAAGCCGGCTTCCCCGATAATGACGACAGGGCTGAGAGCATGCGCTTCAGCGCGTAAGGAGCTGCGCTCGGCCGGTGTAAGTTTCAACATAAATTGTGATGGTATTGGAGGCAATATTGCTTCGGTGCGCAGCGCGAACCTGACAAACTTTGTCCCACAGTATTTAAAACTAGTATTCTACGCGAATGGCAAAGAACAAATTAAACAAAAACTGGCTGCATGATCATATTAACGACCCGTATGTGAAACTGGCGCAGAAAGAAGGCTATCGCGCACGTGCGGTCTACAAGTTGAAAGAAATCGACGAAACCGAAAAATTGATCAAACCTGGTCAGGTTATTGTCGATTTGGGCGCGACGCCGGGGAGCTGGTCGCAGTACGTACGCAATAAGTTGTCAGGAAGTATAGGCGGCGGGATTAACGGCACTATCATCGGACTGGATATGCTGCCGATGGAGCCGATTGCCGACGTGCATTTTATACAAGGCGATTTCCGTGAGCAGGAAGTGCTGGATCAATTGGAGCAGGTAGTGGGCGGACGGAAAGTTGATCTTGTGTTATCGGATATGGCACCCAATTTGTCCGGTATTGCGGTGGCAGATGCTGCGCGCATGATGGATATTATTGATTTGGCTATCGATTTCTCCAAGCATCACCTGAAGCCTAGCGGCTCCTTGCTGGTAAAGTGCTTTAACGGGACTGGTTTCAATGAAATTGTTCAAAAATTCAGACTGGAATTCAAAACAGTGACGCAAAAGAAGCCCAAAGCTAGCCGCGACAAATCATCTGAAATATTTTTGCTTGGAAAAGGTCTGAAAAATCCACTTTAAATGCAGATTTACCCTTGTTTATACCTGTATTAACCCGATATCAGATACTGCAAGCCTTGATGATTACGAGTAGAATCGATCTACATTTTAGAAAAAAGGCGCTTTACGCGTCCAAGGAGTCTTAGTGAACAATATGTTTTCCAAGGCCGCCATATGGGTGGTCATCGGGATGGTTCTTTTCACCGTGTTCAAACAGTTCGATGGACGTACGACGTCCGGTTCGGCTACGGCGATTGCCTATTCAGATTTCCTGGATGAAGTAAGAAGCAAACGCATTAAAGAAGCGACGATCGAAGATCGCACCATTGTTGCGACGACGACGGACGGCAAAAAAATCAAATCCGCGATTACCTATCTGGATCGCGGTCTGGTTGGCGATCTGGTTAATAACGGCGTGAAATTCGACGTTAAACAGCCAGAAGAGCAATCTTTCCTTTCCCAAGTATTCATTTCCTGGTTTCCGATGCTGTTGTTGATCGGTGTCTGGATATTCTTCATGCGTCAAATGCAAGGCGGCGGCAAGGGCGGGGCATTCTCGTTCGGCAAGTCCAAGGCGCGCATGCTGGATGACACTACCAATCCAATTACTTTTGCTGATGTCGCAGGTTGCGATGAAGCAAAAGAAGAAGTGACTGAACTGGTTGAATTCCTGCGCGATCCGACTCGCTTCCAGAAACTGGGCGGCCGTATTCCACGTGGCGTCTTGATGGTTGGTCCTCCAGGTACAGGTAAAACCTTGCTGGCGCGTGCGATTGCAGGCGAGGCGAAGGTACCGTTCTTTACTATTTCAGGTTCTGATTTCGTTGAAATGTTTGTCGGCGTTGGTGCGTCCCGCGTACGTGACATGTTTGAGAACGCGAAAAAACACGCTCCTTGTATCATCTTTATCGATGAAATTGATGCGGTTGGTCGTCATCGCGGTGCCGGTATGGGCGGCGGTAATGATGAGCGCGAACAAACCTTGAATCAGATGCTGGTTGAGATGGATGGCTTTGAGCCTAACGCCGGTGTGATCGTTATCGCCGCAACCAACCGTGCTGACGTATTGGATAAAGCGTTGCTGCGTCCAGGTCGTTTTGACCGTCAAGTGATTGTTGGCTTGCCAGACATTCGTGGTCGCGAGCAAATCTTGCTGGTGCACATGCGCAAGGTACCTATCAGCAGCGATGTTAAAGCCGATATCCTGGCACGTGGTACGCCTGGTTTCTCTGGTGCTGATCTGGCCAATCTGGTTAATGAAGCTGCATTGTTCGCTGCACGCCGTAACAAGCGTCTGGTGGAAATGCAGGATTTCGAAGATGCAAAAGACAAGATCGTCATGGGTCCGGAGCGCAAATCGGCTGTTATGCGCGAAGAAGAACGTCGCAATACTGCTTACCATGAGTCCGGTCATGCAGTAGTTGCCAAGCTCTTGCCTAAAGCAGATCCAGTGCACAAGGTCACCATCATGCCGCGTGGTTTTGCACTCGGCTTGACGTGGCAGTTGCCTGAGCATGATCGCGTCAATATGTACAAAGACAAGATGCTGGAAGAAATTTCGATCTTGTTCGGTGGTCGTATTGCAGAAGAAATTTTCATGCACCAAATGTCGACCGGCGCATCGAATGACTTTGAACGTGCTACCAAACTGGCACGTGCCATGGTGACGCGTTACGGTATGTCGGAAAGCTTGGGTACGATGGTGTACGAAGATACCGAGCAAGATGCTTACTTCGGACGTTCATCGGCGAAGACAGTGTCTGAAGCGACACAGCAAAAAGTCGATAATGAAATTCGTACGATTTTGGATACGCAATATGCGTTGTCGCGCAAATTGCTGGAAGAGAATCGTGACAAGGTTGAGCTGATGGCGCAAACCTTGCTCGAATGGGAAACCATTGATTCCGATCAAATCAACGACATCATGGAAGGGCGTGAGCCACGTCAGCCGAAATATGGCATTCCAGTGAAACGCGCAACGTCGGATACTCCTTCGAGTGGTGTTCCGCCAACTGCAACTGCACCGGATGCGCCAGCAGCACCAGCACAATAAATATTCGGCGTATTTGCTTGAAGTCGTAATGGTCTAATGTAGGGTGAGGAGCAATCCTCACCCTTTTTATTTTCAGTGAAATTTATGCAGACTCATTTGCAATGCGGTCGTTACCGCCTCTCCGTAGATCCCGCATCGCGTCCCTTGGTTATGGGAGTGTTGAACATCACGCCTGACTCTTTTTCGGACGGTGGCAAATACCATATGCTCGATACAGCGCTGTCGCATGCGGAAGAGATGATTGCTGCTGGTGTCGATATTATCGATATAGGTGGCGAGTCCAGTCGCCCAGGCTCGCTAGCGGTGTCCTTGAAAGATGAGCTAGATCGCGTGATGCCACTGGTGTATGCCTTGCGTGATTGCGGCAAGCCGCTTTCTATCGATACTTACAAACCGGAAGTGATGCGTGAAACGATAGCTGCCGGTGCCGACATGATCAATGACATCAATGGTTTTCGTGCAGCAGGTGCACTGCAGGCGGTAGCAGGCTCGGATTGCGGATTGTGTGTCATGCACATGCAAAACGATCCGCAAAGCATGCAGCTGCAACCGGAATATGATGATGTCGTTGCCGAAGTACGGGAATTTTTACGTGAACGTATCAGTCTGATGGAGCAGGCGGGTATTGCTCGTGATCGTATATGCGTAGACCCAGGTTTGGGTTTCGGAAAAAACCTTGCGCACAATATTGCCTTATTGAAAAATACGAATCAATTGCAAACGGCGCTGAATTCGCCCATGTTAATTGGTTTGTCGCGTAAGACGATGATAGGTGCATTGACAGACAAGCCGGTGGAGCAACGTATGGCCGGCAGTCTTGCGGGCGCACTGGCAGCTGTGGCACATGGCGCGCGTATTGTTCGGGTGCATGATGTTGCGGAAACGGTGGACGCGTTACGGGTTTGGCAGGCAGTATCCTGATTACAAAACAAAAACTTAAAATAAAAATGACACGTAAATATTTTGGCACTGATGGTGTGCGCGGCAAGGTCGGCACCTCTCCAATTACACCTGATTTTGTGATGCGACTTGGTTATGCAGCCGGTACTGTGCTGACCAAATCAAAATCGTCGAGCAGTAGACCGGTGGTGTTGATTGGTAAGGACACGCGTATTTCCGGCTATATGTTGGAAGCTGCGCTTGAAGCAGGTTTCTCCGCAGCAGGCGTGGATGTGATGTTGGCGGGGCCAATGCCAACGCCAGCGATTGCTTACCTGACGCGTGCATTGCGTCTTTCTGCAGGCGTGGTTATTTCTGCTTCGCATAATCCGTACGACGATAACGGCATCAAGTTTTTTTCAGCGTCAGGTAATAAATTACCTGACGTGATTGAGTTGGAAATTGAAGCCGCGCTGGATGAACCGATGACATGTGTTTCATCGGAAAAACTGGGTCGAGCAAAACGTCTGGACGATGCGCGTGGACGCTATATTGAATTTTGCAAAAGCACCTTCCCGAACGAGCTTGATTTGCATGGCATGAAACTGGTCGTCGATTGTGCGCACGGTGCGGCTTACCATATCGCGCCGGATGTTTTCCATGAGTTGGGTGCAGAGGTGATTGCAATCGGTAATCAGCCGAATGGTTTTAATATCAATGACAAGGTTGGTGCGACGGCACCAGCCGCATTGGTCGATGCGGTACGCGCAAATAAAGCTGATTTAGGTATTGCGCTGGATGGTGATGCGGATCGCTTGATCGTAGTCGATGCTTCCGGGCGTATTTATAACGGCGATGAGCTGTTGTACATCATGGTCAAGGATCGCATGAGCATTCGTCCTATCGATGGCGCTGTCGGCACCTTGATGACGAATATGGCGCTGGAAGTCGCGTTCAAGGAAATGGGTATCGGTTTTGCGCGCGCGAATGTGGGCGATCGCTATGTGCTTGAGGCCTTGAAGGAACGCGGCTGGATTGTTGGCGGAGAAGGTTCTGGCCACATGTTGTGTCTGGATAAACATACGACAGGCGATGGCATTGTTTCCGCTTTACAAATTTTGTCCGCATTAAAACGCAGTGGTAAAACCTTGGCGCAATTGATGGAAGATATTGCGATGTTTCCACAAACATTGATTAATGTGAAAGTCGCGCCGGGTTTTGATTGGACAAAAAATAAAGATTTGCTGGCCGAAAAAGATAAGGTGGAAGCCGAGCTTGGCGATGCCGGCCGCGTCTTGATTCGTGCATCAGGTACTGAGCCTTTAGTTCGCGTAATGGTCGAGGCGAGTAGTGCAGAAACTGCTGATAAAATGGCTAAACGGATCGCAGCAAAATTGACTGCTTAAATTTATAGAAATTATTACAGTTAGTGTGTTTTACCTATTGACCGATGTTTGAATTAACAGTATTATCTTTGTCTTCGGAGTGTAGCGCAGCCCGGTAGCGCACCTGGTTTGGGACCAGGGGGTCCAAGGTTCGAATCCTTGTACTCCGACCAGAATTTAAAGGACTAGCCTAATCGCTAGTCCTTTTTTTCGTCTATTATCTTTTCACTGTTCAGTGAAATTGTCTCTCTGCTTTTTCTTCAATAACTTCATTGGTTTGCTTCAATTCTAGCGTTGCAACTTTGCTCTTTTAAGCTAGTCTCTTAGAGTGTTCTGACAAACGGATGCAATTATTCGATTGTTCTTCTTGTATGCGATTCAAGAATGGGGTCGCATCGGTTTGGATTTTCTGGAGCAGAAATCATGCATGGAATGACCTTATCCGTTATCGCTATACAAAAATGCTCACGATTGTTTTTAACGCGAGAACAGTCTTCGTTTGTTCATGCGCATAAAGCGCCAGTACCAGAACCCACGGAAGACCCTTTGCCAGGAGAGCATCCTGTTCCGCAAGATGAGCCGGTTCCATCTCCCAATCCTGAAGTGGACGATTTCAAGCCATCGAACAGACTGCTTGCTGTCTCGATCCGATAATAGGCTCTGTGTCTAAATGAAAAGTGCTGGAAGGTCTTCAATGGATAAACAGCAGAACTGGAGTACTGAGCTGTATCACGGCATGGAAGTGCACGTTACTGCTTTGCGAAAAGACGATGCAAAGCACCAATGGGACTATACGGTGCGAGTATGTGAGCCAGGCGTTGATGCAACTGCAGAGAGCGAACTGGCAGCGGAGTCGGGTGATGATGCTGATTATGTCTCGCAAAGTGAAGCCTTGGCCGCAGGATTTGCGAAAGGGTACGCCATGGTGGACCAAATCAGGCAGCAATAAACCCCTACTAGTAAGCGTTAATTTCTGCCATTCGAGAGCATTGCTTTCAGCCCGCCTCAACATTACGGACTACGTGCAGTGTTATTCGTGGCGCTGACATTGAAAGAGCACCGTAAAAAAGGCATAATGCAGCACCTTTGCGACACACATCAAAGCGATTTACATGTGTGATCCCGCACTACGGTTTAATCCCGCCATATTCTGCCCATAGCTCAGTTGGATAGAGCATCAGCCTTCTAAGCTGAGGGTCGCAGGTTCGATTCCTGCTGGGCAGACCATCTTATGTACGTTCTCTCAATTCAAAAATCTTATTGGTGTTATTTAACACCTACGAAAATTATTGTTTTTGAGTAAGTCGGTTTCATTCGGCTGCATATCCCCATGTAATTACATCGATTGAACGACTTGCGACAAGGAGATTTGAAGCGAGGGAATCTATTTGCAAGTTGGGCATCTAACAACCGTGGATTATGCTTTCTAATAGAGGTGGCATATGGGCTGCTAAGTGCGATAACGCACAGAAGCCACTTGTTTAAAATAATATCTTATTGATAACTCTAGACTGTTAGGAGTTACATCATGAATCGTATCGATCAGGCAATCAGTGAGTTGGCTAGCGCGTTTTGTTTGCTTAAGCAGCATGATGAGCAGCTGTATATCAAGGCTTTACAGTCCTTGGTTGCGTTGGCACTTTCGGAAGAGAGAGTGGATCGAGCGACTAGCATCGAGAAGGATATGCAATACGTTGGGCAGATTCTTTCCAACACGCGCAGAGTGCGGTCGGAAGGTGGTAGTAGCGTATTGGAGTTCCCTTGTCGTAGAAAGAGCGATCGGCGCATCGCCTCGCGATAATTACTTCAGTACACACTGATAGATGCATGACGTTGTTGAAGATATTCCAAGCCTCGCATTCGCAAGAAGTCGGGGCTTTTTATTTGGATGTGCCACAACTATTGAACCGCGAATGAAGAGCAATCGCTAAAGTGAAGCCAATTCTCACGGTCTTATTAGACTTCTGCCATGAGGAAGAATATTTTTGCACTGTCCGGATATCTTTCAGGTAGTAACTTGTATATATTTGATATATGGAGAGCTAGGATGATTGGCTTTGCTGGTCATCTATTACTTGCCATATCGCGATATAACCCGAGTAGATTGAGGAGACAGCATGACTAAAATAAATAGACGTGGAATGCTTCAAGCAGCAGGTTTGATGACGATCGGTGCAGTGACCGGTTGTGCAGCACCAGGTAATACCAGTAGTAAAGCAGGTAGCACCACTTTTACCGTTGCGCAGCCGACGATTCCTATTGTGGGTAGCAGCGAACAGTTTCCAGTGCGCCGTATTTATTGCATAGGACGTAATTACGCTGCGCATGCGCGTGAAATGGGCTCAGACCCAACACGTGAGCCGCCATTCTTTTTTCAAAAGCCTAGCGATGCGATTCAGTACGTTGCACCGGGCCAAGTGGTAGATCATCCGTATCCATCACTGACGAAAAATTATCACTACGAAATCGAGCTGGTTGCAGCAATCAATAAGGGTGGTAAGAACATCTCGGTTGAAAATGCGCTGCAACACGTCTTCGGTTATGCAATCGGACTGGATATGACGCGTCGCGATTTACAAGCTGCGATGAAGAAAGAAGAGAAGCCTTGGGAAATCGGTAAGAGCTTTGACAAATCCGCACCGATTGGACCTCTGCATCCAGTTGCGAGCATAGGTAACTTCACCGAAGGAAAAATATGGCTGAAGGTCAATGGACAGGTGAAGCAGAGTGCAGATCTGAAGCAAATGATTTGGTCAGTTGCGGAACAGATCAGCAATTTGTCGAAAGCGTTTGAATTGATGCCGGGCGATATTATTTACTCTGGTACGCCGGAGAATGTCGGGCCGGTTGTGCGGGGCGACATCATGGAAGGTCATATCGATCGCTTGCCGAATATCACGCTGAAAGTCGTCTAAGCTATAGCTTTGCACGTATAGCGTTTCACAGAATGCCGGGCAACAAGCACGTTGCCCGGCAAATCAATTAAAGGTCGAGCGCCTTTGCCACGCCGGCACCATCCGTTGGATCACACTTCATACAATTCTCAACGCCCCTTTTCTTGCAGGCATGAAGCATGGATACAGATATCAACAGGAATGTTGATCAAGGTTTGCCAAGTGTGATGAAGGCGACCTTATAGGTAACGTATAGACGTGATCAAGGTCGCAGGATCATTATTTAGACGCGACTATAGATGTCGTTAGTGCCGCTTAATTTGAATGTGCCGTCCTTTTGTGGCTCGGCAGTTTTATCGGTATATTTGACGCGATACCCTACAAAGTCATGCGGTAACTTTGTGCGGCCGTAATCCAGGTAAGTAGTGCCTTTGACGATATTTTGCAGAATGAGGACATTGCCTGATTTGCTTTTGACGTTGAACTCTTCAATGCTTTTCATGAAACCTCCTGATAAGGTGGGTTGAGTAGCGATTCAATGACAGCCTGTATTCATCGGCTAACTGAAGAAGTGTTACGTGATCTTTATACCACGTGTTTTGTCGCCATGCATTCTTGCTGCGTCGCAAAAACAAGGACTGGCATAATGAAAAAGCCTGCAAATATGCAGGCTTTTGAGATTGGTGCTGGTATATTTCCCGACCGCCAGCGCCGGTAGTAGCGACCATCAATGATAGCCCTAAGGTTTGCTCACTTACTGAACAAGACCGTATCGTAGCAAGGGTATGTGACCGGAGTTTGACATGGATCAAATTCGGAGCGATGGCTGCCGCAATGATGGCAATCGTTTAGTGACCACACTCTAAATGCTGCTTTTCTGCGGCGCGCAGTGCTTTGCGTTTTGCACGTGCTTCCTTCTTTATCGGAGCATGGGCAGCATCTTCTTTTGCCCATTTGCTGCGTAGAGCCAGATTTTCGCATTTTTTCTTCTTGGCTTCGTGCGCCTTGAATCTGCTTTGCCGTTCTCTTTCTGTCGCTGCTTCTTCCTTGTGACGACGGGCTTCCAGTCGTTGCAATTCCTTCTTGTCCTGTGCCAGTTTTTGTTGCGCGGCTTTGGTATCGGAAGAGGGCGTGGTAACGGCGATCTCCTTCATGTTGCTGCTGGCGTTGTGGCAAGGCGTATCGCTGTAGGTGGTTTTTCCACCGGATTCGCACTTGTAAATCGCTAATGCAGGAGCAGAGAAGGAGAGAAGGATAAGAAGCAACAGCGTAGATGGCATGGCAATCTCGTAGTTGAATAGGAATATTTTTGTTTTAAATAACTTTGCCCGGATTCATCAAGTTGAGCGGATCCAGTGCTTGCTTGATGGTGCGCATCAGATTCATTTCAACGTCTGATTTGTAGCGCAAAATTTCTGTTCGTTTCAATGCACCTAAACCATGTTCGGCAGAAATGGAGCCTCCATGTTGATGCACGCTATCGTGTACGACGCGATTGACTGCGGATTGTTTTTCCAGAAAAGTCGTGTCGGATTCTTGTTCGGGATGTGCAACGTTGTAATGCAGGTTACCGTCACCCAGATGACCAAACGTCACCATGCGTGCACCGGGAAATGCTTGCTGTAGCAGCTGATCCGTTGTGCTGATGAAGTCACCTATGCGCGAGATCGGTAGCGATACATCGTGCTTGATGTTTTTACCTTCTATCGCTTGTGCCAATGGGATGTGTTCGCGGAAATCCCAAATGGATTTGGACTGCGCAATGGATCTGGCGACGATGGCATCCTGAATCACGTCTTGTTGCAAAGCAGCGCCGATCACATGTTCCAGCATGGCTTGCACGTGTTCTTCCGATTCATTGTCAGATAATTCCAGCAATGCATATTGCGTATGCGGCTCTGCAAACGGCAGACGCATGGTCGGAAAATGTTTGGTGACTAGAGAGATGCAAAAACCGGACATCAGTTCGAATCCAGTCAATGCCGATCCACAGTGCGCTTGTGTCAGCGTGAGCAGGTGCAAGGCATCGTTAGGTGTACGCAGTGCAGCGAGCGCGGTGAGTTGTGCTTTGGGTTGCGGATATAGCTTGAGTACGGCAGCGGTGATGATGCCCAGCGTACCTTCCGCACCGATATATAGATCGCGTAAATCGTAACCGGTATTGTCCTTACGCAAACCGCGCAGGCCATTCCAGATTTCGCCTTGTGGCGTTACAACTTCCAGACCTAAGCACAATTCACGGGTATTGCCATAACGTAAAACAGCCGTGCCGCCGGCATTGGACGACAGATTGCCACCTATGGTGCAACTACCTTCGGCTGCCAGCGAAAGCGGGAACAGCCGCCCAGCATCGCTAGCTGCATGTTGAATATGTTTTAGTATGCAGCCGGCTTCTACCGTCATCGTATTGTTGATGGTATCGACCTCACGGATTTGATTGAGGCGTGTGAGCGATAGGACGATGGCTGAGCCGCTGTCATCAGGAATGCTGCCGAGTACCAAGCCTGTATTGCCGCCTTGCGGGACTACAGGTACTTTGTACTCATTGCAGAGCTTGACGATGGCTGCGACTTCTTGCGTGGAGCCTGGCTTGAGTACGGCGAAAGCTTTGCCGGTAAAGCGGCGACGCCAGTCGGTCAGATAGGGGGCAGTATCCTGTGCATCGGTCAATACATGCTGTGCACCAATGGCACGGCGGCAGGTATCGAGGAAGGCGTCCATTATTTGGCTGCTTTCTGCAGCGCCTGTTTCGTCAATGCTTTTGCTGCTTTCTTGTAAGGGCGCAGATACATGATGGCGCACGTGAAGAAGACCAATACCAATCCAACTTCTATCCATCCCAGAATGGCAGACAAGCCAGTGTCACTCATGCCGCGTACGATGCCTTCGGCGAAGTAGAGCAGGATCAACATCGACGACCATTGCATCGTGTAGAGGTTACGTTTCCAGACGCCATGCAAAGGGATGAGCAAGGGAATGACTTTCAATACCAGCCATGAACCGTTCGGGCGTATAGGTGCGAGTACCATTTCCCATGCAATGCAGAGAATGATCAGCGCAATCAAGCTGCTGACTGTACCGATATGCAGGATTTTTTGTTCTTGCGTTTGCATCAGGCGCCTCGCAGTTTGATGGCGGTTTGCGCCAGTCGCTGGCCTAATGCAATTGCCAGTGCGCGCGTATCGGCGGAGATCGCTTGATTGCCACTGACGCCTGACCAGTGCGATGCACCGTAAGGCGTGCCGCCGGTGCTGGTGGCCATCAATTCAGGCTGTGTGTAAGGCACGCCGAGCAGCAGCATGCCATGATGTAGCAAGGGCAGCATCATGGATAGCAACGTTGATTCCTGGCCACCATGCAAACTGCCGGTGGACGTGAAGACGCAAGCCGGTTTGCTTGTCAGTGCGCCAGATAACCATTGTGAGGTTGTGCCATCCCAAAAATACTTCATAGGGGCAGCCATATTGCCGAAACGGGTAGGCGAGCCCAAGGCCAAGCCTGCGCATTCTTCCAGATCCAGTAATTCGACGTAAGGTGCGCCTTCGTTCGGTACTTCCGGCTCGGTTGCTTCCGTAACGGTAGAGACGGCAGGGACGGTGCGCAGGCGGGCCTCGCAACCGGCAACACTGTCTATGCCTTGGCCGATGAGTTCGGCTAATTTGCGTGTCGAGCCGTGGCGCGAGTAGTACAAAACGAGAATAGGGAGCTTGGCTGAGTTCATGCTTGGTATTATAGGATGCTTTATAAGCATCTAAATGCTTGATAGTGCCCGTCTTGCGCAAATCTGCGTATGCCTATCCAGCAGATGAATACACCTACACACGTTGCATGAAGCTACCTACCTTTCCTTTTTTTCGCGAATTATCCTGGCCGCAAGTGCGGAATCTGTTCCATTTTGCTGCGCGTCGTCTGAACGAAGAACGTTTGCCGCAAGTTGCCGGTAGCCTGACATTTACCACCGTGTTGGCGCTGGTGCCGATCTTGACGATAGCGCTGGCGATCTTTACGACTTTTCCTTTGTTCAACACCTTCCGTACTTCGCTGGAAGCGTATTTTGTGCATAACCTGATGCCCAAAGGCATCGCGAATACCATCCTTGGTTATCTGACGCAGTTCTCCAGCAAGGCGACTCGTTTGTCTGCTTTTGGCGCGGTGGCATTGATAGTGACCGCGGTGGCGATGATGCTGATGATAGATCGCGTGTTCAATCAGATCTGGCGCGTCAAAACCAAGCGTCCCATCATGCAGCGCATTTTGGTGTATTGGGCGATTGTCACCTTGGGACCACTGCTGATAGGCGCATCGATGTCGCTGACATCGTATTTGTTTACTGCGACGGATGGGGTGGTGAAAGGTGTTCCATTTGTGGGCGCCATGTTTTATACATCGATATCCATCTTGCTGAGTATGGTGGCATTTACCTCGCTGTATATCGTCGTGCCTAATCGTCTGGTCGAGTGGCGTGATGCGGCGTGTGGTGGCTTACTGGCGGCGATTGCATTTGAGATCGTAAAACGCTTGTTTGCCGCTTTCGTGGTGAAAGCGCCTACTTATACCGTGGTGTATGGCGCGGTAGCGGCTTTCCCGATTTTTCTGGTGTGGATCTATCTGGGATGGATGATTACGCTGGCTGGAGCGGTTGTCACAGCGGCGTTGCCTATCGTTAAATACGAACGCTGGTGGCATATCCCGCAACCGGGTAGTGCTTTTGTCGATGCGATGGCCTTGTTGGCGGTGTTATATGACGCGCGGGCATCGGCCGATTCTTCTGTCGTCGATACCAAGTTGTTGCGTGACAAGACGCTGCTGGGATTTGATGAGTCCGAAGCGCTGTTGGAAAAAATGCTGGATGCCGGCTGGGTCGCGCGGCTCAAGTCGGAAGGGCCAAAGCGCATGCAATGGGGCAAGCGCATTACCGATGGCCTGGATCGCTGGGTCTTGCTGGCGAATCCGGAGTATCTGACCTTGGCCGACGTGTATCGATTATTCGTATTCGACGCCTCAGGCAACGAGACTTTGGCGAAAAAAGTCGAATGTGCAGTCGAACAAGGTCTGGATCAGTCACTTGCCGCTTATTTTAAATCATCGGACTAGAACGAAATCTGTCCGGTCAGCATTTGCCAGTACATCAGCCATGAACCGATGAAAGAGTAAAACGGTTGCTTGAATGATCGAGGGCGGTTTTGCTCAAACTTGAAGTGGCCTATCCAAGCCAAGCCGTAAAACGACACAATGGCTGCAAGTAACCACCATGCATTGCCTGTGAGGACAAGAATGGTCAGGAAAATGAGGGCAAGTGACGAGCCGAGAAAATGTAACTGGCGGGACGTGCGGTCAGAATGCTCCGTCAGATAAGCAGCATAAAACTCGGAAAACGATTGATACGTCTTTTGTGCAATCACACTCATGACGGCCTCCGCTGGTTGTTTTTGCTACTTCAGATTAGTCCTCGTTGGGCGGGGATGCAAGTTCTATTGGCAGGGAGCATGAAACAAGGGCGCGCCTGAATACGGTAGTTACAACGGGCGTCGTAGGGTATTGTGGTGGTTTCATCTATTTATTCAGGCTTGCGAAGCGATAGTGGATTTTTCGCCGCGCTTGCGCTACATTGAAAGTGTCCGAAGCATAACCACAACTTCTTGAGGACGGTCCCATGAAAGTATCCGAAATACTCAAAGTAAAAGGAAACATTCTCTTCACGGTGACACCAGATAGTCCGATGCTGGATGCAGTCAATGTAATGGCGGAAAAAGACATCGGTTCTCTGGTAGTGATGGAGGCGGGCAATCTGATTGGCATGTTGACCTTCCGCGAGGTAATGGCAACCATACATGCGAATGGCGGTGCAGTAGGTAGTGATACTGTACGTCGTCACATGAACAACAAGCCGATCACGATCACATCCGATACAGAGGTCAATGATATCCGTCGTTTGATGCTGGAAAAACATGCACGTTATGTTCCGGTTCTCGATGGAAAAATTCTGGTCGGTGTTATCTCTTTCTACGACGTTGCGAAAGCAGTGCTCGAAGCGCAAAGCTTTGAAAACAAAATGCTGAAGTCGTATATTCAGGATTGGCCGGCGGTCGCCAACGAGCAAGACAGTTAAACCGTATAGAAGAAAATCAAAAGCCGTTCGCGTATTCATTAAATACGCGAACGGCTTTTTGTCATCTTGATACCTTACAATCCCTTGATCTGTAATCTGTTGCGTCTGATGCGTAGTATCAATGCGCACGGATTTTTTGAACCTACTCTTTCCTCTCATGCGCAAACCTAGTCAGTTCAGCTTGCTCGCACAACGTCGCTTTGCTCCTTTTTTCTGGACGCAATTTCTGGGCGCATTTAATGACAATGTTTTTAAAACGGCCTTGTTGACGATACTGACTTTCGAAGCCTTGAATTGGACCACGATAGACAGGGGATTGTTGAATAACCTGATTCCGGGTTTGTTCATTTTGCCGTTTGTCTTGTTTTCTGCGATTGCCGGGCAATTGGCTGACAAGTTTGAAAAATCAGGCCTGGTGCGTTACATCAAGCTGCTGGAAGTCGCCATCATGCTCGCCGCAGCAATCGGCTGGATGCGGCACGATCTGTGGTTGTTGATTGCAGCGGTGGCGGGCATGGGTTTGCATTCAACGTTGTTCGGTCCGGTTAAATACTCTTACTTACCGCAAAAACTCGCACCTGGTGAGCTGGTCGGGGGCAATGGTTTGGTGGAGATGGGGACATTCGTCGGCATCTTGCTGGGCGAAGTATTGGGTGCCGTGCTGGTATTGCACAAACCGTGGGGAATTGAACTTGTCGCTGGTGGCACAATTGTGATTGCCTTGCTGGGCTGGTTGTCGAGCCGCGCGATTCCGCTGTCGCCAGCGCCAGAGCCTGAGTTGAAAATTAACTGGAATATTGCAACGGAAACAGTGCGCAATATCCGTTTCTCCCGACAGAATCGTCCAGTATTTTTATCCATGCTGGCCAACTCGTGGTTCTGGTTTTATGGCGCGATTTTGTTGGCGCAATTTCCCTTATATGCAAAAGATTATTTGCATGGCGATCACAGTATTTTTGTCCTGTTGCTGACGATATTCTCACTGGGCATCGGTGCCGGCTCCTTGTTATGCGAGCGTCTGTCTGGTCACAAGGTGGAAATCGGTCTGGTGCCGTTTGGTGCAATCGGTTTATCGGTATTTGGTTTCGATTTGTTCCTGTCCAGCATCGCGTACACCAATACATCGCTGGTCGATATTGGCGGCTTCCTGCAGCAGCAAGGCAGTCTGCGCATATTGTTCGATTGCTTGATGATAGGCATGTTCGGCGGTTTGTATATCGTTCCCTTGTTTGCCTTGATTCAGACGCGCTGCGATCCCGCACACATGTCGCGCACGATTGCTGGCATGAATATCTTGAATGCGCTGTTCATGGTTGTGGCTGCATTGGTCGCTATGGTTTTGCTGAATCTGGGTTTGAGTATTCCGCAACTGTTTCTCGTCACTGCGATTTTGAATGCGCTGGTTGCTGCATACATTTTTACCGTGGTGCCAGAGTTCCTGCTTCGCTTCCTCGCATGGTTGATGCTGCACACCACGCATCGCGTGCGGGCCATCAATGCCGAACGTATTCCACAGGATGGTGCGGCAATTCTGGTTTGTAACCATGTCAGTTATATGGATGCGATTGTTATCTTGGCTACGAGTCCACGTCCCTTGCGTTTTGTGATGGATCATCGCATTTTTAAAATTCCTTTGTTATCCGCATTGTTCAAGGCTATAAGAGCGATTCCTATTGCTCCTGCCAGTGAAGATACAGAGGTGATGGAAGCTGCTTATGAAACGATTGCGCATGCATTACAACGCGGGGAGTTGGTCTGTATTTTCCCTGAAGGGAAGTTGACGAATAATGGTGAGTTGAATGAATTCAAGGGCGGCATCATGAAGATCCTGGAACGTACGCCAGTGCCAGTTATTCCGATGGCGCTGCGTGGTTTGTGGGGCAGTTTGTTGACACGCAGTGCTGACAATCCTTTCCAACGCTCCTTCCGCAGCGGACCGTTTTCCAGGTTGGAGTTGGTAGTAGGTTTGCCGATGTCGGCGGCAGAAGTCACGCCGGAAATTCTACGTGCTCAGGTGCAGAATCTGCGCGGCGAGATGAAGTGATATGTGTAGCTTAATGCGAGCAGTTTAAATCGCGGGTATTGCTGCGATTGAGTGGGGATGTATTGCAGGCGAAAGAGGTATTACGTTTGCGGATGCAATGCATCGTCATCATTGTTTCTTTGCGGCGCAATGAGCGGTAGAGTCAAGGTGAAGGTCGTACCGATACCAATTGCACTTTGCACACGAACACGACCACCCAGCACGCCGCTGACAATGTTGTGAACAATATTCAAGCCTAGGCCTGATCCGCCAGCCCCCAGTTTGGTGGTGAAGAAGGGATCGAAAATTCGATTCAAATTCTGCGCAGGAATGCCGATGCCATCATCCTTGATGCTGAGTTCTACCCAGCCATCGATAGTGTTGCGGGCGGAAATCACCACGACACCTTGTGCTTTTCCATCGAAGCCGTGCAACAGCGCGTTATTGATCAAATTGGTCAATACTTGACCCAAGGGACCAGGATAGCTGTCGAAACTAATATCATCCGGAATATCCTGCTCGACCACGATGCCATTCTTGCGTATCACCGGCCATAGCGTCAGAAGGATTTCGCTGGTGACTTCAGCCAGAGAAAATGGGCGTCTTTGCGAGCTGGTTTGATCGATTGCAACTTGTTTGAAGCTGTTGACCATATCTGCGGCACGATGCAAATTCCTCACCAGAATATCGCCGGCCTTGCCAACGTCAGTGATGTAACTCTCCAGCGTTGAACGTTTGATCCCGTGGTTGTCACGATAATTTTCTGTGAGTGCAGAAGTCTGATCACTGAGAGTGCTGGCGACCATCAGACTGTTACCGATAGGCGTATTCAATTCATGTGAAATACCAGCGACCAGCGCGCCTAGCGCTGCCAATTTTTCGTTATTTACCAATTCTTCATGGGCGAGATTTAGCGCATCCAGTGTGGTTTCCAATTCCTGGTTTGCCTGCTGTAACTCTTCCGTACGTTCGATGACGCGATCTTCCAGCGTAGTGTTGAGATCAAGAATTTCGTTCTCAATCAAACGTTTTTCCGTCACATCCTGACAGGCGAGAATGCCAAACTGCTCGCCCTCAAGCAAGAAAATATGTCCGGAAAGTTGAATCAATACTTTGGTGCCGTCACCTCTATACATCCATATTTCGCCATGTGATCCCGTCTCTCCGCTGGTTCTTAATTTCTCTAAAAGAACGTCTCGATCGACAGGGTCGCAGTACATCGCAAGATCTTGCGTATTTCTTCCAATGACAGATGAGCGTGATCGCAGGAACAATCGTTCGAACGCACTGTTGATGTCTTTGATCACATTATTATTTTTGACTTGTGTAACGAACATCGGCACTGGTGTCGAATGAAAAATCGTGGCAAAGCGTTGCTCGCTTAGACGCAATTCTTCTTCCGTATGTTTGCGCTCCAGCTCGGCAGAGGCGCGTTCGCTGAATACTTGTAGCAATGAGCGGGTCAGGTCGGGATTGCGTAGCGCGCTAGAGTGCATGACGGCCAATACGCCTATCGTATGCCCGTTTACATCATGCAGAGGCGCGCCTGCATAACTATCCCAGCCTTGTGCATTCAAGACCTTGTATTGCGGGAATATGGATTGAACATCGATAGCCAAGACGCAGATCTGGCCTCTTAATGTTCGCTCACAAGGCGTTCCGGAAATCGTGTATTCGAAGTTGTCGACAGTATTGCCATGCAAGTACGCCGACAGTGTGTGTATGCGCGTTGGATGATCTGGCTTTTGCAGCAAGCCTATGAAGGCGCAATCGGCGCGCAATGCGGATGCCAGATCATGGACGAGCGATTCAAAGAAGGATTTCCCTGTTATGCCATGCGTACCTTGTGCCAGTCGCAAGAGTGCATGATCGGCTTCCGCTTTTTGTTCTTCCAGCAATTGCTGCACACTTGATGCCTTGCGTTTTTCTGTGATGTTTTCTGCCAATGTCAACAATCGTCCCTTGTTGCCGTCGCTTTCATCTATTGTTGTGTAACGCCATGCGCAAGTAATCGTACGGCCATCTGCAGTTAGATGGTCGTAGATGCTGTGTGCATTTTTGGTATCGGGTTGTTGGATGAATGTATCGATGAAATTGGGTTGTGTGTAAGGAGCCAGAAAGCGTCCATTTCGTCCGAGTACTTCTTCACGGCGATAACCGAATATCTGTTCCGCGGCTTTATTCCATTCAATGATCTGGCCATTCTTGCTCCATTCAATGATGGCGAGAGGACTTTGTTCCAGCAATAAGCGCAAGCGTGTTTCGCGCTCGTGCAGTGTTTTTTCTATACGAATACGCTTCTCGATATCGTCCAGCAGCTCTTGATTCTTTTGGTCCAGATCGGAAAACAGAGTGCGCAGATGGATACGCGTATTTTCAAGTCCTTGCGCAAGCGCACCGATTTCATCTTGATGCTTCCATGTGAATGGTTCGTCCAGTTTGCGTTCAGCCAATTGCTTGGCGCTCGTCTTCAAACGCAGCAAGGGACGCACCAAGCGTCGTTCCAACAAGATCAGAATGAGCAGGATAGACAAGCCGGTTTGTACAGCCAAGAGCAGAGCTTGATACGCAAGGCCTTCTGTCATGACTTGCTGTAAATGCAGGCTGTTGACCTCGACGCTTAGCGATCCTGCGGCTTGACCACGATGATAGACATTGATATTAGAGCTGGCGGTAAAGCCTACGCGCCTATCGTGATGAGCAGCGATGGCAAAAGGTGTGTGTTTGTTGTCGCGTGCTTCAATGCGGACGATATTATTATTTTTAGACAGCGCAGTATCGATGGCTGTGCTGACGTCCTGATAATCGAGATTCCACAAGGCTGCGCTGATGCTGTCGGCGATCATGGCCGCATTTTCTTCAGCGAGCTTGATGGTTTTATTTTTTATTTCTGAATCGTAGAGCTTGAACCAGCTATAGCCATTGATCAGAATTGCCGGCACGAGCAAACCGATTATCACGGTCAATACGATTGAACGACGCAACGTGAGTACGCTTTTTTTCATATCGTCCGGCGGAGAGTTGGGCTGGTCGGCGATGACAGAAAGCAGCCGGCCTTGTGCGCGAGATGGAGTGTTTTTGTGCGTTCTAGATTTGTTTGTGATTACCCAACCAACTGTGCAGTGCGTCGGAAGTCATGGGTTTTGCGAATAGATAACCTTGGCCCATAGGACAGCCGAGCGCAGTCAGAATCTCTGCCTGTCTTTCATCTTCTACGCCTTCAGCAATGATATCCAGTTCCAGATTGCGACCTAACTGAATAATCATTTCGGCTATGCTGCTGCCGCGTGACGAATCAGTAATTTCTGTAACGAAGGCGCGATCAATCTTGAGACGATCTACGCTTAGTTTTTGTAAGTGGCTGAGCGAGGAGAAGCCAGTGCCGAAATCATCAATCGCGATGCTGACGCCGGTTGCCGTAATTTGATCCAGCAATTTGATCAAGGCATCGGGTTCTTCCATCGCCATCGATTCGGTGATTTCCAGCTCGATGCAATGCGGCGGAGCATTGGTGTCGTGTAATGCATTGCGCAGCATGCTGAGGAAGTGCGGATGACGGAACTGCACCTGGGATACGTTGACCGAGACCATGAAGTCGGTAAAGCCCAGGCGTTGAACGCGTACAAGTTCCTGGCAAGCTTGGCGCAGTACCCATTCACCCAGTTCGATGATCAAGCCTGAATATTCGGCAATCGGAATAAAGCGGCTAGGCGGAATCGAAGAGCCATCTTCAGTCGTCCAGCGCAATAGCGCTTCCGCACCGACTGGCATGCGCGTGGCCATGTCGACTTGCGGTTGATAGACGACGGACAAATGTCGCTCTTCAAACGCGGCGCGTAAAGCGTGCATCATGTTGACGCGTTCACGGATGTCGATACCCATGTTGCGGGAGAAATACAGATGTCCGGTGCGTTGCTGATGCTTGGCACGCTTGAGCGCGATATGCGCATTTTTCAACGCTTCTACACCACGACCTTTATGTTCGGACAAACGAACCAGGCCGACGGTTGCAGAGAGTTGTACATCTTGTCCGTCGATGCTGAATGGACGTTCAAACTGAGCAAGCACAGCGGCAGGGTTGACTTGAATGTCGTCGCCCAATACGCCAAAGGTGTCGCCACCGACGCGCGCCACAATCAATCTATCGCCCAGACGTGATTGCAAGCGTGTTGCTACGGCAAGCAATAGCAGATCGCCGAATTGATGGCCGAGCGTGTCATTGGTTTCTGCGAAATGATCAATGTCGATCAGTGCCAGCGTGGTTGGCTGGTTTTTGGTCGAGATTAAATTCTCGTCGATGATTTCTTTGAGGCGTGTGCGATTCGGCAGTTTGGTCAGCGAATCGTAGAAAGCGGAATTGTGTAGACGTGTAACGAGCGAAATGTTGGCAAGACCAACTGAAATATTGCTACAGAAAACCTCCAGCAAGCGTAGTTCGATATCGTTTAACGGTCGCTCGGTTCTGAAGAAGGCTGCAAAATTTCTAAATGCATTGCCGGTGAAGTGCAGGGCGGTAAATTCACGGCCATAGATATTGCGTTTTTCGTGCAGGGCGCGGGTTAAGGTCTTGTCGATACTCGCATCTTCGATGGAGGACAGCGGATGATTGATCAAGTCGCTGTATTTTCCTGCGGCGGCGACGATGAATAAGGCATTTTCCTGGTTATGGAGCTGCTCCTGTATGCAAAACAAACCGTCAGGCGGCAGGCTAAGCAGGCGAGCAATTTGGGTTATTACGCCAGTGGTGAATTCTTCAAACGTTTGTAACGCCATCAGCTCTGTACTGGCGCGCAGGATCATATCCAGGCCGCTGCTGCTTGAGTTGATGGTGCAGATTTGTTCGTAGGAGCGAATTGCGGCTGTGACAACGGTGTACAGCTTGATGCGGGTCAGTTCAGATTTGGTTTTGTAATCGTTGATATCGAACTGTTGAATCGCGTCGATTTCAGGAGCGTAACCAGGTTGGCCGGTGCGGAGGATAATGCGGACTTCTGCGCGGTGTAATACATCGCGTATGTAATGCACCAATTGCAGGCCTTCATCCTGCTGCTCCATGACGACATCAAGCAAAATAACCGCAATATGCGGCTCTTTTG
Source organism: Herminiimonas arsenitoxidans (assembly GCF_900130075.1). Classification (NCBI taxonomy): domain Bacteria; kingdom Pseudomonadati; phylum Pseudomonadota; class Betaproteobacteria; order Burkholderiales; family Oxalobacteraceae; genus Herminiimonas; species Herminiimonas arsenitoxidans. The sequence continues at coordinate 169,460 of NZ_LT671418.1, forward strand.
CCAGAATTTCTCTGGCTTGCTCTGCAGAATAGGCATGCAAAAACGCCAGAGGTCGATTTTGTATTTCAACGTTGCTGAGTGCAAAAGTGGTCGCCGAATGGACGTCAGCATCATCGTCGATGATCATGACCTGCCATACGTCGCTGCTTGCACCTAACTTACCGTCACCGGACACGCGCACCGTTTCGTCCAGAAATACAAGGTCATCCTCGCTATGGCTGACCAACTTGCCCATATGGTGCCTTCTCCGAGATTGGTTATTCTGATTTGGAATCCGTATATTGCACATCGATTTGTCATCAGGCAATGATTTTTCTTGAACTATTTGTTTTCTGTGCACTGGTAGAATGACTACTTTATTTAGCTTATAACCATCAAATCATGTCCGGTAATACTTTTGGAACACTCTTTACTGTCACCACTTTTGGGGAATCCCATGGCCCGGCAATCGGCTGCGTGATCGACGGTTGCCCACCCGGCATGGTGTTGTCAGAAGCCGACATTCAGCCTGAATTGGACCGCCGCAAACCGGGTACTTCGCGCCATGTAACCCAGCGTCAGGAATCCGATACGGTAGAAATCCTGTCCGGCGTGTACCAAGGCAAGACCACAGGTACGCCGATTGCCCTGCTGATCCGCAATGAAGACCAGCGCAGCAAGGACTACGGCAATATCACTGAAACCTTCCGTCCTGGCCATGCTGACTACACCTATTGGCATAAATACGGCATCCGCGATCCACGTGGCGGCGGTCGTTCTTCCGCGCGCTTGACCGCGCCTGTGGTCGGTGCCGGTGCGATCGCCAAGAAATGGTTGTTTGAAAAATACGGCACAACCTTTAAAGGTTGCATGAGCCAGTTGGGCGATATCGAAATTCCATTTGAAGACTGGCGTCATGTGGCTGAGAATCCATTCTTTTCTGCTAACGCGAGCATCCTGCCGCAGCTGGAAGCGTATATGGATGACTTGCGTAAAAACGGGGATTCCTGCGGCGCGCGTATCGATGTCGTGGCTGAAAACGTCCCGATTGGTTTGGGCGAGCCGATTTACGACAAGCTGGATGCAGAAATTGCATTTGCCCTGATGGGTATTAATGCAGTGAAGGGCGTAGAGATAGGCGCTGGCTTCAAATCGGTAGCGCAAAAGGGCACTGAACATGGTGACGAACTGACGCCGGAAGGCTTTGCTACCAATCATTCAGGCGGGATTCTGGGTGGGATTTCCACTGGTCAGAACATCACTGCATCGATTGCGATCAAGCCGACTTCGAGTATCCGTACCGCACGTCATTCGATCGACAAGGCTGGCAATCCGGTCATGGTGGAAACCTTGGGTCGACACGACCCTTGCGTTGGCATACGTGCAACCCCGATTGCCGAGTCCATGCTGGCACTGGTGCTGATGGATCATGCTCTGCGTAATCGCGCGCAATGTGGCGATGTGTCGGTTACACCGCCGCCGATTCCTGCAAGTCGTTAATCTGCCATCGCTGCATGCTCTGTGCAGCGATCATTTTTTGATGGAGAAAAAATGAAGCCAGTTCGCCGGTATCCTATTTTGTCGTCGGTAGCACTCATGTCGACCATGTTTCTGCTATCAGCGTGTGAGACTGTGCAAACCACGCAAAGCGGGGTCGTGGGCATCGACAGGCAGCAAAGAATGATGATTTCAGCCCAAGAGCTGGATCAGTCTGCAAGCAAGCAATATGGCACCTTGATTGCAGAGCAAAAACAAAAAAACACTCTGAATCGCAATCCAGCGCAGGTGGCACGGGTGCGTAGCATTTCCAATCGATTGATTGCACAAACATCGGTTTTTCGTCCAGACGCACAGCGTTGGCAGTGGGAAGTCAATGTACTGACCTCGCCGGAAGTGAATGCCTGGTGCATGCCCGGCGGAAAAATTGCCGTCTATACCGGTTTGATTGAAAAGCTGGATGTCACTGACGACGAGCTGGCTGCCGTATTGGGGCATGAGATTGCCCACGCATTGCGGGAACACGCTCGCGAGCGTGCATCGGAGCAAAGAGTAGCCGGTAGCGTGATTTCGATCGGTTCAATTTTGTTGGGAATGGGCGATCTGGGGCAGCAGAGTGCGCAATACGCTTATATGGGTCTTGTGGGCTTGCCTAATTCGCGCAGTCACGAAACGGAAGCGGACAGGATGGGCGTTGAGTTGGCTGCACGTGCCGGTTATGACCCGCGTGCCGCTGTCACCCTATGGCAAAAAATGGGCAAGGTTTCTGCCAGTTCAACGCCTACCTTCCTGTCTACTCATCCATCCAGTTCCGATCGCAGCCGCGATTTGACGGCATATTCCGAACGTGTCATGCCGCTTTACCTGCAGGCAAAGAAATAAGTGACAAGACGGCAAGATGTTGTATTCAAGGCCGTCGTCCTCATCTTTTTAGATAGATAGCCAGCTTTCTGGAGGTCATCCAATGCCGCTTCGTGCAATGAAACGGCACAAATATGGCATAATCGAGAGCTACCTCATCAGTCTTTACTGACTTACTTTTACACACGAAACATGGCCCAAACGCTCTACGATAAACTTTGGCAATCGCACGTCGTCGAAACCGGCGACGATGGCACCACTGTGCTCTACATCGATCGTCATTTGCTGCATGAAGTGACCAGTCCTCAAGCATTTGAAGGCTTGAAGCTGGCTGGTCGTCGCCCATGGCGCGTTTCTGCCAACCTGATGGTGGCGGATCACAATGTGCCAACCACTGACCGTTCGCAAGGCATCGCAGATCCTACATCGCGCCTGCAAGTGGAAACGCTGGATGGCAATGCGCATGAATACGGTTTGACCTATTTCAGCATGCGTGACAAGCGCCAAGGCATCGTGCACGTCATCGGCCCTGAACAAGGTGCAACTTTGCCGGGGATGACGGTTGTGTGCGGTGATTCTCATACGTCTACGCATGGTGCGTTTGGCGCATTGGCACATGGCATCGGTACCTCGGAAGTCGAGCACGTATTGGCGACGCAAACTCTGTTGGCACAAAAATCAAAAGCAATGCTGGTACAAGTCGACGGCGTATTGCCGGATGGCGTAACAGCAAAAGATATCGTATTGGCGATTATCGGTAAGATCGGTACCGCTGGCGGTACTGGTTATGCAATCGAATTCGCGGGTTCTGCTATACGTTCCCTGTCGATGGAAGGTCGCATGACGGTCTGTAATATGGCGATTGAAGCAGGCGCGCGTGCGGGTATGGTTGCGGTTGATGATGTCACTATCAATTACGTCAAAGGTCGTCCTTTGTCGCCGGTCGGCCCACACTGGGATCGCGCAGTCGAGTACTGGCGTACCTTGCATTCCGATGTCGGTGCCAAGTTCGATATGGTCGTGACATTGAATGCTGCCGAAATCAAGCCGCAAGTCAGCTGGGGCACTTCGCCTGAAATGGTTGTGGCGGTAGATGGTCGCGTACCTGATCCAGACAAAGAAAAAGATCCAACCAAACGTGATGGTATGGAAAAAGCATTGGTGTACATGGCACTCAAGCCAAATACGCTGATCACAGATATCCGTATCGATAAAGTCTTCATCGGTTCCTGCACCAACTCGCGTATCGAAGATTTGCGTGCTGCTGCTGCCGTTGTGCGCGGCAAGTTCCGTGCATCGAACGTGAAATTGGCGATGGTTGTGCCTGGTTCCGGTTTGGTGAAAGAACAAGCCGAGCGCGAAGGTCTGGACAAGATTTTCAAGGCAGCAGGTTTTGAATGGCGCGAGCCAGGTTGCTCGATGTGTCTGGCGATGAATGCAGATCGTCTGGAGCCGGGTGAGCGTTGTGCTTCGACTTCAAACCGTAACTTCGAAGGTCGTCAAGGTGCGGGTGGACGTACCCATCTGGTCAGCCCTGCAATGGCTGCCGCTGCCGGTATTGAGGGTCACTTCGTCGACGTTCGTGCTTTGAAACATTGAGGACATTATGAAGAAAGCTATTTCATTCTTTTTGCTGATTACATCGGTTTATCTGCTGGCAGGTTGCAACACGATGAATGGTTTTGGTAAGGACGTCGAACATCTGGGCGACAAGATACAAAACAAAGCCGCCAAGTGATGGCGTGAATGTTCGTACTTCATTTGCCGACGTACGTTTTATAAAGTAGTAAATCGTGTTGCAGTAAATCGTTTCTGCAATACGTCTTAATAGTTGGATAGCATGGATAAATTTACTATTCTTGATGGTTTGGTTGCACCGCTGGATCGTGCAAACGTCGATACCGATGCCATCATTCCAAAACAGTTCTTGAAATCGATCAAGCGCACCGGTTTTGGTCCGAACTTGTTCGATGAATGGCGTTATCTGGATCATGGCGAGCCTGGGCAGGATAATTCCCGTCGCCCATTGAACCCTGATTTCGTGTTGAACCACCCGCGCTATCAAGGTGCGCAGATTTTGTTGGCACGCAAAAATTTTGGTTGCGGCTCATCCCGTGAGCATGCACCGTGGGCCTTGAGCCAATACGGCTTTCGCGCTGTAGTAGCGCCTAGCTTCGCCGATATCTTCTTCAACAACTGCTATAAAAACGGTTTGTTGCCAGTTGCTCTGACGGAAGCACAAGTTGATCATCTGTTTAATGAAGTCAAAGCATTCCCTGGCTTCCATCTGGTCATCGATCTGGAAAAACAGATCATCGGCACCAGCAGCGGCAGCGTGACTTATCCGTTTGAAATCGACGCCTTCCGCAAATATTGCCTGTTGAATGGCTTTGACGATATCGGCCTGACCTTGCAAAAGGCAGACAAGATCCGTGCTTATGAAGAGCGCCATCTGGCCGCACAACCGTGGTTGTCGAACACGATCTAAAGCGCGAACCAGGCATAACGTAATCCTTTTTTAATCTTTCTCGAAGTCATCAAATGAAAATCGCAATTCTGCCGGGCGACGGCATTGGTCCGGAAATCATGAATCAAGCAGTCAAGGTGATGAACGCCTTGGGTGAAAAGTTTGAAACCGAAACAGTAGCAGTCGGCGGCGCTGCGTATGCAGAGCAAGGCCATCCATTGCCAGAGTCGACCTTGAAGGTTGCGAAAGAAGCAGATGCGATTTTGTTCGGCGCCGTAGGCGATTTCAAATACGACACACTGGAGCGCTCGCTGCGTCCTGAGCAAGCGATTCTCGGCCTGCGTAAGCATTTGGGTTTGTTCGCCAATTTCCGTCCTGCGATTCTGTATCCGGAACTGGCAGGCGCGTCATCGTTGAAGCCGGAAATCGTTTCTGGTCTCGACATCATGATCGTGCGTGAATTGACCGGTGATATTTACTTCGGCCAACCGCGCGGTATGCGTGAAGCGCCGGACGGTCCGTTCAAAGGTTCGCGCGAAGGTTTCGACACCATGCGTTACAGCGAACCTGAAATTCGTCGTATCGCACACGTAGCATTCCAGGCTGCGCAAAAACGTAGCAAGCGTCTGACCAGCGTTGATAAAGCCAACGTGCTGGAAACATTCCAGTTCTGGCGTGATGTTGTGACCGACGTGCACAAGGAATACAAAGACGTCAAACTCGACCACATGTATGTCGATAACGCAGCGATGCAATTGGTGCGCGCACCAAAAGAATTCGACGTCGTTGTGACTGGCAATATGTTCGGTGACATCCTGTCCGATGCAGCGGCAATGTTGACCGGCTCGATCGGCATGTTGCCTTCAGCTTCGCTGGATGCAAACAACAAAGGCTTGTACGAGCCATCGCACGGTTCTGCACCTGACATCGCTGGTAAGGATATGGCTAATCCATTGGCACAAATTCTGTCACTGGCCATGATGCTGCGTTACTCATTGGCTAAAACGGAACAAGCTGATCGTATCGAAGCGGCTGTTAAATCTGTGTTGAAACAAGGTTTGCGTACTGCCGATATTTACGAGGCAGGCACGACCAAGGTTGGTACCACACAGATGGGCGATGCCGTAGTTAAGGCTCTGGCTTAAATAAAAAAGAGCGGCAGCAGTCAATAAGCCGCAATCAATTTGATAAATAGGGTGACTGCAAGTGCCCTGAACGAAGGAAATGATGATGAAAGTTGTTGGCTTAGTCGGTTGGCGTGGAATGGTCGGATCGGTCTTGATGCAACGCATGCAAGAAGAGAGCGATTTCGATCATATCGAACCTATTTTCTTTACGACATCGAACAAAGGCGGTAAAGCGCCTGCGATGGCCAAGAAAGAAACCACGCTGCAAGATGCCAACGATATTGATGCGCTGAAGAAGTGCGACATCATCATTACCTGCCAAGGCGGCGACTACACCACCGAGATTTTCCCGAAACTGCGTGCAGCGGGCTGGGATGGTTACTGGATCGATGCAGCATCGACGCTGCGTATGAAGGACGATGCGGTTATCGTGCTTGATCCGGTCAATCAAAACGTGATCCAGGATGCAATGGGTCGTGGCGTTAAAAACTACATCGGCGGCAATTGCACCAACTCCATCCTGTTGATGGGTGTAGGCGGCTTGTTCAAAGAAGGTCTGGTTGAGTGGGTCAGCTCCATGACTTACCAGGCAGCTTCGGGCGGTGGTGCAAACCACATGCGTGAGCTGTTGAGCGGTATGGGCGTTGTGCACGGTGCAGTTGCGAATGAACTGGCGACTCCTTCGTCGGCGATTCTCGATATCGATCGCAAAGTGGCGGAGTCGATACGTAAAGATGTACCAACCGAGTTCTTCGGTGCGCCGCTGGCTGGCGGTTTGATCCCATGGATCGATGCACAGTTGGAAAACGGTCAGTCGAAAGAAGAGTGGAAAGGCCAGGCAGAAGTTAACAAGATTCTTGGCAATACCCAAATCATTCCGGTTGACGGTTTGTGCGTGCGTATCGGTGCAATGCGTTGCCACAGCCTCGCATTGACGATCAAACTCAAGCGCGATGTGCCTTTGGCTGAGATCGAATCCATCATCCGTTCCGCTAACCCATGGGTTAAATGGGTGCCGAATGAGCGTGCTGTAACGGTCAAGGAATTGACTCCGGCTGCTATCACTGGTGGTCTGGAAATTGGTGTTGGTCGTGTACGTAAACTGAATCAAGGTCCTGAATATATCTCGGCCTTCGTGATCGGCGATCAATTGCTGTGGGGCGCGGCAGAGCCGTTGCGTCGCATGTTGCGCATCATTTTGGGTAAGTAATACTGCATTATCGTTGTCAGATCGCAACATAAACCCGCCAAATCACCTTGTTAAATGGGTGATTGGCGGGTTTTAAATTAGTTGCCAAGATGGTTGCGCTTGCGCACGTAAGTCCATGATGCTATGGTGAAAGTTCTCAGAAAAACGATAGATAAGCGTTGCTTGTGGTCCTCAACGTACGCCAACGGAATACTCTCCATGCCACTCAAAATGCGGTCAAATCCCAGCTCTAGATTCCCCTTGTTCAAACTGAAAACACTGAGTGCTGCGGTCATCTCCGCTGTCGTGTTATCGAATACGTATGCAGCAGGTTTGGGGAAACTGACTGTCATGTCGTCTCTGGGCCAGCCACTGCGGGCTGAGATTGAGTTAACCTCGGTATCGCCTGATGAGCTTGCCTCTCTGGCTCCCAAACTTGCTTCGGCCGATGCTTTCCGCCAAGCCAATATTGAATTCAATCCTAGCCTATTCTCACTGCGTTTTGCAGTCGAGCAACGTGGCGGTCAGCCGGTTGTGCGTGTTACTTCGACGCAACCAATCAACGAGCCATTCGTCGATATGCTGCTGGAGTTGGGCGGTAACAATGGCCGTTTAGTCCGCGAATACACTTTTTTGCTGGATCCGCCGGAAATGCGCTCTGCGCAACCAGCACAGGTCGCCCCCATCGTTATTGCTCAGCCATTGCCGCCAGTTGCAAGGCAACAGCCAGAAAGCAAGCCTGAGCCTGTAGCAGCGCCGATACGTGAAAATCCGGCACCGCGTGCAGCGGCCAAGCCACAGCGCACCGTGGCAGCACCTAAACCAGAGGCAGCGCCGACAGACGAATATGTTGTGAAAAAAGGCGATACGCTGGCAAAAATTGCGAGTCAGTATCGACCAAGTGGCGTATCGCTCGATCAAATGCTGGTTGCGCTGTATCGCGCCAATCCTGAAGCCTTTATCGACAAGAATATGAATCGCTTGCGTGCCGGGCATATTTTGTCTGTGCCAGAGGCAGATACTGCCCAAGGGATCAAGCAATCCGAAGCAAAAGGCGTAGTCATTGCGCAAGCTGCTGACTTCAATGCTTATCGCAACAAGTTGGCTGGACAAGTCGCCACCGCCGCTGCGAAAAAATCGGATGACGTCAAGCAAACCGCTGGCGGCAAAATTACTACGCGTATTCAAGAAGATTCGGCGGCCGCCGCAGAATCCAAAGACAAGCTGAAACTGTCGAAATCAGGTGCCGCATCGACGGCAGCTTCCGACAAGTTGGTCAATCAGGCCGGTGCGGAAGAGCTGATCGCAAAAGACAAAGCGATAGCTGATGCCAATGCACGCGTCAAAGAGCTTGAAAAGAACGTCAATGAGTTGCAGCAAATTCTTGAAATCAAAAACAAGGATTTAGCGGCACAACAGAAACAAGCAGAAGCCGCAACGAAAGCTGTGCCTGTAGCGACACCAGCGCCTGCAGCAGTCACTCCGGCTGAACCGGTTGCAGCGGCGCCTGATACAGCAGCTGTGACGCCACCAGCAGTGGAAGTGAAACCTGAAGCGCCTGCAGCAGTCGAGCCGGCCGTTGTTCCTCCAGTTGCTGCAGTTAAGCCAAAACCAGTCGTTGTCCCACCGCCTCCACCGCAGCCTAGCTTCTTCGAAGATTTGACGAATAATGCGATGTTCTTGCCGGGTGCGGCTGCATTGCTGGCATTACTTGCCGGTTTGGGAATCTATAGCTCCCGTCGTCGCAAGCAAGCGCCAAAATCGTTTGAAGACAGCATCACGGATTCCAGTCTGAAAACAAATTCCTTGTTTGGTTCGACTGGTGGACAGAGTGTTGATACCAATAACAGCGTATTCAACTCCAACTTTGTTCCTTCTGCTAGCCAGTTGGATACCAACGAAGTTGATCCGATTGCCGAAGCAGATGTTTATATCGCTTATGGTCGTGATGCACAGGCAGAAGAAATCCTGAAAGAAGCGTTGCGCAACCAGCCGGATCGTCACGCGGTACGCGTTAAATTGCTGGAAATCTATTCCAGTCGCAACGACGTACGTTCGTTTGAAATCCTGGCTAGCGAGTTGTATAGCATGACCAAAGGCGAGGGCGATGAGTGGGCGCAGGCCGCTACGCTTGGTCTGATCCTTGATCCGAGCAATCCTTTGTATGCCAATGGTGCACTGCCGGAAGAAGTCGCTGCGAAAGCATCCGCATTGACGGCGCCGACACAGCAGCTGAATGAGCATGATGGTCTGGGTGCAATTGCGCCAGTCGCTGCTGCGGCAGCAGCATTGGGAACTGCGGCTTATTTCGATAGCAGCAATTCTTCGGCTGAAGAAGCGTCAGTGCCAGAAGTAGAGCCTAAGGCTACTGTGGAAGATCTGGATTTCGATCTGGAAGGTTTGGATATTGAAAGCCCGATCAAAAAATCAGGCGCAGATGCTTCAGCACAAACTGATTTGCCGGAAGATGTTGCCGCCATTGATTTCGATTTCCTGGGTGATCAATCTGTAACACCTGCGGCAAAAGAAGATACCGGTCTTTCCTTCTTCGAAGAAGAAAAAGAATCGAACACGCTGGCCTTTACGCCAGCACCTGAAATTCTGCTGCCGGAAGATATTGATCTGGATTTCCCTGAGCAGGATGTTGCTCATTTGCATAGCGCTACAACGCCGACTGCATTGCCTGAGTTCGATCTCTCCGACATCGCACTTGAATTGGATCCGCAAGAAACATCGTCTGCGCATGAAGTAGAAGCCTTGCCAGCGTTGGATAGCCTGGGCGATGAAGAGAGCTACACCAGCAACGCGGAAATGGCGACCAAGCTTGATCTGGCGATTGCTTATCAGGAAATCGGCGACAAAGAAGGTGCACGCGAGCTGCTGGAGGAAGTTGTCAAAGGCGGTAACGGCGAACAATCAGAGAAAGCGAAGCATCTGCTCAGCAAGCTTTCCTGACGTACTAAATATGGTTGATCAACGGGCGCAATGCTATGCTTGCGCCCGTTTTCATTTCAGTTTTGATTTTTCCGGTAAATTCTCACCATGAATGGCGAATCCAAACGCATCGTGCTTGGCGTACAGTATGACGGTACGCCGTGGCAGGGCTGGCAGACACAGCTGAACGGCTTGACCGTGCAGGACAGGCTGGAATTCGCCCTGAATAAATTTACTCTGCAAAACATCTCTACCGTCTGTGCTGGCCGCACTGATGCTGGTGTGCATGGTTTGGAGCAGGTGGTGCATTTCGACACTACGCTGGAGCGCGATATGTCGTCCTGGGTACGTGGTGTGAATACTTTTCTGCCGCCGTCGATCGCGATACGCTGGGCGACTGAAGTCGCTCACAATCCGGACGCTCAGGATAATTTCCATGCACGTTTTAGCGCGCGTTCGCGTATGTATCAATACGTGCTGTACAACAATCCGGTGCGTTCGCCGTTGCTGGAAGGTAAGGCGGGCTGGGTATTTCGCAAGCTGGATGTCGAGCGTATGCGTGAGGCCGCAACTCACTTATTGGGCGAGCACGATTTTTCGACTTTCCGCTCCGTGCAATGTCAGGCCAAATCGCCAGTCAAAAGCATGTACTCGATCAAGATAGAGCAGCGCGGCGACCTGATTATGTTTACCCTGCATGCGAACGCATTCCTGCATCACATGGTGCGTAACATTGTTGGTTCCCTCATTTATGTTGGTAATGGTTCGCAACAGCCGGAATGGCTGAAGGAATTGTTGGATGGGCGCGAGCGCAAGTTTGCGGCACCGACTTTTATGCCGGACGGTTTGTATTTGGCCAAAATCGATTACGATCCAAAATGGGCCTTGCCGCAGCTGGAAGTGCAGAACTTCTTGTGGTCGTGACAACGGCACTGATGCCGCTATGCCAACCAATTTTTAATTGAACAATGACACATTAACAATGACACATCGTACCCGAATCAAAATATGTGGCCTTACGCGCCCTCAAGATGTGCGTAGCGCGGTTGAGGCCGGCGCAGATGCGGTCGGTTTTGTGTTCTATCCGAAGAGTCCGCGCTTCATAGCTGCGGCTGCGGCTGGCCACTTGATTGCGCAGATTCCACCTTTTGTCAGCGCAGTCGGTTTGTTCGTGAATGCGACGGTAGAAGAGGTGCGGGCGGTAGTTGCGCAGGCACCTATTTCCTTGTTGCAATTCCACGGTGATGAAACACCAGCCGATTGCGCTGCCATCGCTAGTGCGGTGAATCGCCCCTTCATACGTGCAATTCGCGTAAAAGCAGATATGCAGGCAGCCGATTTGCTAAAATACGAGTCTGATTATCGCGCCGCCAGTACATTGTTCATCGGCTTGTTGCTGGATGCCTTTGTAGACAGCTATGGCGGCAGCGGAAAGGTCTTCGATTGGTCTCTCATTCCCGAAAATATCGCGCCTCGGGTCGTTTTAAGTGGTGGCTTGAGCGCACAAAACGCGACTGACGCGGTTCTACGCGTACGTCCTTACGCTGTCGACATCAGTAGTGGTGTCGAACAAGACAAGGGCATCAAGGACGCAGCAAAAATACGCGCCTTTATCGCCGCGGTGCGAGCAGCAGATGCCGCCGCGCCAGATCAGACAAAATAGTAAAGAGAAAAGCCATGAAAGAATTAGACGTGCTGGGCAGTTTTGCCGAGCGACAAGCAATTGCAGAAAGCGCTTTGCATCAGACTGCGCCATACAATTTGCCGGATGCCAAAGGTCACTTTGGCCAATATGGTGGCAGCTTTGTTGCCGAAACCTTGAGTCAAGCGCTGGCCGAGCTGAAAGATGCGTATGCGCATTACAGCAAAGATCCAGCCTTCCTCGCAGAATTCCATTACGACCTGAAGCATTTTGTCGGTCGCCCAAGTCCGATTTATCACGCCAAACGCTGGTCCGAACAAATGGGCGGCGCGCAGATTTACTTCAAGCGTGAAGACTTGAATCACACTGGTGCGCACAAGATCAACAACGTGATCGGCCAGGCATTGCTGGCACGTCGCATGGGCAAGAAGCGCATCATCGCGGAAACCGGTGCTGGTCAGCATGGTGTGGCGACGGCGACGATTTGTGCACGCTTCGGCTTGGAGTGTGTGGTCTACATGGGTAGCGAAGACGTCAAGCGCCAGGCGCAAAACGTCTACCGCATGAAGCTGCTCGGCGCGACAGTTGTACCAGTTGAATCCGGTTCCAAGACGTTGAAGGATGCGTTGAACGAAGCGATGCGCGACTGGGTGACAAATATCGAAAACACTTTCTACATCATCGGTACAGTGGCAGGCCCGCATCCTTACCCAATGATGGTGCGCGACTTCCAATCGGTAATCGGTAATGAGTGCATAGAACAAATGCCGGAAATGACCAGTCGTCAGCCTGACTACGTGGTTGCTTGTATCGGTGGTGGTTCGAACGCAATGGGGATTTTTTACCCATACATCGAGCACAAGAACGTGCAATTGGTCGGTGTAGAAGCTGCCGGTGAAGGACTGGAAACAGGTAAGCATTCCGCATCATTGACCGCTGGTTCACCTGGCGTGTTGCATGGCAATCGTACCTATTTGCTGCAAGATGAAAACGGCCAGATCATCGAGACGCATTCGATTTCTGCCGGCCTCGATTATCCGGGTGTCGGGCCAGAACACGCATGGCTGAAGGATTCTGGTCGCGCGCAGTATGTATCGATTACTGACGACGAAGCGCTGCAGGCTTTCCACGATTGCTGCCATATCGAAGGCATCATTCCGGCGCTGGAATCCAGTCATGCCTTGAGCTATGCCGCCAAATTGGCTGCGACCTTGCCGAAAGATAAGGTCGTGCTGGCTAATCTCTCCGGTCGTGGCGATAAAGATATGCATACGGTAGCGCAGCGCATGGGTTTGAAATTCGATTGATCTTGCACGACGAGAAAATCGCTTCCTGTGCTGAATGGCATAGAAGCGATTTTCAGTAGATTGAAATGTACTCAGCTCAACGTAGCTTAGAAAATTTATAAAGTATCTTCATGTCCAGAATTCAATCCACTTTGGCTGCATTGGCGGCAAAGAACAAAAAAGGTCTGATTCCTTTCATCACCGCAGGCGATCCGGCACCGGAGTTGACCGTGCCTTTGATGCATGCGCTGGTTGCAGGCGGCGCCGACATTCTTGAATTAGGCGTGCCTTTTTCTGATCCGATGGCAGAAGGCCCTGTGATTCAACGTGCTTGCGAGCGTGCGCTCAAGTTCAACGTCAGCATGCATGACGTGCTTGGCTTTGTCAGCGAATTCCGCAAGACCAATACAACGACGCCGGTAGTCCTGATGGGTTACGCCAACCCGATCGAACGCATGGGGCAAACCAAATTTGTTCTAGCGGCCAAGGCAGCAGGTGTGGATGGCACGATCGTCGTAGATTACCCGCCGGAAGAATGCGAAGAGTTCGCCGCTACCCTGAAGGCAAATGACATGGATCCTATTTTCCTGTTGTCGCCGACTTCGACTGAAGAACGCATCCAGCAAGTTGCACAATTTGGTAGCGGCTTTAGCTACTACGTCTCGCTGAAAGGTGTTACTGGCGCCGGCAATATCGATACCCAAGAAGTCGCAGAACGTATCGCGGCGATCCGTAAATATGTGAAATTGCCTATCGGCGTCGGCTTCGGCATCCGCGATGCGGCAACGGCCAAGGCAGTGGCCGCAGTATCTGATGCAGTTGTCATCGGCAGCCGGATTATTCAGGAATTGGAAAACAGCCCACGTGAGCAAGCTGTTGAAGGAGTGCAAACGTTTATTGCCGGCATCCGCAAGGCTTTAGACGAATAAGGTGAAAATGTCCTGTTAGGCAAGTAAAATACTGCCCTACACGTAATTGTGGCGAATTGCCGTGCAAACGGTACAATTCGGCCAGTACAAAATTGAAAGAGGTCACGATGAGTTGGCTAGAAAAGTTACTTCCCCCACGTATTCAGCGTTCCGACGCTGCACAACGCAAATCGATACCTGAAGGTTTGTGGGTCAAATGCCCATCCTGTGAGTCGGTCTTGTACCGCACGGATCTGGAATCGAATATCCACGTTTGTCCTAAATGTGATCACCACATGCGCATACGCGCACGTGATCGCCTCGACGCTCTGCTGGATGCAGGTGGTCGTTACGACATCGGTCAGGAAGTGTTGCCAGTCGATACACTTAAATTCAAAGACAGCAAAAAGTACCCAGATCGCCTGAAATCGGCGCTGGAAGCCACTGGCGAAACCGATGCACTGATCGTGCTTGGCGGCTCTATCATGAGCTTGCCGGTCGTTGTAGCCTGCTTCGAGTTTGAATTCATGGGCGGTTCCATGGGTTCGGTCGTCGGTGAGCGTTTTGCCCGTGGCGCGCAAACCGCGCTGGAGCAAAAAGTACCGTTCATCTGCATTACCGCTACCGGTGGTGCGCGTATGCAAGAAGGCTTGTTGTCATTGATGCAAATGGCAAAAACAACTTCGATGCTGACCAAGTTGTCGGAAAAGAAATTGCCGTTTATTTCGGTGCTGACTGATCCGACCATGGGTGGCGTATCTGCTTCCTTCGCTTTCATGGGCGACGTCGTGATTGCGGAACCAAAAGCTCTGATCGGTTTTGCCGGTCCGCGCGTGATCGAGAACACTGTGCGTGAAAAGTTGCCAGAAGGCTTCCAGCGCGCTGAGTTCCTCGTGACTAAAGGCGCAGTCGACATGATTGTCGATCGTCGCAAAATGCGTGAAGAAATCGCACGTCTGTTGGCATTGTTGCAAAATCAGGCGGCTGAAGTTCTAGCCTGATTATCCGGCATCGGTACAGAAGCCCGAACCTTGTGCGGTTCGGGCTTTTTATTTGCGGTTTCGCCGTCACATACTGTTTCTCTACAGTTATTCAATACGATCAATTTGCATGGAAAACCATCCAACAACCTTAGCTGATTGGCTTGCCCGCCTGGAAACAATGCATCCGAAAGCCATCGATATGGGTTTGGATCGCGTACGGCAGGTTAAAGACGCGATGGCGATCCAGTTCGCGTGCCCAGTGATTATTGTCGGTGGCACCAACGGCAAAGGTTCGACTTGCGCCATGCTGGAATCGATATTGTTGCGCGCTGGTTATCGTGTTGGTTTATATACTTCGCCGCATTTGCTGCATTTCAATGAGCGCATGCGTATCAACGGGCAGTCGGTAGGCGATGCAGAGTTAATTGCCGCTTTCGATAAGCTCGATGCGGTACGTGCAGATGTGTCTTTATCGTATTTTGAATTCACTACGCTGGCAGCGATGCAGTTGTTTGCCGATACCAAGCTGGATGCCGTGATTTTTGAAGTAGGTCTGGGTGGTCGTCTGGATGCGGTCAATGTATTGGATGCGGATGTGTCTATCGTGACCAGCGTCGATATCGATCACACCGAGTATCTGGGTGATACACGCGAAAAAATCGGTTTCGAGAAGGCAGGTATTTTCCGTCCTGGCAAAACCGCGATTTGCGGTGATCCGGTACCTCCTGCATCCCTAGTCGAACACGCCGAGGAAATCGGTGCCGACTTGTGGTTGTTCAATCGTGATTTCAATTATTCAGGCGACAAACAGCAGTGGAACTTCAGCGGACGCGGCCATCGTCGCAATTCACTGGGTTATCCAAGCTTGCGTGGCGCGAACCAGTTGCTGAACGCATCATCCGTTTTGGCAGCACTGGAAGCCTTGCGCTTGCGTCTGCCTGTCGGTGCGCAAGAAGTGCGTACAGGCTTGGCTGTAGTCGATCTGCCGGGCCGTTTTCAGGTTTTGCCGGGCCGTCCTGTGATCATTCTGGATGTGGCGCATAATCCGCATGCCGCTGCGACTTTGGCGCAGAATCTCGACAATATGAGCTTTCATCCCTATACCTACGCGGTCTTTGGCGCGATGCAGGACAAGGATATCGACGGTGTGATTGCTCATCTGAAAGGGCGTATTGATCACTGGTGCGTCACTGATTTGCCATTGCCACGTGCTGCAACGGCCGCTGATATCAAGGAAAAGCTATTGCATGCTTATGGCGAAGAGCCAAGTGCAACAGATACCGAACGCAGCATCCAAACATTCACTTCGCCTGCAGATGCTTTTGCAAATGCACTCAGCCGAGCGGGGGAGAATGATAGAATTGCGGTTTTCGGATCCTTCCTGACAGTTGCTGGCGTCATGGAATTCCGTAACTCCGAACATCACTGACGAACTTCACACTACATCGTATGGGCTTGTTCTCGTTTTTTCGTAAAAATCAGCAGGAATCATCGGTCGGCAAGAGCGATTTTTATTCGCAGGCTGACGAGGAAAAACCTAGTACGCGCAGCAAGCGCGGGCAGGGTAACAAACGCGAAGCGCCGGTCGATCCGGTCTTGCCAGAAAAGAAACGTGCGCGTCGACGTCTGGTTGGTGCCGTTGCCTTGGTACTGGCGGCCATCATCGGTTTGCCGATGATTCTGGATTCCGAGCCTAAGCCTTTGGCTGACGATATCAATATTCAAATTCCATCCAAAGATACGCCGGCACCGGCTGCACAAGCCAAATCGGGCTTGGTACCGAAAGCAAGCAGCGAAGCAGCAGCAAGTAATGCGCTGAGTGCGGAAGAAGAGATTATCGAGCCTACGCCGGCCGCACCAGCCGAAGTGGCTAAAGTCGAGACGCCGAAAGCAGACGTCAAAGTAGCTGAACCGGAGAAAAAACCGCAGGTTGCCGTGGTAAAACCGGAGTCTTCCGAACCAAAAGCAACTACGCATGCTCCAACGGTAAGCAAATCCGATGATGCGGCGCGTGCCCGTGCGATTTTGGAAGGGAAACCAGTTGCTTCCGCCGCCGCTCCTCATGCTTCTGGCAAGGTGGTTTTGCAGGTCGCCGCACTGGCATCGCAGGACAAGGTCAATGAATTGCAGAAAAAGCTGCACGCAGCAGGTTTGAAGTCATATACGCAGAAAGTGGCAACAGCGTCAGGTGAGCGCATTCGTGTACGCATAGGTCCATTCGCGAACGAAGCAGAAGCCGAGAAAACGCGTGCCAAACTGATCAAGCTCGGTTTGAGCGGTAAATCGTTCCCGGCCTGATATGCAGCCGGGTGTTAAAGCAGATCGCCTGTGACGATTTTTGATTATCTGGTTTTATTTGTACTGATCTGTTCTGTCGTGATCAGTACCTTGCGGGGATTGGTCAAAGAAATTCTGTCCCTGTTGAGCTGGATAGTGGCGTTTGTGGTTGCCAACGCATACGGCGAAGAGTTGGCGGCACTATTGCCGGATATGCTGCCAGGCAACACGACACGCTTGATCGTAGGATTTATTGTCTTGTTCATCGGTGTACGCATCCTGATGGGCTTGCTGACCATGGCGTTGAATGAAGTAGTCAAGGCGACCGGCTTAACCCTGGTGGATCGTGGCTTGGGTGGTTTGTTCGGTTTGGCGCGTGGTTTGGTGATTGTGCTGGCAGCTGTACTTTTGTGCGGCATGACGGCGATACCCGAACAGAGTTTTTGGAAAGAAGCATTGTTTAGTCCGTTGGCAGAAACTGCCGCGCGTACGGTCATTCCTTTCCTGCCGGGCGACTTTGTTCGGCATATACAGTTTTGATTCATCCGATCCGTATCGGATGAACTCGCAGTTTTAATTTGTTCTAGTTGAGGAGTCCACCATGTGTGGCATTGTTGGCGTTGTTTCTCACACCCCTGTAAATCAATTGATTTATGACGCGCTGCTGCTCTTGCAGCATCGCGGTCAGGATGCAGCCGGTATCGCAACCGATAACGGCAATACATTCAGTATGCACAAAGCAAACGGTCTGGTACGGGATGTCTTCCGCACTCGCAATATGCGTTCGCTGTTCGGCAATTCGGGCGTAGGCCAAGTCCGTTATCCGACTGCTGGTTCATCCAGCGCAGACGAAGCGCAACCGTTTTACGTCAATGCACCGTTCGGCATCATCATGGCGCACAACGGTAATCTGACGAACTGGGAACAGCTCAAAATCGAGATGTTCAAGAACGATCGTCGCCACATCAACACCACTTCCGATTCGGAAGTCCTGTTGAACGTGCTGGCACATGAAATCCAGCAAGCGACGACCGGTTACTCGCTCGATCCTGCTGCGATTTTCAAGGCAGTAGCGATGGTGCACAAACGCGTACGCGGTTCGTATGCAGTGACGGCGCAAATCGCCGGTTACGGTTTGCTGGCATTCCGTGATCCGTTCGGCATTCGTCCTTTGTGCATCGGCTTCAATGAAACTGATAAAGGTACCGAATATCTGGTTGCCAGCGAATCGGTAGCGCTTGAAGGTTTGGGCTTCCGTTTCCTGCGCGATGTATTGCCGGGCGAAGCGATTTTCATTGATATCGATGGCAAGCTCTACAACCAGCAATGTGCAGAAAATCCTACGCTGAATCCATGCGCGTTCGAGTTCGTTTATTTCGCCCGTCCTGATTCCATCATCGATGGTGCTTCGGTCTATGCAACACGCCTGAAAATGGGCGAGTACCTGGCCGATAAAATCAAACGTGAAATGCCTTTGGGCGACATTGATGTAGTGATGCCGATTCCGGATTCATCGCGTCCAGCTGCGATGGAATTGGCGCACAAGCTCAATATCGAATACCGCGAAGGTTTCATCAAGAACCGTTATATCGGTCGCACCTTCCTGATGCCAGGACAAGCTATCCGTAGCAAGTCGGTACGTCAGAAACTGAATGCGATTGGTTCCGAGTTCAAAGGCAAGAATGTATTGCTGGTCGATGACTCCATCGTCCGTGGTACTACCAGCCGCGAAATCGTACAGATGGCGCGTGAAGCTGGCGCGAAGAAAGTGATTTTCGCTTCTGCAGCACCACCGGTTAAATTCCCTAACGTGTACGGCATCGATATGCCTACCCGTGCTGAATTGATCGCTTACGGTCGCACTACGGAAGAAGTTTGCCGTGAAATTACCGCTGATGCCTTGATCTATCAGGACATCGAAGCATTGAAGAGTTCCATCTCCGATATCAATCCAGCGTTGAAGAGCCTGGAAGCTTCCTGCTTTGACGGTATTTATGTGACTGGCGATATTTCGCGCGATTACCTGGATCGTATTGAATTTGCTCGTAATAATCCGAAACCGGAAGTGGACGACGCTGTGCGTTCGCAATTGAATTTGAATCTGGCACAGGTCGATTAAGTTTAATTTAATTGACGCTGTAGCCATGCCTGATCTGTACACGCAAGTGTGCGTTCAGGCATTTTTTCTGGGCCACCATGACTGACTCCAAAAAATACGGCTTTACCACGACTACTTTGCACAGCGATCGCCAGAAAGCGATTGAGCATGGTTCGTTGCACAAACCTATCCACACCTCTGTAACCTTCGGCTATAACGATGCACGCGAGCTGGCGACGGTATTCCAAGGCAAACAGCCAGGTTATCGTTACGGCCGCCAAGGCAATCCGACAGTTGCTGCGCTGGAAGACAAAGTCAACAAGATGGAAGATGGCTTGTCGACGATTTGCTTCGCTACCGGCATGGCCGCGATTGGCGCTGTGGTGCAGGCTCTGTTACGCGAAGGCGATCACGTTGTTTCGTCGGCTTTTCTGTTCGGCAATACCAATAGCTTGTGGCAAACCGTAGGCGGGCAGGGCGTACAGATCGCGATGGTTGATGCGACTGATGTCAAGAACGTTGAAGCCGCGATCCAGCCAAATACACGCATCGTCTTTGTTGAAACCATAGCCAATCCGCGTACTCAAGTCGCGGATCTGGCGCGCATCGGCAAGTTATGCGCGGAGCGCGGTATTGTCTATATCGTCGATAACACGATGACTTCGCCGTATTTGTTCCGTCCAAAAGCAGTTGGTGCCAGCATCGTCATCAATGCACTGACCAAATCGATAGGCGGGCACGGCAATGCACTGGGCGGTAGCCTGACGGATACGGGGCTGTATGATTGGTCGCGTTTCCCGAATATTCTGGAAACCTATAAGCGCTATCCAACAGCGCAATGGGGCATGGCGCAAATACGTGCCAAAGCCTTGCGTGATTTTGGTGGTTCATTAGGACCGGAAGCAGCACATCATCTGGCTGTTGGTGCTGAAACGATGGCGCTGCGCCTGGATCGTGAATGCGCAAATGCACTGGCAGTAGCGCAAATGCTGGAAGCTGATGAACGTGTGGCAGCGGTGTATTACCCAGGTTTGAAATCGCATCCACAGCACGCGATTTCGACTGAATTATTCCGTGCTTATGGCAGCTTGTTCAGCTTCGAGTTGAAGGATGGTATCGATTGCTTCGATTATCTGAATCGCTTGCAACTGGGTGTGTCTGCCAGCAATCTGGGTGATACCCGCACGCTGGTGATTCCGGTCGCGCACACCATTTTTTATGAAATGGGTGCGGAACGTCGCGCCAGCATGGGCATTGCAGAATCGCTGATACGCGTATCGATAGGTATCGAAGATACCGTCGATCTGGTGGAAGATTTCCGTCAGGCCTTGGACGTCGCTTAAATCTAGCTAGGCGCTCGTTTCTAAGGCAATAAAGTCTTGGCAGCGAGCGCATCCAGTACTTTGGTGCTTGGTTGCGGCACAAAATTCTGCAAGCGATATAACAGTTCCGATGCATTCTTCTCATGCATCATCAATTCGGCTTGATTGGCTTTGACAAAACCTTGTGCTACCTGGTTTTGCAAGAAGGCGATTAGTCCGTCGTAGAAACCATCTACGTTCAAGACACCTATCGGTTTTTCATGAAAACCGAGTTGTGACCAGGTGAGAATTTCAAACAGTTCTTCCAACGTGCCTATTCCGCCAGGCATCGCAACAAATCCATCCGACAGTTCCGCCATCATGGCTTTGCGCTCATGCATGTCTTTAACGACGTGCAAATGGGTTAATTGCTTGTGTCCGACTTCCTTGTCCATCAAGGCTTGCGGGATCACGCCGGTTGCTTCTCCGCCTAAACGCAGGATTTCATTGGCGATGGTGCCCATCAAGCCGACGTTGCCGCCACCATACACCAACGTGATTTGACGATCGACCATTTCTTTTGCCAGTGTGCGTGCAGCTTCAGCGTACACCGGTTTGGCTCCATAAGAAGAGCCGCAATAAACACAAAGAGATTTCATTTTCGAAACAAGGAGATAGGTGAGAAGTGAGTATTCTGATGCTGTAGAGGGCGGGTTTGCGCTAGGCGCAAACCCTGCGATACGAGATATTAGTCAGGATTAAATGTTAAGCAGTTTTTACTGCAGCTTTGCGTGCTGCAGGTTTTTTCGCTGCAGCCTTCTTGGCTGGCGCTTTCTTAGCTGGAGCCTTTTTTGCTGCTGGTTTGGCCGCTACCTTTTTCGCTACGGCTTTCTTTGCTGCTGTTTTCTTGGCAGCCATTTTTTTGCCTGCGGCCTTTTTCGTCGTCGGTTTTTTTGCACCGACGGCTGCAGCGCCTTTTTTGGTTAGTGTATCGATGCGCTTATGCAGTGCTTCCAATTCTTTTTTGGTTGAGACACCAAAATGATTGAGGGAGTTAGCGACTGTGTTTTCGATCAGCTGTTCCAGTTTGTCCCATGAGCTGGACGCCTGTTTGCCTACGTTATTGCTGAGTTTGAGCAAGCCATCCGACACATCGGCCACTTTGTTTTCAGCGATTTTTCGCGTGCGTTTGTGCAGGCTGCTGCCTTTTTTTGCCAGTTTGGCGAGTACTTTTTCGCCTTCTTGTTGTGTCTTGGCAAAGGCTTCGAGACCGGCTTGCCAGATTTGCTGGGCTGAGGCGTGTACGCCATCGCTCAATTGTTTGCTGCCTGATTTAGTTGCTTTTTTCAGTTTCTTTACCATGTGACTTCTCCGCTTTTTGGTTAAACAAAAATGCCATGTCAGGCATGGCCCGTCCATCAAGATGAATACTGAAATTACAAGCAATTATAGTTGTAATAATCAACATACCACTTGGACTACAGTGAATGGGCAAGATTCACATTTTTATTTATTACGAGTGAGATGAAGGTGAAGCGGAGAGCTGCGATGGACGCACGCCAGCAATATAGCTGGCGTACATGGCATTTCTTATTGGACCTTGCTGACCTGGATCAGTTTGGTACCGGTGATGCGGTCATGTAAAAACTGTCGACTTGGATGGATATAGGCAGCGAGGGACCAGGCAGCGACATTGGCCAGAACAATGGCAACCGCGGTCCACATTTTGGCGTCCAAGGCCCATGCGATCGCAAGCCCTGGCAAGAACCATAGCCATGCAAGGAGGTAACGCGCCACGGCGTGTTTAAAGCCCAATGGATAGCCATCTATCGTAACGAGGCGGATGCGCCAGGTTTTCATCGGCAAGGTTTGGCCACTATGTATCCAGAACCAGACGAAATAAGCGCCTACTACAAAAAATAGCCAGTACTGCAAGGCATGTCGCAGATAGAGGGCATTGCGTTGTTGAAAAATCGTTGAGAACAGTAAGCCTGCAATCGCCACGACGCCAAATAACAGCACGCCTTCATAAATCATGGTGGTCAAACGGCGTTTGATTGTAGGCGTATCTGAATTATTCAATTGCATTGCATGGAGTCAGAATCAAGGCGCAGGAGAAGGAGTCGGAGCTGGTGCTTGTATAGGCGTTGATATAGGCAAAGACGGCTGAATTGCTTCTGCACGCGGCAACGGTTGTTTTGTCGGTATCGGTTTTGATATTACTTTTGCTTGCGCTTGCGCAGCATTCTTGCCGATAGGTGGGCGCGGTGGATTCACTATGCGTTTTTTGGGTGGGGAGGTTTCAGCCAACTGTTTTTTCTTTTCATCGGAGAGTTGTTGATACTCTTCCCATTGCTTGGTTTTTTGTTCGGCGTTGAGTTTTTTTGCCCGGTTATAGTTTTCGCGGGCAAGGCGCCGTTGGTCAGGCGTCAGCTTGACCCAATCACGCATACGTTCTTGCATGCGTTCTTGATCGCTAGGCGACATGGTGGTGAATCTATTTGCTAGTTCCAGCCATTTTTCTCTGCGGAAGGAATCCAGCTTGTTCCAATCGCCAGCCAGTGGTGCCAGAGCGGTTTTTTGCGCAGGGCTTAACTTGTTCCAATCGGATTTGTTGCCGCTGGTTTTGGCTACAGAGGTGGGTTTGGCAGTCGGTTTGGCTGGAGGCACGGCGACGGCCAGCGCCGGTGCGTGCACTGGTGGCGCAGGTGCGTCAGCCGGCATTGCCTGTATTGCACCAGTGTATGCAAGAGACAAGACTGCTAGGGATGTAGCGATTTTCCCGAGATGAGGTATATCCAGGGGAAAAGTCCATACCTTCATGCCTATTTATCCCCTTTTGCCAGAAATGCATCAAAACCATGGTCGAGATAAGCCGACAGCGGCAAGTCATCAGTTAATACTTCGGCATCAATGGAGGCGGAGTCGATGATTTGCTGATGTTGCTCAAATTGATAGATGCCTATCAAACCGAACACCAAGGCAGCCAGCGGTACGGCCAAGCCCATGCGGCCTAACCAGGCCCAGAGGTTGTTGTGTGAGGACGTGCTGCTATGACCGGCGAGCGCCACCTGCGGCACAAATACAGTCGCCTTAGACTCTTGTTTTTTATGTGATAACGCCATCTTGCGCGCAGATGCCAGACGTTCGGCAGTTTTTTCCGATACATTATTGGCGCTTTCGTCCAGCGCATGGCTTAGTTTGTAAGCGAGATTCAGGTCTTTGGTGTTCATAAGTAGATTCCTTTGGCTTTCAGCGCCTGGGCCAGAGCGTGCGTCGCACGAGAGCAGTGTGTTTTCACACTTCCTTCGGAGCATCCCATGATGGCGGCGGTTTCTGCCACGTTCAGATCCTGCCAATAACGCATCAGGAAGGCTTCTCGTTGACGTGAGGGGAGATTTTGTACTTCATTCTCGATAAATTCGAGTACTTGCTTGCGTTCCAACTTGCCCAAACCGGTTTCGGCACCATAGCTGCCTTCTTCCGCTTCTATCATATCCATCGCATCGAAATTTTCCTGGTCTTCCTGTTTGTTGCCAAAGCTGGAAAACAGGCTGATCCATGAGGAGCGGACCTTTTCGCGGCGGAAATAATCGCGGATGGTGTTTTGCAAGATGCGCTGAAACAGCATAGGTAACTCAGCTGCCGGTTTGTCACCGTATTTTTCAGCGAGTTTGATCATGGCATCCTGGACTATATCCAGCGCCGATTCTTCTTTACGAACAGCGTACACCGCCTGCTTGAAAGCACGGCGTTCTACATCTTCAAGAAAATCCGAAAGTTCTTTATCAGTTGCCATTGGATGCAGCGCATTCGAAAGAACGCTGCCGAAGATGTTTCGGGATGAGATGTCTCAACAATTATTCGACGATCACGTTTTTAAACTGCAGGCATGCTAGCAAAAAAGCCTCGTTTGCGGGTACTTTTTACGCAAAATCGTTGATTCCAAACAGCTTTTCTGGAATTTAGCTTGACCAGAATTGTGCAACGCAGTAACGTATCGTTCCCCTTACCATCTCAAAGGGTACCCATGGTCTTTTAGCATGTTGCGCATGATGCAACTTTGTTAGAAGACGCGCTTCAAAAATTTGAAAGCTGTTTGCTCTAACCCGCGCCACAAGCGCGAGAAATTCGCATATTGCTGCAGAACCTCTGGCTGAACGAGTCGCGTTAAGCGTCTTTTTGAAACACATTCACAGATGTGTGACGAATTGGCGTGACCGCACAAAAAAGGAATGCCTAAGCACTGTCGCATTGAGCGGTTTCATCAGGAGAGAGCATCCGATCAATTTCCAATGGACCTTGAAAGGACGTTAGCATGACCTCAGACGCAAGTACTACTGCAGTTAACAGTAATAAAATCGGTGAAGAAATCACCGGCGCAGAAATCGTCGTACGTTGCCTGGCCGAAGAAGGTGTTGAACATGTGTTCGGCTATCCTGGTGGCGCAGTGCTGTACATCTACGACGCGATCTTCAGCCACAGCAAATTCCAGCATATCTTGGTACGCCACGAGCAGGCTGCCGTGCATGCTGCTGACGCATATTCCCGTAGCTCCAATAAAGTCGGCGTTTGCCTTGTGACCTCCGGTCCAGGTGTAACCAATGCTGTCACTGGTCTGGCTACTGCGTATATGGACTCCATTCCAATGATCATCATTTCCGGTCAAGTGCCTTCGCACGCGATTGGTCTGGATGCGTTCCAGGAGTGCGATACGGTCGGGATTACCCGTCCATGCGTCAAACACAATTTCCTCGTCAAGGATGTCAAAGATCTCGCAGCGACGATGAAGAAGGCTTTCTACATCGCTACTACCGGCCGTCCAGGTCCGGTGCTGATCGACATCCCTAAAGACATCACGATGCACAAGACGACCTTCGAATATCCGAAGGAAGTCGAAATGCGTTCGTACAAACCAGTCGACAAAGGTCATTCCGGTCAAATCCGCAAAGCGGTGCAATTATTGCTGCAAGCCGAACGTCCGATGATTTATACCGGCGGCGGCGTGATTCTGGCCAATGCATCCGAAGAGCTGAATCGTCTGGTCGACAAACTCGGTTACCCATGCACCAACACCTTGATGGGTTTGGGCGCGTACAAAGCATCGAGCGACAAGTTTGTCGGTATGCCAGGTATGCACGGTACTTACGAAGCCAATATGGCTATGCAGCACTCCGACGTGATGATCGCGATCGGTGCGCGCTTCGATGACCGTGTGATCGGCAATCCAAAACATTTTTCGTCGAACCCGCGCAAAATCATTCACATCGACATCGACCCATCGTCGATTTCGAAACGCGTCAAGGTTGATATTCCTATCGTCGGCAACGTCAAGGAAGTGCTGGTTGAATTGCTGGCACAACTGGATGCCGCTGAAGCCAAGCCGAACAGCGTTGCGCTGTCCGCATGGTGGAAGCAGATCAACGAATGGCGCAAACGCGAATGCCTGAAGTTTGCCGACTCGACCGAAGTGATCAAGCCGCAATCGGTGATCCAGAAAGTCTGGGACATCACCAAGGGCGATGCCTTCATTACCTCGGACGTCGGTCAGCATCAAATGTGGGCGGCACAATACTATCCATTCGATAAACCACGTCGCTGGATCAATTCCGGTGGCTTGGGCACCATGGGTGTGGGCTTGCCGTACGCCATGGGCGTGCAGATGGCCAATCCTGATGCAACCGTTGCCTGTATCACTGGTGAAGCATCGATCCAGATGTGTATTCAAGAATTGGCGACTTGTAAGCAATATCACCTGACACCAAAAATCATTCTGTTGAACAATCGTTTCCTCGGTATGGTTCGTCAGTGGCAACAGCTTGAATACGGTTCGCGTTATTCCGAGTCCTACATGGATTCTCTGCCAGACTTTAACAAGCTGGTTGAGTCTTACGGTCACGTCGGTATGAAGATCGAAAATCCGGCTGATGTCGATGGCGCATTGAAAGAAGCGTTCGATATGAAAGACCGTTTGGTATTCATGAATTTCATTACGGATCAAACCGAAAATGTCTGGCCTATGGTCAAGACAGGTAAGGGTTTGACTGAAATGCTGTTGGGTTCGGAGGATCTGTGATGCGCCATATCGTTTCTGTTTTACTGGAAAATGAAGCGGGTGCCTTGTCGCGCGTAGTTGGTCTGTTCTCCGCGCGTGGTTACAACATTGAAACGTTGACCGTGGCCCCAACCGAAGATGCAACCTTGTCGCGGATGACGATCGTCACCAGCGGCTCGGACGATGTGATTGAGCAAATCACCAAGCATTTGAACCGTTTGATCGAAGTGGTGAAAGTAGTCGACCTGACCGAAGGTGCGTTTATCGAACGTGAGCTCATGCTCATCAAGATACGTGCAGTCGGCAAGGAACGTGAAGAAATGAAACGTACTGCGGATATCTTCCGCGGTCGTATCATCGACGTCACGGACAAGACTTACACCATCGAGTTGACCGGTAACAAAACCAAGCTCGACGCGTTTATCGATTCGATCGATCGCACGGCGATTCTGGAAACTGTCCGTACGGGCGGCTCCGGTATCGGTCGCGGCGAACGCATACTCAAAGTTTAAGTAGTTCATTCACACCAACAACATCAATTTAGGAACATCATGAAAGTTTTCTACGATAAAGATTGTGATCTGTCGCTGATCAAAGGTAAAAACGTTGCCATCATCGGTTACGGTTCGCAAGGCCACGCACACGCGCAAAATTTGAACGATTCCGGCGTCAAAGTGACAGTCGGTCTGCGTAAAGGCGGCGCTTCATGGGACAAAGTAGCGAAAGCTGGTCTGAACGTTGCTGAAGTTAACGATGCAGTCAAAGCAGCTGACGTCATCATGATCTTGCTGCCAGATGAAAACATCGCTCAGGTTTACAACGAAAACATTGCTCCACACGCTAAACAAGGCGCAGTGTTGGCATTCGCTCACGGCTTCAACGTGCACTACGGTCAAGTCGTGCCACGCGCCGATCTGGACGTGATCATGGTTGCTCCTAAAGCACCAGGCCACACAGTGCGCGGTACTTATGCACAAGGCGGCGGCGTTCCTCACCTGATCGCTGTGTACCAAGACAAATCCGGCGTCGCTCGCGACATCGCTTTGTCGTACTCAATGGCTAACGGCGGTGGCCGTGCCGGCATCATCGAAACCAACTTCCGTGAAGAAACAGAAACCGATTTGTTCGGTGAACAAGCTGTTCTGTGCGGTGGCGCGGTTGAACTGATCAAAGCTGGTTTCGAAACATTGACCGAAGCTGGTTACGCTCCGGAAATGGCTTACTTCGAATGCTTGCACGAACTGAAATTGATCGTCGATCTGATCTATGAAGGCGGCATCGCCAACATGAACTACTCGATCTCGAACAATGCAGAATACGGCGAATACGTCACCGGCCCACGCATCGTGACCGAAGACACCAAAAACGCAATGCGCCAATGCCTGAAAGACATTCAAACCGGCGAATACGCGAAGAGCTTCATCCTTGAAAACAAGGCTGGCGCACCTACGCTGATCTCCCGTCGTCGTTTGAATTCCGAGCATCAAATCGAACAAGTTGGTGCAAAATTGCGCGCTATGATGCCTTGGATTGCAAAAAACAAACTGGTAGATCAAACCAAGAACTAATATTCTTGCTCGATGCGACGCTATGCGGCTTTCAGTGAAAGCCGCATACAATAAAAAGCTGCGCTCAGGCGCAGCTTTTTTCGTTTACCGATCTTGTAAAAAAGTGTGACGATTGCCATTCAGAAAGAACTTAGCAAATAAGCTTACTGTCGAACTGCCAGCTTGCCTTTCTTTTACGTTTTTGGGAGATATCCAATGTCACGATTAAAAAATCTTTTCCTTGCCTTGAGCTGTGTTGCCGCGAGCGCGACATCTTTTGCACAAACACCTATGCAAACCAGCGGCACCTTAGTCGTCGTTCCTGCTTATGGTGAAGTTAAACATGCCAATGACCAAGCACAGTTGACCTTGCTAGTTGAAGAGCAAGACAAGGACAAATCAGCTGCAGCTTCGCGTGTAAATCAAAAAATGAAGCAGGGCATGGACATTGTCAGAAAAGCAGATCCGCAAGCAGTTCTGACGACGCGTGGCTATTACACCTATGCCGTTTATCCGGAAGATCAGCCGCGTCAAAGCAACAAGGCACGGCAGCCTACCAGCTGGCGCGTCGGCCAGTATCTGGAGGTAAAGACCACTAACCTGAGCGCTTTGCCAAAAACAGTCGCCACTGCACAAGGTGTATTGGCCTTGAGTGGTCTGCAATTCGGTCTGACCGATGCCACTGCCAAAAAACTGGATGCGCAACGCATCGATGCCACGTATAAGAACCTGACTGAGCGCATTGCATCGATTGCACGTGCAATGGGCCGTAATCCTGCAGATGCGGTGTTGGATACCGTTGATTTCGAAGGTTCTGGTAATTATGCGCAGGAAGCCGCAGCACCAAAAATGATGATGCGTTCAGCGATGGCTGCAGATGCGGCTCCAGTTGAAGAGCCTAGCTTTGAGCCGGGCGAAACAACCTTGACCATGCGCGTCGTGGGCAAAGTCAAATTTCGTTAAAAGTTTAATGTCGTATTGAGGCACATTTGCTTCAATACGGCACCGATGGTGTGCCGCAACATAAAATCTGTTCATACGCCGCTTGCTCATGCAGCGGCGTTGTCATTTCCGCCTTTGTTTTGGGCAAGATTTACGACATGTTTGCAAGCTCTGCCTGCCGGTTGCATTGCCCGTCTGATACACTACGACTCCTGATCTTCCACCCACACAGCTACCTGAAAACGGGATTCGCATGTCAAGTTTCAATCGTCGAAAAGCGAAAAATAGCAAAGCTCCTTTTACCAAGGTCCGTCCGTTGGGCAGACTTGCGCGCAGCAACCAGATTCTGCAGCAGGATTTGGGCGAAACCATCATGCCGAGACCAACCTTGCGTCGGCGTGGTATTTATCTGTTACCGAATGCATTTACGACCGCAGGACTGTTTTGCGGGTTCTATGCCATCGTGATGGCGATGAGTCATAAGTTTGATTATGCAGCGATCGCGATTTTTGCCGCGATGGTGCTGGATGCCGTGGATGGTCGTGTGGCGCGCTTGACGAATACACAGAGCGAATTCGGTGCGCAATACGATAGTCTGGCTGATATGGTTTCCTTTGGCGCTGCACCGGCCTTGGTAGTGTACGTCTGGGCCTTGCAAGACATGGGTAAGCTGGGTTGGCTGGCGGCATTCGTCTATTGCGCTGGCGGTGCCTTGCGACTGGCCCGTTTCAATACGAATATTGCTGTCGTTGATAAACGTTACTTCCAGGGCTTGCCTAGCCCGGCGGCAGCGGCCCTCGTTGCCGGCTTCATCTGGCTGATGCAGGACCTCGGTTTTGCTGGACCTGATCTGAGCTGGATCGCATGGGGTATCACCTTGTATGCGGGTCTGACGATGGTGACGAATGTTCCGTTCTACAGCTTCAAGGACATCAATTTCCGTAAGTCGGTGCCGTTCATAGGCATCTTCCTGATTGTTCTGGCTTTCGTAGCGATATCGAGCGATCCGCCTAAAGTGCTGTTTGGTTTGTTCGTCATGTATGGCTTGTCGGGCTACTGTGTTTACTTCTGGCGCATGGCTAAAGGCAAGCCGGTGAGCAGCATTGTGCAAACAGAACTTGAACCACACGACGATCATTGATTACGTTGTATCTCTTCCGTGTTTCTGTTGCCGCGGAAGAGTAGTAAAACGATATAAACAGAGCAATTCCCAAGGAATAAAACATGTCTGCTAATCCATCAAACAAACTCATCATTTTCGACACGACTTTGCGTGACGGTGAACAATCGCCCGGCGCATCGATGACGAAGGATGAAAAAATCCGTATTGCCAGACAGCTCGAACGTTTGAAGGTCGATATTATCGAAGCTGGTTTTGCGGCGGCTTCGCAAGGCGATTTCGAATCCATACATGCTATTTCCGGCATCATCAAGGACGCGACGATTTGTTCTCTGTCGCGTGCCAATGACAAGGATATTGCACGCGCGGCAGAAGCGCTGGCACCAGCTGAACGCAAACGTATTCATACCTTCCTCGCGACATCTCCTTTGCACATGGAGAAGAAGTTGCGCATGACGCCGGATCAGGTTTTTGAACAAGCCAAGATGGCAGTGCGTTACGCACGTAACTTTACGGATGATGTTGAATTCAGCCCGGAAGATGGTAGTCGCTCGGATATCGACTTCCTGTGCCGCGTGATTGAAGCGGTCATCAAGGAAGGCGCAACCACGATCAATTTTGCCGATACGGTTGGTTACGGTGTGCCTGGTTTGTACGGCAATATGTTGAAGACCTTGCGTGAGCGTATTCCCAACTCGGACAAGGCCGTATGGTCCGTGCATTGCCACAACGATCTCGGCATGGCGGTAGCGAATTCACTGGCTGGTGTGATGATAGGCGGCGCACGTCAGGTTGAATGTACCATCAACGGTTTGGGCGAGCGCGCTGGTAATACTGCGCTGGAAGAAATCGTGATGGCTGTACGTACCCGCAAGGATCACTTCAATCTAGAAGTCGGCATCGATACGACGCAGATTGTGCCGACATCCAAACTGGTATCGCAAATTACAGGTTTTGCCGTACAGCCGAATAAATCAGTGGTCGGTGCGAATGCATTTGCACATGCTTCCGGTATTCATCAGGATGGCGTGCTGAAAGCGCGTGACACTTATGAAATCATGCGTGCCGAAGATGTGGGCTGGGCGACCAATAAGATTGTGTTGGGTAAATTGTCTGGTCGCAATGCATTCAAGCAACGTCTGGACGAGCTGGGTATCACCTTGGATTCCGGCGCAGACATGGATGCAGCTTTTGTGCGCTTCAAGGAATTGGCTGATCGCAAATCAGATATCTTCGACGAAGACATCATGGCCTTGGTGTCCGATGAACAGCATTCGCACGAAAAGGAATACTACAGCTTTGTATCCTTGTCACAGCAATCAGCAACCGGCGTGAAGCCTGCAGCGAATGTCGTCTTTACCGTAGATGGTAAAGAAGAGAACTGCAAAGGCGAGGGCAATGGCCCAGTCGATGCCATCGTGAACGCGATTGAATCTAAAGTCGCCAGCGGCGCTGAATTGCTCTTGTTTTCAGTCAATGCC
Source organism: Herminiimonas arsenitoxidans (assembly GCF_900130075.1). Taxonomy (NCBI): domain Bacteria; kingdom Pseudomonadati; phylum Pseudomonadota; class Betaproteobacteria; order Burkholderiales; family Oxalobacteraceae; genus Herminiimonas; species Herminiimonas arsenitoxidans. The sequence continues at coordinate 201,154 of NZ_LT671418.1, forward strand.
ATTACTACTGGTACCGAGTCACAAGGCGAAGTAACGATGCGTTTGTCCAAAGCTGGACGTATTGTGAATGGTGTTGGCGCTGATCTGGATATTGTGGTTGCATCGGCCAAAGCATATATTTCTGCGCTGAATAAGCTGCACTCGAAAATCGAGAAGTTGAATCCGCAGTTGTAATTGCTGCGATTTGTTTCAAGTTAAAAAGGCCTTGCTGAGAAGCAAGGCCTTTTTGTTTGTGTGCTCGTTAAACAGATTGGTGCAGGAGAATAAGTTGGCTGATTAAGTGAGAAAGCGTACAGACTGCAAGCGAAAGGGACTCATATAGTCAGCCTTTCTTATCGCAATAAGCGATATCAATTCGAGCTGAATTTGTAAATGGAGGTTATATGAGTCATGCAAATAATTCGCATATCTTCCATCTTCTCCTTGCAGCTATTACGCTTGTTCTATTTACAGCAATGGCAGCGGTAGCCATTGTCGCCTGGATTCCTATTCTGCCTGAAGCGATCGCTGCCGATATCGGACGGAGCCAGGATTTATCGCAATACATGTTCCTGCATGAGTCGTGGCATTACAGTGCGCGATTACCTGATCAGCTCGCTCTTGCTTACTGCATAAAATGAGCATCAGATAGCTTGCATGCCATGAATATTGGGATTTGGTATTGAGCCAGGATTTGCTTGCAGTATTTCAGCTGCGTGGATGGCGGCCATGAACTGTTCCGAGCCTACAGGGCGTCCCATGAAATAGCCTTGCAAGGTGTCACATCCCAATGTCGTCAGATATTCCTGCTGCTTTCCTGTCTCTACACCTTCCGCAACGATGCGCAGATTGAGCGAACGGCCTAAGGCAACAATGGCAGAAACGATCGAGGCATCGTCTGTTCCATGCGCGAGATCACTGATGAAACCGCGATCAATCTTCAACTCAGTCGCTGGCAAACGTTTCAAATACAGCAAGCTGGAATAACCCGTGCCGAAATCGTCGATGGAAATTTCGACACCCAAGCTAACCAGCTTCTCCAGTATCGTCAGGCTGGCTTCTACATTGTGCATGGCCGTTGATTCTGTCACTTCCAGCATCAGGCAAGTGGCAGGCAAGTTGTTGCGCTTCAAGGTCGACTGTACGAGATCAATCAAATTATCGTTGCTGAACTGCACGGAAGACAAATTAACCGCGACCTTCCAATGTGTATAGCCTTGGTCATACCATGCGCGCATTTGGCGACAAGCCTCATCCAGCACCCATTCGCCGATCGGTACAATCAATCCTGTTTTTTCAGCCAGACTAATAAAATCACCAGGTGCAATCATGCCGCGTACCGGATGCTGCCAACGCAGCAGTGCTTCTGCACCAACGACAATACCGTCAGACGTATTGAACTTGGGTTGGTAGTGCAGGCAGAATTCCTTGTGCTCCAGTGCTGCGCGCAAATCCTGTATCAATTGCAATTGATTATGCGCATTGGTATTCATCGACGTTTCAAAAAAGTGATAGCCGTTTCGTCCCGTGCTTTTGGTGTGATACATGGCTGCGTCTGCATGGATGAGCAGGTCGTGACGCGTCTTGCCATCTTCCGGATAAACGGCAATGCCAATGCTGGCTGAGATGCCCAGGTTGTATTGGGATATCTGGAAAGGTTGGTTGAGCATGCCGCACAATTTGTCTGCGACTGAGGCCGCATCTTCTGGCTCGCTTACTTCAATCAGCATGACGAATTCATCGCCGCCTAAACGGGCAGCAGTATCCTGTGCTCTGATGCTATTGCGTATGCGTTGTGCAACGTCAACCAATAACAGGTCGCCAATATGGTGCCCGAGCGAATCATTGATAGCCTTGAATCCATCGAGATCGATAAACATCACGGCAAAGCGACCTTGTTCGCGCACAGCCTTGTGCAACATTTGATCAAGTCGGTCTTCCAGCAGAGTACGGTTCGGTAGTTTGGTCAGATTGTCTTGGAGCGCTTGCTTGGTCAACTCCTGATTAGCCAGTGCCAGTGACTTGACCAATTTTCCTGTTTGCGATTCCAGTCGTGCATCGAGGACGGAAGTCAGCAAGGCAATTGCCAGCACCGCCAGCGTTACGACAATCACGACTATCGCCAACCAGCCAGGACCGACACCTTCTCTAGCGGCGCTACAGATGCTGCCGATAGGGAAGTTTGCTGCAGCCATGCCGGTGTAGTGCATGCCGATGATGGCAATACCCATGACAACTGCAGCCATTGCACGTGAACGTTTGACGTGCGGTGTATTTCTGCGTAGCAGGAACGCAATCCACAAGGCAGCACCAGAAGCAGTAATGGCGATGACAACCGACAGAGTAAAAAGCAGTGGATCGTATTCGATGCCAGGTTCCATACGCATCGCAGCCATACCGGTGTAGTGCATGGATGCGATGGCAATGCCCATCAATACGGCGCTGCCCGCCAATTGCATCATCGGGAGTTGAGGTTGGCTGATGCGCCACAAGGCAAATCCAGAAGCAACGATGGCAATCAGCAGCGACAGAAAGGTAATGCCGAGGTCGTATCCGAGCGGGATAGGAAGATTGAACGATAGCATGCCGATGAAGTGCATGGACCAAATGCCTATGCCCATAGCAGTCGCACCGCCGGCGAGCCACCAAGTGGCACTTTTTTCGGACGTTGAATTGATTCTTCCTGCCATATCCAGAGCGGTATATGAGGCGAGGATAGCGACCAGTAACGAAATCGAGACTAGTAATGAATCGTAATGTGCGGTCAGCATAAAAAGGCTTTATTCATTTAATCAGGCAGACTGTTTTAATGCGAGATTTGCAAGGTTTCTTAATGTGTCATTCAGCATGATTCTTTGCTGATGAGATCAACAGTCACCGCACTTATGTTCATTTAGTAAATGAATCTTGAATTGGTATTTCGATAATTCTTGCCGTCTTGAAGGCAGGAATATTGATGCTGGCAATGCCTATTAATCAATTGCCCAGCATACTAAATGCTTGACGACATTGTACCTTGCTGGACGGAAACTTGAATTTGCAGGTGTCAAAACTTCACTGTCTTGAATGAAATTGATATGAAGCTGAGACTAACTGACATGGCTTGAATACATCGGCGTTAATGTGCGTTGCCGAACAGAGTCATGCACAGCTTTCCTTCATATTCTCAGATTCACACCTGCTTCATACCGAATATTTCGGTGTTCCTGATGAAGAAAATATTTCTACAACTGGATGGATTAGTAGCGCCGATTTACTGTCGAAATAAGGCTGGACAGAACCTTCTACGGCTCTTGTGAGGAAAACATGAGGGCTGGACTTGATGTTTTCTGAAAGGAATGATGATGAAAGATGATGTAATTTCAACTCTCAACGATCTAATCGAGACATGTAAAGACGGTGAAGAGGGTTTTAAAACCTGTGCGGAAGATATTGGCGACAGTCAATTGAAGCAACCATTTCTGACGCTTGCAGCAGGTTGTAGTGCCGCTGGTCAGGAGCTGAAGACCTTGGTGACTGCGCGTGGTGGCAATCTAGAAACAAAAAGCAATCTAGGCGGTACTTTGCATCGCCGCTGGATAGATATCAAGTCATCGTTGATGGGAAAAGACGATGAAACCATTATGAATGAATGCGAACGTGGCGAAGATGTGGCGCTCAAGAGTTATCGCCGCGCTTTGGAAAAAGATTTGCCGCTTGATGTACGTACTGTGGTAGAGCGTCAGTATCAAGGTGTTATTCAAAACCATGAAGTGATGAAAAATTTGCGTGAGCGTGTACGCGTATCAGTGACGTAATTATCTTGTTTGAGTTAGGGCAGTGTTATTGCAGTTGAATACTCAGATCAAATTCAATTCAATTTTTAGGAGCTGAACATGGAGTCGAAAGTAGATAGCGTTAATCACGATTTGAAAACCTTGTCCAAGGATGCAAAGGAATTGGCACATGAGGCTAAGGAACTAGCGCTACATAAATCGGGTGAGATGAGCAAGAAATACGTAGAATTCCTTGATACTGCATTGACTAAGGCAAAAGAAATGCCTTCCGTCGCAGCGAAAAAAACCAAGGAAGTAGCTGTCACAACGGACGATTTTGTAAATCAAAATCCGTGGCGTGCAGTGACCATCTCGGCCGGTCTTGGCCTAGTGCTAGGTTTTTTGTTTTCCAGAAAATAAATGGACGTTTGAATCGTCCGAATCTGGTTTGATATAACGATCATCCTGTACCGAAGCATGCGATTACGCTGCCTTCGTACAGGATTTTTTATGGGCGCTGGTTTTTCTAGTCGACTGCAGGTGGGTAAAACGTTTTCTTGGTATTGACTGTACTGCTTTGTACGTAACCTATGCCTACGCTTTTCAACTTGTTCAGAGTCGCTTCATCATCTACGTTGGGTGCGATTGTTTTGATACCCATCACATTGCTAATGTGTTGTATCGCCTCTATCTTGGCAAAATCGACCGGGTCGCTCTCCATGCCTTTGATGTAGCTGCCATCAATCTTCAAGAAGTCCACATCGAGATGTTTGAGATAGGCGAATGAGGACATGCCGCTGCCGAAATCATCCAATGCAAAGCGGCAACCAAGTGGCTTCAATGTATCGATAAAACTCAACGCACGCGTTAGGTTGGTGATAGCGGTTGTTTCTGCCATCGCAAAACAAATCGAGTCATAAGGCAGTGCAAAGTGTATGAATTGTTCGCGTACAAAGTCGACGAAGCTTTCATCGTCGAGTGAGGTACCAGATATTTTGATCAGAAGAACATGCAGGCTGCTGCCATCCGATTTCAATACGGCAGCTGCTTGTCGTGCAAACACGGTACGTATTACCCAACGATCTATGGTTGGCATGAAGTGATAGCGCTCAGCCGCTGGGATGAAGGCCGAAGTTGGAATCAGCTTGCCGGAATCATCAGCCATGTAGAGACGTAATTCGTCAAAGAAGAAATCTTTCTTGCCAGGACGAATGTTGACGATCTCATGCGAGAACAGGCGGAAGCTATCGTTTTCAAATGCTTTTTGAATACGCTCGTTCCATTTTATTTCACCTTGCTTGACCGCTGGCTGATGATCTTCTGCGCGGTAGATATGAACGCGATTACGGCCAGTATCTTTTGCGACATAACATGCTGTATCCGCAGCGCTGAGTAAGTCCGGCAGGGACAAGGCATTACTGTTGAAGTTGACCAAGCCGATGCTGACGCCGATAGGGAAGATTTTGTCTTGCCAGACAAAATGGAAATCACAAATTGTTTGGCGCAATTTTTCGGCAATACGTACCGCTGATTCGGGCGTGCAGTTTTCAAGAAAGGCGCCGAACTCATCACCACCCAAACGCGCTAACGTATCACTGTCACGTACCAGCGGTTGCAGCAAGGCGGTGATTTGTCGCAGTAACTCATCGCCGGAACTATGACCGCAGGTGTCGTTGACGATCTTGAATTGATCCAGATCCATATACAACAGCGCATGTTGCTTGGTTTGGCGCCCAAGAGTATCGATCGCTACTTCCAAACGTCGTTCGAATTCACGACGGTTGAAGAGTCCGGTCAATGGATCGTGTGCCGCTTGATGCGATAGCTGGATAGCCAGCTTGCGCGAATCGCTGACATCGTGGAAAACCAGGACGACGCCGATGATCTCGCCTTCGCGATTGCGTATCGGTGCTGCTGAATCTTCGACTGCATATTCGATACCGTTGCGACTGAGTAGAACCGTGTCTTTAATCAGTTCCACATTGCTTTGCTGTTCGAATACCAGTTCCACCGGATTCGGCACCGGTTCGCGTGTGTGGCCGTTGATGATTTTGAATACGCGTGTGGATGGCAATCCTTCTGCTTCTGCTTTGGTCCAGCCAGTGAGTGACTCGGCGACTGGATTCATGTATTCGATATTGCCTAAATTGTCGGTGGTGATAACCGCATCGGCAATCGATTCCAATGTGACTTGCGCGCGTTCTTTCTCTGCGAACAGAATGGCTTTTGATTGTTCGCGTTCTGTTTCGTGTTGCTGCAGCGAGATCACCATGCTGTCGAATGCTTGCGCTAATTGGCTGATCTCTTCCTTGCCGTATTTGATGCCGGTACGCGCTTGCAGATTGCCAGCTGCGATTTGATCTGCGGTGCGAACTAGTGCTTTAACGCGACGCAAGATGATGACATCGCCAACAAACCAGGCTGCAACTAGTGCGAGCAGCGCAATGATGGCCAGCGTAATCAGCTCCATCATCTGCAAATGGTTTGCAGGTGCGACGATGTCGTCGATAGGTATGCCTATGCTGACCTTGAAGTTGGAAATATTGTTGGTACCGACTGGGGCGAATGCATGCAGTCGCGTAATACCATCAGAGTCGGTGAGGGCAGAAGTGCCGAAGCCAACTTTGATCATCACGTCGAATAGCGTTTGCGGTGTGCGCGTGCCTATCCATTTCTCGGGATTCGGTCGTCTGGCGATGATGGTGCCATTGCTGTCGGCAGTCACCAACACGGCACCAGCTGGCAATTCGATGTCGCTGACAAAGCGATCCAGCACGCTCAAATCGAGGGCTGCAAAGATAACTGATTGCACTTCGCCAGCGTTATTGAAAATCGGATAAGTCAGATTGATCGTGTGCTTGCGCGCTGTGCGGCCAAGAACATAATCACCAGCGGAGAATGTGCGGTTACGCACTGCGCGCTGAAAATGTGGACGATCTCCCAGATTGATTTTTTCAGTCAGTGGCAGGGCGCTGCAGCTAACGTCACCATTCAATTGGATCAGACCGAAATTGACGTAGCCTTCATTCTTCTTAAGAATGGTTTCGAGGAACTGGCTGCAAGCCTTGGGGCTGCCGCGCAGCTCCGGTACGACGGACAGTACGGTGAGTAATTGTCGTGCTCCTTCAATTGAGCGGGCTTCGCTGGTGGCGGCTAATTGCGTCAATTGCTGGAGGTTGTCTTCTGCCATGCGAACGGCTTGCTGGCGTTCCTTCCATGCGCCGTATACGGTCAAGATGACTGGAGGCACAATAGCGAGCAATACTAGGACCAGCAAGCGAACACGCAAGCTGTCGAAGTTGAACTGGGAAGGAAATATTTTTTTCAATGCATGATCTTTTCAAATGGCGACGAAATGCGAGTGGCGCTGAAAAAATACTGGCTGATGATGCTTTTCAGCTGCCGCTTGATGCGTGGCGATGCAAGGTCTGCTGATTGTGTTTCACAATTAATCAGACCGTAACGGCTAGTAGTGGCTTCCGTCAAGCGGGTCATGCAGATTTTGAATCCGTCAGGCTTCAATTTGTCAGACTGCGCTTCGCATCTTCTTGATCGTATAGTCTTTGACTTCCTTGGTTGGCTTGACGAGCTTGACGATGGCCAGCGTGCAATTGTCTGCCTTGCTGCCGGTTGCGCGTTTGCGTGCGTTGGCGATCAGCATTTCTGATGCCTTGCGAGGGGTGTTCATCGCAATGGCAGCGCCTAATTCCGCATCGCTGAAGTATTGCCACAGCCCGTCGGTACATAGGAGGAAGGAGTCGCCAACCTTCAAGCCGTCACGTCTGTTCACGCTGAGCTTGAATTCATTCGTGCTGCTGCCCAAGACGTTGACTAAGAGATTGGCCAGCAGGGGATCTTTTGCTTTTTCCTCGTCTAGCTTGTTTTCCGTCTTTAATTGTTCGCGATATGTGTGATCTATGGTGCGCTTACTGCAGTTCGGTCCATCGAAGTAATAGAGACGGGAATCGCCCGCATGGGCCCAGATTGCACTGTTTTGTGGCGTGATGATCAGCAGGACGACAGTGCTATGCGGCTTCTTGTCGGAAGACATTGCAGACAGCTTGATAACGGTATCGGCTTCTTGCGCGATAGTCTGCAGTATGTCTTCTACTGTATCGGTGAGTGGGGAAAAACGTTCGAAAATCTGTTGCGCGCTACGCACAACTTGCTCTGCCGCCAATGCGCCGCCAGATAAACCGCCCATGCCGTCGGCAATGACGGCTAACATATAGCCAGGTGCTTTGGGCGCGCCGAACAATGCGGTTCTGTCTTGTTGTTCTTCGCGGTCACCGATATGCTGACCTGTTCCTGCTTGTATCTCGTATTGGCGCATGCGTCTTAGTGGATTAAACTTGCGGGTAGGAATCGTTGCGTTTGATTATTGCATGCACAGTCCGCAGGAAGTTAAATGAGAACCTTTAAAATTGTAAGAATTTTTTACAATTGGGTTTCGGCAGAATAAGTGGCATTAACTCAATAAATTCGATGGTGTCTTTGTGCTGAATGGCGATCAGCATTTTTTGTAAATACTTTGCTTTATATCGCTATGTAATTGGCTTACTCCATCGATAAAGATGACAATATGACTATGAACTCTCAGCACGATATTCTTTACCAACGCATAGTCGAACTGGAAGTCGAGCATCGGGATCTGGATGCCGTGATCGAAACCTTGATTCATGATGGACGTCATGAGGAGTTACAATTGCGCCGTTTGAAAAAACGGAAATTGCAGCTGAAGGACAATATCACCTTGCTTAAAATGCAATTAATCCCGGATATCCCTGCATAAACGGATTCCCTCACTATGCAGACCTTGTTCTGCATAGATTTCTCTACCCTAACGCCTACTCCAAGATAGTTATTTTGATCGACGAACCTTCTGCATTGCCTGTACCCGCCACACACGATGCCGAGATCGATCAGCTGTTTGGTGTTAATAGCCCCTTAGGTCATGCGGTGGGTGCTTTTCGTCCGCGCCAGTCGCAGACCGAGATGGCCAAAGCTATTGCGCATGCGATTTCCAATCAAAGCACGCTGATCGCAGAAGCTGGCACCGGCACCGGCAAAACCTTTGCCTATCTGGTGCCAGCGCTGCTATGGGGTGGCAAGGTGATTGTTTCTACCGGTACTAAGAACTTGCAGGATCAGCTTTACTTGCGCGATATCCCTAGCGTGCGTAAAGCCTTGAACGCACCGGTTTCTGTCGCCTTGTTGAAAGGGCGCGCGAATTACGTTTGCCACTTCCATCTTGAGCGCACGCTGCAAAACGGTAGGCTGACATCGCGTGACGATGTAGGTTACTTGCGTGAAATTTCACGCTTCATGAAAACCACGAGTTCAGGCGACAAGGCCGAACTGTCGAAAGTCCCGGAAACAGCTTTGGTGTGGAATCTGGTTACCTCGACCCGCGATACTTGCATGGGCGCAGAGTGCCAGTACTACCAAGACTGCTTTGTGATGAAGGCGCGCAAGGAAGCGCAGCAGGCTGACGTGGTCGTCGTCAATCATCATCTGTTCTTTGCCGATGTGGCATTGAAGGATACTGGCGTAGCCGAGTTGCTGCCTTCTGCCAATACGATTATTTTCGATGAGGCGCATCAGCTGCCGGAGACTGCGACGCTATTTTTTGGCGAGACGATTTCGACCTCGCAAGTGCTGGAACTGTGCCGTGATGTGTTGGCAGAAGGTTTGTCGCATGCACGCGATGGTGCGGACTGGGCTGGTACGGTGACGCCGGTGGAGCGCGCAGCGCGTGATTTACGCCTCACATTCCCGCAAGACATCGTGCGTTTGTCGGTCAATCAGATCGCACCATCCAGCGCGTTTTTCCCGGCGTTGGAAACCTTGAAGGAAGAGCTGGACAGCATGATCTCGGTTTTGCAAAAGCAAGCCGAACGTGCCGAGACTATCGAACAATGTCGTGTACGTGCCATCGAGCTGGCGACGCGACTGGACGCATGGAATAAGCCGAAAACCGAGGAAGTAATCATCGGGCAGGAGAGTGTGCTGTGGGTTGAAGCGTTTTCTTCCTCCTTGCAGTTACATCAAACACCGCTTTCGATTGCGCCCATCTTCAACAAGCAGCGCGAAGGCGTACCACGCACCTGGATTTTCACTTCGGCCACATTGGCGGTGAAAAACGACTTCAATCATTACAGCGCGCAAATGGGTTTGTGGAATGAGCCTGCTCATTCGTGGCCGAGCCCGTTTGAATATGGCGAACAAGGCTTGCTGTATGTGCCGACCAGCTTGCCGCAACCGAATTCGCTCGATTACACCGATGCCGTGATCGATGCCGCCTTGCCGGTGATTGAAGCTGCCGGCGGCGGTGCGTTCTTGTTGTGCACGACGATACGTGCGGTGAATCGCGCCGCTGAGCGTTTGCGTGAAGAATTCGAACGTCGCAAATTACCGTTTCCACTGATGGTGCAAGGAGAAGCCGGGCGTACCGAATTGCTTGATCGATTCCGTGCTGCCGGCAATGCCGTGCTGATTGGTAGTCAGAGCTTCTGGGAAGGTGTCGATGTACGTGGTGATGCGCTTTCTGTCGTGATTATCGACAAATTGCCATTCTCACCACCGGACGATCCGGTGTTGGCCGCGCGTATCGAGGCGCTGGAGCGCAAAGGCATGAACGGTTTCATGCATCATCAGTTACCGGCGGCGATCATCAATTTGAAGCAGGGAGCGGGACGCCTGATTCGGGATGAAAGAGATAAGGGCGTGTTGATGATTTGTGATCCACGCCTGATCTCCAAGCCTTATGGCAAACGCATCTGGCAAAGCCTGCCGCCATTCAAGAGAACGCGAGAACTCAATGTGGTGCAAGAATTTTTTGCGTCGATAGACGCAGAGGCTAGTGCAGAAAAATAGAAATTTCGCAGTGCTTTACCTCTCAAAAGATGAGAAGTCGAGCTTGTTGCTGGGGCAGATATTTATCTTGCGTGGCATGCAAGCTTATTCAGCATGCGGTCTTGCTTCAGGTAAAATTCATCTATGAAAATCCTTATCAGTAACGATGACGGCTACCTGGCGCCTGGGCTGATTGCTCTCGCCGATGCGATGGCAGCAATCGCAGACATCGTTGTCGTGGCACCAGACAGCAATCGTTCCGGCAGTTCCAATTCCCTCACACTTGATCGTCCGCTTTCTGTCTATCAGGCATCGAACGGGTTTTATTTCATCAACGGTACGCCATCCGATTGCGTGCACATCGCACTGACCGGGATCATGTCATCGCCGCCTGACTTGATTGTTTCTGGCATTAATCAGGGACAAAACATGGGTGACGATACGCTGTATTCAGGGACAGTGGCGGCGGCGACTGAAGGATTCTTGTTCGGAATTCCGTCGATTGCGTTTTCCCAAGTCAATAAAGGCTGGGCAGAAATCGATGCTGCGGCGCGTGTAGCACGCGATATTGTCGAACGACGCTTGGAGTCGTTTTCCAAACATTTCCTGCTTAACGTCAATATTCCCAATTTGCCTTACGAGCAACTGAAGCCAGCTGTTGCTACTCGTCTCGGCAAACGGCATCAATCGGAAGCCGTGATCAAGGCGCAAGATCCAAATGGTCGCGAGATATTCTGGATCGGCCCATGTGGTGGACAAAAGGATGCGGGCGAGGGAACTGATTTTCACGCGACAGCGTTAGGCCATGTCTCGATTACGCCATTGCAGATCGATCTGACGCATACAGCACAATTGGAAGCCTTGAAGAAGGTTTTGGCATGACCGATAAAAGCAAGCGCTTCCCGCTTTCACTCTCCTCCCTTGCAGAGAAGTCACCTCGTAACGGTACACGGAGCGAGGTAGGTCGTACTACCAGCACTACTTCAGGCAGAGTCGCCACACCGCAAACGGCCACACTGAATGCCTCGCAACATGGCAAACGTCCGGCAACCCCTGCGCGGGTCGTTGATGCGCCGCGCAAGGCTGGCACTACGCCAGTTCCAGCGGATAGGCCAACGCCGCTGGCGTCGGAAGCCGTGCGCAAGGCGATGGTGGCACGTGTGGCGAAGCAAGGCGTGAAGGACAGTAAAGTGCTGGCGGCGATGGAAGCTGTGCAGCGCCATTTATTCATGGAGCCGGCGCTGGCAAGTCAGGCTTATATCGATGCTTCGTTGCCAATTGGTTATCATCAGACGATTTCGCAGCCCTATATTGTGGCGAGAATGATAGAAGTGATGCGGAACAATAGTAACGGTGGTGTACTCAATCACGTGCTGGAAATCGGCACCGGTTGCGGTTATCAGGCTGCCGTGTTGTCCTTGGTCGCCAAGGAAGTGTATTCAATCGAACGCATCAAGGGTTTGCATGAGTTGGCGAAATCCAACTTGCGGCCTATGCGTGTGGCAAATATCCGCTTGCATTACGGAGATGGTATGCTTGGTCTGCCCCAAGCAGCACCGTTTGATGGCATCATTTTGGCTGCGGCTGGATTGGAAGTGCCGCAGGCTTTATTGGAACAAATGACTATAGGTGGGCGTTTGGTCGCCCCAGTTGGCGAGCGTCATCAGGTTTTGCAACTGATAGAACGCGTCAGCAAATTTGAATGGAAGAGTTCGACGCTGGAGGATTGCCATTTTGTGCCGCTCCGTCCAGGTACCGTAACTTAGTCTCCAACTCACGAACATCGTTAAAGAACAATTGAACGTAATGAGAATGAAAAAAATTCGACAGATATTTTTGATATCGCTGGTCGGTTTGCTCACCGCCTGCAGCACAACACACAATTCCGCCCCTGTCAGCGAGCGCAGGATAGGCGGTACCACTCCTTCCAAAGCAGCTGCTGAAGATCGTACGACTTATACGGTGAAGAAGGGCGATACGCTATATCGCATCGCGCTGGATTTCGGTCAAAGCTACAGTGAAATTGTTGCCTGGAATAATCTCGCCAATCCAAACGATATCAAGGTAGGACAAGTCTTGCGTGTAGCCCCACCTGATGCAGCTTCCGCTCGCAGCGGTGGCGCACAAACCGGCGCTGTGGCAGTGTCCTCCGGCGTCGAAAGCCGGCCTCTGTCAGCTCCAGCCGCTAGCACAGCAAGTAATAAAAACACCCCTCGCGGAGAGAAGCGTCCTTACTCCGATAGCACGTTGGCAGAATTGCAGAAGCCAGACGGTGCCGTAGCGGCAGCGCCAGTAACTGCGCCAAAGGCGGCAACACCTGCTGAAAAAACGGTAGATGCTGCGCCTGCCACTGCTGCGGTAGATGATGACAGCGTAGCCTGGATGTGGCCGGCAGAAGGCAAGGTCATTGCTACTTTTGATGATGGCAAAAAAGGGATCGATATTGCAGGCAAGTCCGGGCAAGCAGTGATGGCTGCCGGTGCCGGTAAAGTCATGTACGCGGGTAGCGGCATACGCGGTTATGGCAATCTGGTTATCGTCAAGCACACTAGCAATTTGTTGTCCGCGTATGCGCATAACAAAGCGATACTCGTAAAAGAAGGTCAGAACGTCACTAAAGGACAAAAGATAGCGGAAATGGGCGATTCCGATTCCGATGCGGTGAAGCTGCATTTCGAAATTCGCCAGCAAGGCAAGCCTGTTGATCCATCCAAATTTTTACCTAACCGCTAATGACACGCAACCGCGACGCACAGGCAGAAGACGAGGAGAGCTCGGACGCACTGCCTTCTGATCTCTCGCTGCAGCCGGACGATGCGGAAAAATCCGATATCGACGACGAGGATGGTGACGTTGTCGAGTTGGCCGAGCGTGCTGCACCGATTGAAGTTGCTGGTATTGATGAATTAAAGAAGGTTCTGGCGACAGAGTTGTCGACCGATGCGACGCAGCATTATCTGAATCAAATCGGTGCGCGTCCATTACTGACGGTTGCGGAAGAGGTACATTTCGCAACTTTGGCCAAGCAAGGCAATTTTGCTGCACGCCAGAAAATGATCGAGCACAACCTGCGTCTGGTTGTATCGATCGCCAAGCACTACATTAATCGCGGCGTCATCCTGCTTGATTTGATCGAGGAAGGTAATCTCGGTTTGATGCGCGCCATCGATAAGTTTGAACCGGAACGCGGCTTTCGTTTCTCGACTTATGCGACATGGTGGATACGCCAAAGTATAGAGCGCGCGATCATGAATCAGGCGCGTACTGTGCGCTTGCCGGTGCATGTGGTGCGCGAGCTGAATCAAACGCTACGCGCCAAGTTTCACTTGGAAGCGCAACATCACGATGGCAAGGATGCGACTGCGGAAGACATCGCACATCTGGTTGATCGCAGTGTTGAGGATGTGCAGGATATTCTTGCCCTGTCTGAGCATGCAACGTCATTGGATGCACCGCTGGATGGCGATCCACAATCCAGCTTGATGGATTTATTACAGGGTGATCATGCGAATGATCCTGACACTCTCGCTGAACATCATGAAATGACAGTCTTGGTGCGTGACTGGCTGGACAAGTTGCCCGATAAACAGCGTTTGGTGATTACTCGCCGCTTTGGTTTGGATAACGATGATCCAGCGACGCTGGAAGCGCTGGCGGCAGAAATGCATGTCACGCGTGAGCGGGTTCGGCAGATTCAGCAAGAAGCCTTAGTGAAGTTGAAGCGTTCACTGATGCGAACCGGCGTCGGCAAAGACTCATTGTTATAGATGTTACATAGGATAGGCATTTGTCATCCTTTACGATGTTGGCAATGTAGTTTGCTATCATGCGTCCTTCCGGAAATAGTTCACACTTCTTATCTCATTAAACACAAGCCGATCTTCGGCTTGATTATCTGATTCAATCCCTATGCAGCAAACCATTATTGATATCGAATCCCTCGACATGGAAGCACGCGGTGTCGGCCATCTGAAAAATGAAGATGGCACACCGGGCAAAGTTGTTTTTGTCGAAGGCGCATTGCCGAAAGAGCGCGTTGTGTACTCTTCCTACCGCAAGAAAGCGAATTGGGAAGCCGCCAAAATGATGGTCTTGCTGAAAGAGTCATCGCTGCGCACCAAGCCGAAATGTGCGTACTTCGGCATTTGTGGTGGTTGTTCCATGCAGCATCTGGAGCCAACGGCACAGGTCGCGCTGAAGCAACGCATACTTGAAGATAATCTGAAGCACATTGGCAAAGTAAAAGCTGAGACCATGTTACGGCCGATACACGGGCCGACTTGGGGCTATCGCTATCGTGCACGTATATCGGTGCGTAATGTGCCGAAAAAAGGTGGCGTGCTGGTTGGTTTTCATGAGCGGAAATCATCCTTTATTACCGACATGAAGACTTGCGAAATTCTGCCGGCAAATGTATCAGCGATGCTGGTGCCTTTGCGTCACTTGATTGCTTCGCTTTCCATCATCGATCATTTGCCTCAGATCGAATTGGCCATCGGGCAAGGAGAAGAAGTAAAAGTGACGGCGATGGTGTTGCGCATCATGACCGAATTATCAGCAGAGGACGAGGTCAAGCTGAAATTATTTGCGGATGAGTATCAGGTGCAATGGTGGTTGCAACCGGCTGGTCCGGATAGCGCTTATCAGTTCTATCCGACGGATAACAATCTGCATTACTCTTTGCCAGAGTTCGGCGTGAAGATGCCGTTCAAGCCGACCGATTTCACACAGGTAAATCATCAGATTAATCGTGTTCTGGTTGCGCGTGCTTTACGCTTGCTGGATGCGCAGCCAATGGATCGTATTGCTGATCTGTTTTGTGGGCTTGGTAACTTTACTTTGCCGATTGCTACGCAGGCGCGGGAAGTTGTTGGGATAGAGGGCAGTACAACGCTGACTGAACGCTCACTGGAAAACGCTACGGCGAATGGGCTGGCGGATAAAACGTCGTTCTATTGCCGCAACCTGTTTGAAGCGAAAGCGCAAGATTTTATCGAGCTTGGTAAATTTGATCGCATGCTGATTGATCCACCGCGTGATGGTGCTTTGGCAGTGTGCGAAGCTTTGTCGGAGTTGGGTAAGAGTCATCCTGATTTACTGCCAAGTCGTATCGTCTATGTGTCCTGCAATCCATCTACGCTGGCGCGCGATGCTGCGGTGTTGGTGAATGACGGCCATTACACTTTGAAGAATGCTGGTGTGGTGAATATGTTCCCGCATACCTCACATGTGGAATCGATGGCCGTTTTTGAGTTGCGTGATGCAGAGAATACAGTTGCTTGAGTAACTGTTAGCCGCATGAAAAAAGCCGACTTTTAAGTCGGCTTTTTTATTTGTTTCAACGCCAGTTATTAGTCGCGTTCGCCACCGAAGATGCCGAGCAACGCTAACAAATTGGAAAAAACGTTATAGACGCTCAGGTAGATACCCAGCGTTGCGGTGACGTAGTTGGTTTCGCCGCCATTGATGATGCGTTGTACATCATACAAGATGAAGGCGGAAAAGATGCCGATCGCTACGACTGAGATTGTCAGTTGCAAGGCTGGCAATTGCAGCCAGATATTTGCGATTGCAGCTACGATAATTACCAGCACGCCCATGAACAACCATTTGCCAATGCCGCTAAAGTCGCGCTTGGAAACAGTCGCTACCGTTGCCATTGTTGCAAGGATCGCAGCAGTGCCGCCAAAAGCCGTCATGATCAGCGTAGTGCCGTTGGCAAAGCCGAGGATGTGGCCGATCAGGCGAGACAGCATCAAGCCCATGAAAAATGTGAAGCCCAGCAACAGGGCTACGCCCAGGCCGGAGTTTTTCGTTTTCTCAATTGCATAGAAGAAACCGAAGGCGATTGCCAAAAAGATAATCATACCCATGAAAGGGCTGCCGGCAAAGAATGCAAATTTGAACTGCACGCCCAGCCATGCGCCTAGCACGGTTGGAATCATCGAAAGGGCGAGCAGCCAATATGTATTTCGCAATACGCGATGGCGAACCGCCGTGGTGTCATAGGTGGACCCAAAGGTCTGCTGTAGATTGCTCATGTTTTCTCCAAGTTGATATCAAGCTCGAGTTGTTGCCAAGCAGGCTCTTGACATGTTCATAGTATAAACGGTTCTGTTCTTAACGCTATCTTCACATTTAAAAGAGCTTGTTGCTACTTTAAGTAGAGGGGCTTTCGTGGTAGAATTAAAGGTTAGTTGAAATATCAGAATTTTGTCTTAACCCTTTCATTTTATTGGAGTTTTTCAGATGGCAATCGAACGCACACTGTCGATTATTAAACCGGATGCAGTAGCAAAAAACGTAATCGGTCAGATTTATAGCCGTTTCGAAGGCGCAGGCCTGAAAATCGTCGCTGCTCGCATGACGCAATTGTCGCGTGCTGAAGCAGAAGGTTTCTACGCTGTGCACAGCGCACGTCCTTTCTTCAAAGACCTGGTTGATTTCATGATTTCCGGTCCTGTAATGATCCAAGTGCTCGAAGGCGAAAACGCAATCATCAAGCACCGCGACCTGATGGGCGCAACTGATCCGAAGAAGGCAGAAAAAGGCACCATCCGTGCTGACTTCGCTGATTCGATCGATGCAAATGCAGTACACGGTTCCGATGCAGAAGAAACAGCGAAAGTTGAAATCGCTTACTACTTCCCAGCATTGAACGTTTATTCGCGTTAATTTGAATTTCCGTTCGTCGCAGAGTGATCTGATGAGCGAACGGTTTCAAGGAATAGTTTTATGACGACTCTCACCAATCTGCTGGATCTGGATCCTGCGCAACTCATCGCTTATTGCGGCGAGTTGGGTGAGAAGCCGTTTCGCGCCAAGCAATTGCAGCGCTGGATACATCAATTCGGCGCGAACGATTTTGACGCGATGACCGATTTGGCTAAATCGTTGCGCGACAAGCTGGCTACGCGCGCGATCATTGCTGCACCCGCTGTGATTTCTGATCACACCTCTTCCGACGGTACGCGCAAGTGGCTGGTCGATGTGGGGCAGGGCAATGCAGTAGAAACAGTTTTTATCCCTGAAGAAAATCGCGGCACCTTGTGTATTTCCACACAAGCTGGTTGCGCGGTGAATTGCCGTTTTTGTTCGACAGGCAAGCAGGGCTTTAACCGCAATCTGTCGGTTGGTGAAATTATCGGCCAACTGTGGATGGCAGAATTCGAATTACGTAGAACCAAAGGCATAGAGCCTGGCCCTAAAGGCGAGCGCCAAATCACCAATGTGGTGATGATGGGCATGGGTGAGCCTTTGCTGAACTACGAACCAACTGTTACGGCACTCAAGCTGATGTTGGACGATAACGCTTATGGCTTGTCGCGTCGCCGCGTGACCTTATCGACCAGCGGTGTGGTGCCTATGATAGACAAGCTGTCGCAGGATTGCGCAGTCGCACTGGCGGTATCGCTGCATGCGTCGAACGATCCTTTGCGCGACGGTCTGGTTCCTCTGAATAAGAAGTATCCGCTGGTTGAATTGATGGCTGCCTGCAAGCGCTATCTGGAATTCGCACCGCGTGATTTCGTTACCTTTGAATATTGCATGCTGGATGGCGTCAACGATACTGATCAGCATGCGCGTGAACTGGTCGCCTTGGTGCGTCAGGCGGATGTATCGTGCAAATTTAATCTGATTCCGTTCAATCCTTTCCCTGAATCGGGTTTGACGCGTTCGCAAAATCCGCGCATCAAAGCCTTTGCGCAAGTGTTGATGGATGCAGACATCATCACCACGATACGCAAGACACGCGGCGATGATATCGACGCCGCTTGCGGACAATTGGCGGGTGAAGTGCAGGACCGTACGAAAGTGCAGGATCGCATGAAGAAGATGGCAGAGTACCAGGAAAAATTTGGCAAGAATTTTGGCCGCATTGTGGAGATTTCATCTTGATGACAGTGCGCCGATCGGGCTGGTTGGTAGTTTCTTTGTTATCTGCAATCCTGTTGCTGGGTTGCGCTGCTAGACCTGTCGCACCTGATGGTGAGCTGACAACCAGCTTCGACAAGACCGAGAATCAAAGACGTGCACGCATACGCTTGCAATTAGCCATTGGTTACTATCAGCAAGGTCAAATGACAGTTGCTTTGGATGAGACCAAGTTGGCACTGCAAACTGATCCAAATTTTGCCGATGCATATAGCATGGCCGCATTGATTTATATGGATCAAGGCGAAGCACGCTTGGCTGAAGAAAACTTTCAGCGTGCCATTCGATTGGCTCCGAATGATCCGGATTTGAGTAATAACTACGGTTGGTTTTTGTGCCAAAACGGGCGCGCTAATCAATCTATCGCCTATTTTGAATCTGCCTTGCGCAGCAAGAATTATCAGTCGCCTGCCAAAGCGTTGAATAACGCGGGTACCTGTAGCTTGATCTTGAAAGATAAGGTTGCTGCAGAGCGTTATTTTACCGAAGCATTCCGTCAGGATCCGGGTAATCCGACAACGAGTACGAACCTGGCGCGCCTTAACTATGAGCGCGGCGATTTGGAGCGTGCGAAGTTTTATATCAACCGCGTGACGAAGGCAGATGTCTTGAGCGCGGAAGTGTTGTGGTTGGCAATAAAAATTGAACGCAAGGTGGGTGATCGTGCCGCGGAAAGTAGTCTCGTGACGCAGTTACGTCGCCGCTATCCAGACTCGACAGAATTTGCGGCCTATCAGCGTGGAGCTTTTAATGAATGATGACGTTCCAGTGAATGAAACAATGAATAATGATGCTGCGCCAGAGCAAGCACCGGAAGTGGAAAACCTTGAGCCGCGTATCTCGGCTGGCATGCAACTCCGTGCTTTGCGCGAAGAACGTGGTTGGACGGTAGAGCAGGTTGCCAATCAATTGAATCTGGCCAGCCGTCAGATACAGGCCTTGGAAGACGATAACTATGCGGCTTTGCCCGGCATGGTGATTGTGCGTGGATTTATTCGTTCGTATTCGAAAGTGTTGCGAGTTGATCCTGCACCTATTCTCGCCGCGATCAAGGACGATACTGCTGCGCCTAGCGTATTACCTCCTGAACGTAGTCCGCTTTCGGCATCGTTTTCGGAAACGAGACTGCTGTCTGTGAATCAACGCGGTATCCGTTCCAAGGCAGTGATCGGAATTGGCATTCTGGTTGCACTTGCTGTCTTGGCTTACGCTGGTCAACGTATGGGCTTGCTGCCACACGGCGCTTCGACTTCAGGCTTGTCCAAGGTTGAAGAGAAACTGGCTCCTATCGAGCTTGCAGAAACTCAGTCGGATACAGTGGTTGAAACGCCTCCAGTCCTTGAAGAAGTGATAGAGGCGAAAGCAACTGACACGAAACCAGTTGAAGCGAAAGTCGTTGAAGTGGCCAAGCCTGTCAGTGAGCCAACTCCTCCTGTTGCAGCGACCAAGCCGCAGGCAGTGGTAGCACCAGTTGTGAGTGCTGTGGTTGCAGCCCCAACTGCGAAACCTGTACCGACAACAGCACCAGTGCCGGCAACTCCAGTTGATAGCAAAAACGCGCTGGCAATTAATGTGCGTCAGGATTCTTGGGTGGAAATTAAACGTCCGGACAATAGTGTGATTGTTTCCCGTTTGATGAAAGCGGGTTCCTCTGAAGCTATCGCAGTCACCGGACCGGTCTCAGTAGTCATTGGTAACGCCGCAGGTGTAGATGTGACTCTGCGCGGTGATCCAGTAGATGTGGTTACCGGAAATAGCAGTAACGTCGCCAGATTGAATTTGAAATAAATCGCTTATGTCGTCATCCAATCCGATTGCCACAGGTCCTTTGACGCGTCGCCAAAGCCGCACAGCGGTTGTTAGTTATGGCGGACGTGAAGTTCGCATAGGCGGAGATGCCCCGGTTGTCGTGCAATCGATGACTAACACCGATACGGCCGATGTGATCGGTACCGCAATTCAGATCAAGGAATTGGCACGTGCCGGTTCTGAGTTGGTACGCATTACCGTGAATACGCCGGAAGCTGCAGCTGCCGTGCCAGCGATTTGCGAACAGCTCGACAAGATGGATATCGTCGTGCCGCTGGTTGGTGACTTCCATTACAACGGTCACAAATTGTTGAACGATTATCCGGACTGCGCGAAAGCGCTGGCGAAATATCGCATCAATCCGGGTAACGTAGGCAAAGGCAATAAGCGCGATACGCAATTTGCGCAAATGATAGAAACCGCATGCCGCTTCGATAAGCCGGTGCGCATAGGTGTGAACTGGGGCAGTCTGGATCAGGAGCTGCTGGCGCGCATCATGGATGAAAACGCGGCAAGAGCGAATCCATGGACTGCACAGGCTGTGATGTATGAAGCACTGGTGACGTCTGCGATCGAAAACGCGATGCGTGCTGAGGAAGTTGGCTTGGCTGGTGATCGCATCATTCTGTCTTGCAAGGTCTCCGGCGTGCAGGATTTGATCGCCGTATATCGCGAGTTGGCGCGTCGTTGTGATTACCCTCTGCATTTAGGTTTGACCGAAGCAGGGATGGGCAGCAAAGGTATCGTGGCATCGACGGCGGCGCTGTCGGTCTTGTTGCAAGAAGGTATAGGCGACACGATCCGTATTTCGCTGACGCCGGAGCCAGGTGGCGACAGAACCAAAGAAGTCATCGTCGGGCAGGAAATTTTGCAAACCATGGGCTTGCGTAAATTTACGCCTATGGTGATTGCATGCCCAGGTTGCGGACGTACGACGTCTACTGTATTCCAGGAGTTGGCTGACGGAATTCAAACCTATTTGCGTGATCAGATGCCGGTTTGGAAGAAGCAATATCCAGGTGTGGAAGCAATGAATGTTGCCGTTATGGGTTGCATCGTCAACGGTCCTGGTGAGTCGAAGCACGCGAACATCGGTATCAGTTTGCCGGGTACCGGCGAATCGCCGGCAGCACCGGTATTCGTTGACGGTGAAAAAACCGTTACGCTACGCGGCGACAATATTGCCGAAGAATTTCATGCGATTGTGCTGGACTACGTCAAGAGCCATTACGGCAAGGAACGTAGTGCCGTTTAAATCGCAGTAAACAAGTTATAGAAAATAAGTCTTTAAAAATAAATGTCAGATACCAAAAAAATAGAAAAAATCGTCGGCGTAAAGGGAATGAATGACATTCTCCCGGTCGATGCTCCATTGTGGGAATTGTTTGAAAATACTGTGCACACTGTGCTCAAGAGCTATGGTTTTCAACAGATCCGCACACCTATCGTCGAGCCGACTGCATTGTTTGCGCGTGGCTTGGGCGAAGTCACCGATATCGTTGAAAAGGAAATGTATTCCTTTACCGATTCGATGAATGGCGATCAACTTACTCTGCGTCCTGAATGTACAGCCAGTGTAGTGCGCGCAGCGCTTGAACATAATCTGACTTACGATGGTCCGAAGCGTCTTTGGTATTCAGGCCCGATGTTCCGTCATGAAAGACCGCAGCGCGGCCGCTATCGTCAGTTCCATCAGATCGGTGCAGAAGCAATCGGTTTTTCCGGCCCGGATATCGATGCTGAATTGATCATGATGTGTCAGCGTTTGTGGGACGATCTCGGTTTGCAGGATGTGCGTCTCGAGTTGAACTCGATAGGTAACGCAGAAGAGCGCAACAAACATCGCGCTGACCTGATCGCGTATTTTGAAAAGAATGCAGACGTGCTGGATGCAGAGGCGCAAAAACGCCTGCACACCAATCCTTTGCGTATTCTGGATACCAAGAATCCAACGATGCAGGATATGGTTAATGCCGCGCCTAAGCTTCTTGATTATCTGGGTGAAGAGTCGCGTGCGCACTTCGAAGGCGTGCAAAAGATTTTGCGTCACAATGCAATTCCATTCACGATCAATCCGCGTCTGGTACGCGGTATGGATTACTACAATCGCACGGTATTCGAGTGGGTCACAGACCAACTAGGTTCGCAAGGTACTGTCTGCGGCGGCGGTCGTTACGATCCATTGGTAGAAATGTTTGGCGGCAAGCCGACCCCGGCATGTGGTTTTGCAATGGGTGTTGAGCGTTTGCTGGAGTTGATGAAGGCTAGCGGTGAACAGTTCGCGCCGAATCAATGCGACGTTTATATCGTGCATCAAGGTGATGCTGCACAATTGCAGGCTTCGGTAGTCGCTGAACGTTTGCGTGATGCAGGACTCGATGTTGTATTACATTGCGCATCAGCTGCCGGCATCGGTAGCTTCAAGTCGCAAATGAAGCGTGCCGACGGTAGTGGCGCTGCATACGCTGTCATTATCGGTGAAGACGAAATCGCGCAAGGCACAGCAGTCGTCAAGGAAATGCGCGGTGCTGAGGGTGCCAATCAATCGAATGTTGAGTTCGATAGCATCCCGAATTATCTGGTCGATCAAATCGTTGGTGCGCATGATCATACGCACGACGAACACGTACATTATCATCACTAATATTGGACCATCATGGCATACGATCACGCAGAACAAGAACAACTGGCCACTCTTAAATCCTGGTGGAATCAGTACGGCAATCTCGTTACCTGGTTGCTGATTATTGTATTGGGAGCTTATGCGGCCTGGGCTGGTTGGGGTTACTACCAGCGTACGCAAGCATTGCAGGCTTCTCAGTTGTACGAAGAATTGCAAAAAGCAGTCACTGCGCAAGATAAAGAAAAAGTGCAGCGTGCAGCAACCGATATGGAAGACAAGTTTTCGCGTACTGCTTACGCGCAAATGAGTGCTTTGGCTGCGGCTAAATCGGCCTTCGATTCGAATGATTTCAAAACTGCAAAAGCGCAATTGCAATGGGTGATCGACAAAGGTCTGAATGACGAATACAAGGCGATTGCGAAAGTACGCTTGGCAGGTATCTTGCTCGATGAAAAAGCTTACGACGAAGGTTTGAAGTTGCTGGCTGGCGATTTCCCGGCGCAGTTTGCCAGTGTGGTCAGTGATCGCAAGGGCGATATTCTTGTCGCACAAAACAAGCTGGATGAAGCGCGTGCCGCGTATCAAGCAGCATTGGACAAAATCGACGCAAAGAATCCTGCTCGTCAGCTGATCCAGATCAAACTGGATGCTATCGGCGGTGCACCAGAGAAAAAAGCAGCATAAATGCTT
Organism: Herminiimonas arsenitoxidans; assembly: GCF_900130075.1. NCBI lineage: Bacteria > Pseudomonadati > Pseudomonadota > Betaproteobacteria > Burkholderiales > Oxalobacteraceae > Herminiimonas > Herminiimonas arsenitoxidans. The sequence continues at coordinate 224,800 of NZ_LT671418.1, forward strand.
AAAGGAAAAGAGATGCAGAAGTTTCGGACCGCATTAAAAGTTCTGTCTGTTGGCTTACTGTTTGCAACGGCAGGGTGTTCTGTTTTGTCTTCGATGAATCCGTTTGCGAGCAAACCATCGACGCGTAACGCGCCAGCTGCACTGGTTGAGATCAAGCAGCCGACATTGAATGCGCGCACTGCGTGGTCTGCATCGGTTGGTAAGGCCGGTAACTATGCGTTTACGCCAGCATTGGTTCGAAGCGATATATTTACTGCGGCAGCAGACGGTACGATTACACGTATTAATGCGACAAATGGACAATCCGTCTGGCGCATCAATGCCGGCATGCCATTGACGGCCGGTGTAGGCAGTGATGGTGAAACGATAGTCGTTGCAGGTGAAAAAGGCGTTGTGCTGGCATTCGATGGTCAAGGCAAATTACGTTGGAAGGCGCAAGCCAGCAGCGAAATATTGTCTACACCTGCAGTAGGACAAGACACGGTCGTTGTACGTAGTCTGGACAATCGTGTAGTTGCGTATGATGCAGAAACAGGCACACGCAAATGGTTTGTACAACGTACGGCACCGCCGCTGACATTGCGTACATCGCCAGGCATGACGATTGCCAATGGCAATGCGTATATCGGTTTGGCTGGTGGTCGCTTGTTGGCTGTGGCATTGAGTACGGGTGCTCCACGTTGGGAAGTTGCTGTAGGTGATCCACGCGGTACGACAGAACTTGAACGTATTGCTGATATCTCCGGCGCACCTTTCGTAGCTGGTCGCGATATTTGTGCCGTGTCTTATCAAGGACGCGTTGCGTGCTTTGATGTAGTCAGCGGTACGCCACGTTGGGGTAAAGCATTTTCCAGCGATGTCGGTGTGGATGTTGATGAACGCGCAGTGTATGCGGCGAATGAGCGGGGCGAATTGCAGGCCTTTGCACGCGATACAGGTACCAGCTTTTGGCAGAACGATCAGTTGAAAAACCGTCGTCTGTCGACACCGATTTCCTCCGGTCGTGCAGTTGCAGTCGGAGATTATCAGGGTTATATCCATTTTTTCTCTAAAGAAAATGGCTTGTTGTTGGCACGTGTGAGTACTGATGGCAGCCCGATTCTTGGCGTGCCGGTTCTCGCTGGTGCGAATTTTATTTTTCAAACTCAATCAGGAACATTGGTCGCAATTGCGGCTGAGTAAAACATTTGATGAAGCCGGTTATTGCACTTATAGGTCGACCTAACGTCGGCAAATCCACGCTATTCAATCGACTAACCCGGTCGCGTGATGCGTTGGTCGCCGATCTTCCGGGCTTGACGCGTGACCGGCATTACGGCGAAGGCCGTGTGGGCGAACGTCCTTTCCTGGTGATTGACACCGGCGGTTTCGAGCCTGTTGCCAAAGAAGGCATCATGCATGAAATGGCCAAGCAGACGAAGCAGGCCGTGGCGGAAGCCGACGTCGTGATCTTTATCGTTGATGGTCGCCAAGGTCTGACACCTCACGATAAAACCATCACAGATTTTCTGCGTAAATCCGGTCGTTCGGTGATGCTGGTCGTGAACAAGGCCGAAGGCATGAAGTACACGATGGTGACCGCTGATTTCTATGAACTTGGCATGGGTGACCCGTATGTGATCTCTGCGGCTCATGGTGACGGCGTTAACGATTTAGTTGAGGAATCGCTGAATATCGCTTTTGCGCAGCGTCCGCCGGAAGAGGAGCTTCCTGAATCCAAGGATCGCAGCGTTCGATTGGCGATTGTCGGTCGTCCGAATGTCGGAAAATCAACACTGGTCAATACCTTGCTGGGCGAAGAACGCGTCATCGCATTCGATTTGCCTGGCACTACACGCGATTCAATCGAGATTCCGTTTGAGCGTGATGGCAAGCAGTACACTCTGATCGATACCGCCGGCATACGTCGTCGCGGCAAAGTGTTCGAAGCGATCGAGAAGTTTTCAGTCGTCAAAACCTTGCAATCCATTTCTGAAGCGAATGTCGTGCTGTTGCTGTTGGATGCGCAGCAGGATATCTCCGAGCAGGATGCGCATATCGCTGGCTTCATATTGGAGTCGGGTAGAGCGTTGGTTGTCGGCGTGAATAAATGGGATGGTCTGACCAGTGATAGACGCGACGAGATCAAGATTGATCTGGAACGCAAGCTGGGCTTCCTTTCGTTTGCGAAAACGCATTTTGTCTCCGCGCTGAAATCCAGTGGTATCGGTCCTATGATGAAGTCAGTTGATGGTGCTTATGCTGCGGCGATGTCGAATTTGTCGACGCCTAAGCTGACACGTGCCTTGATTGAGGCAGTTGAGCATCAACAACCACGTCGCAAAGGCTCTATCCGTCCTAAATTGCGTTATGCGCATCAAGGCGGCATGAACCCACCGATTGTTGTCATTCACGGCAATGCATTGGATGCGATCGACGCAAATTACAAGCGCTTCCTGGAAAAACATTTTCGAGAAACTTTTTCGCTGGTTGGGACTCCACTACGTATCGAGTTGCGTTCTGGGAAAAATCCTTTCTCGCGTTCGGAGAAGTAAGGCGATTTGGCGAAAAAGTCTGAAATCGATTACATTCCAATAGGTAAGACTCTTGAAAAAAAGCAAGATGCCTCAACCTCTTAAACACAACAACACACTGGAGCTGTCATGACCAACAAAGGGCAACTGTTACAAGACCCATTCCTCAATGCTTTACGCAAAGAGCATGTTCCCGTTTCGATTTATCTCGTTAACGGCATCAAACTCCAAGGTCATATCGAATCCTTTGATCAATACGTGGTTTTATTGCGTAATACCGTCACGCAGATGGTTTATAAACACGCAATTTCGACCGTCGTTCCTGCACGTGCCGTGAACCTGAGCCTTGAATCAGAAGCTGAATAAGACCCGTGTAATCCAGTTGCTGGTGCGGTATTAATATGCGCGCAGTACTGGTAGGCCTTGATTTTGGCAAAGGCGATTTCGCTGCAAGCCTAGAAGAACTTTCCCTTCTTTCCAGATCGGCCGGTGCCGATCCGATCATGACGATCACAGGCAAGCGTTCCAGTCCGGACGCGGCCTTGTTTGTCGGGTCGGGCAAAGCAAATGAAATCGCTGATGCGATTGTTGATCATGAGCTTGATATTGTTATTTTCAATCATGCCTTGTCGCCGGCGCAGCAGCGTAACCTTGAGCGTCACCTGAAAGTGCGTGTAGTTGATCGCACCAGCTTGATTCTGGATATCTTCGCTCAGCGTGCACAAAGCCATGAAGGTAAGGTTCAAGTTGAATTGGCACAGTTGCAACATCTTGCAACGCGCCTGATACGCGGTTGGACTCACTTGGAACGGCAAAAGGGTGGTATCGGTTTGCGCGGCCCGGGTGAAACGCAGTTGGAAACAGATCGTCGTTTGCTGGGTGATCGCGTTAAGGCTTTACGTGCCAAGCTGGAAAAATTACACAAGCAACGTGCAACACAACGCCGTGCTCGTGGTCGCAATAATGCATTTTCTGTTTCCTTGGTTGGTTATACCAATGCAGGGAAATCGACCTTGTTTAATGCGGTAGCCAAGACCAAGGTATTGGCAGCTGATCAGTTATTTGCGACATTAGATACTACCTCGCGTCGCATTTATCTGGGTGAAGCCGGTAATGTGGTGATTTCGGATACGGTAGGTTTCATTCGTGAGTTACCGCATCAACTGGTGGCAGCATTTCGTGCCACCTTGGAAGAGACAATTCATGCTGACTTGCTATTGCATGTTGTCGATGGTGCCAGTCCGGTTCGTATGGAGCAGATCGAGCAGGTAAATATGGTGTTGCGTGAAATTGGCGCAGATCATATCCCGCAAATTCTGGTTTGGAACAAGATTGATGCCGCCGGTCTGGAACCTGCTTTAGAGCGTGATGAATATGATAAAATTCGTCGTGTTTTTATAAGTGCCCAGACTGGAAGTGGATTGGATCTATTGCGTGAAGCAATAGCCGAATGCGCAAAAGAGCGCGCCGCTGGATTTGAAGATGTGTCATTAGTTGCATCTGACGACGTCAAGATATAAGAATTACTTGGCATTCCAACTTATTGTTTTTCAGCCCGGACCGCAAAAGAATGCTTGTTTCCCTACTCAAAAAAATTGGTTTGAAGTTCTCGCTCAATGACCCTCGTTGGGGTCGTGGTTCTGATGATAACAACAAGAACCAGAATCAAGACGGCAAACGGCCGAATGATGGTCCGCCTGATTTGGACCAACTATGGCGCGATTTTAATCAACGCTTGAGCAACCTGTTCGGTAATAAAAAAACCGGCGGTGGCGGCAATGGCGGCGGTGATTCTGGTGGCGGCATGAACTTCAAGCCGGACATGAAGGGTGCCGGTATCGGTGCCGCGGTAATCGCAGCCATCGTGGCATTTTTGTGGCTGGTCAGCGGCTTCTTCATCGTGCAAGAAGGTCAGACCGGCGTGGTCATGACTTTTGGTAAATTCAGCCATATGACGCCTGCCGGTTTTAACTGGCGCTGGCCTGCGCCGATTCAAAGTCACGAGATTGTGAACGTTTCACAAGTCCGTACGGTTGAAGTCGGTTATCGCGGCAACGTCAAGAACAAACAGCAGCAAGAATCGCTGATGCTGACTGAAGATGAAAACATCATCGATATTCAGTTTGCTGTGCAGTACACATTGAAAAATGCATCCGATTGGATATTTAATAATCGTGAGCATGAAGAAATGGTCAAGCAAGTCGCGGAAACCGCAATGCGCGAAGTCGTTGGTCGCAGCAAGATGGATTTCGTGTTGTATGAAGGTCGCGAAAAAATTGCATTCGATAGTAGCCAGTTGATGCAGCAAATCGCTGATCGTTATAAATCCGGCGTACAGATTACCAACGTCACGATGCAGGGCGTACAACCGCCAGAACAAGTGCAAGCGGCATTCGATGATGCGGTTAAAGCAGGACAAGATCGCGAACGTCAAAAGAATGAAGGCCAGGCTTACGCAAACGATGTGATTCCTCGCGCACGTGGTGCAGCATCGCGTCTGATGCAAGAGTCGGAAGCATATCGTTCAAGTGTTACTGCGAATGCGCAGGGTGAGGCTTCGCGCTTCAAGCAAGTATTGGTTGAATATCAAAAAGCGCCTGCAGTGACGAGAGATCGTATGTATCTCGAAACGATGCAGAAAATTTTCTCAAGCACTACTAAGGTCATGGTCGATTCAAAAGGTAGTAACAACCTGCTTTATTTGCCGTTAGATAAATTGATTGCTCAAACTGCTGCGCCAGCTTCGGCGGCTAGCGATGTCGCAGCGATCAGACCGCCTGCATCGTCTGTGCCACCACCGGACACGACGGCATTAGAGGCGCAGGAGTCTCGTGCGCGTGAGAGCCGTAATTCACGTGATCGGGAGGTACGATAATGAATCGCCTTATTTCTTATGTCATCGTTGCGGTGATTGCGGTTGTGGCCTTGTCCTCGACCTTGTTTGTGGTTGATCAGCGTCAGTACGCAATCGTGTTTGCTTTGGGTGAAGTGAAAAGCGTCATCAGCGAACCTGGCTTGCATTTCAAATTGCCGCCACCGTTCCAGAACGTCGTCTTTTTGGATAAACGTATCCTGACGTTGGATACACCTGATGCAGATCGCTTTATTACTGCAGAGAAGAAAAACATTCTGGTCGATGCGTTTGTTAAATGGCGCATTGTTGATCCACGTTTGTACTTCGTCAGCTTTAGTGGCGACGAGCGTAGTGCGCAAAATCGTATGGCGCAAATCGTCAAGGCATCACTGAATGACGAAATTACCAAGCGCACTGTGCGGGAAGTGATTTCCGGTGAGCGCGGCAAGGTGATGGACGGCATTCAGAAAAAAGTAACTGAAGAAGCTAAGCAAATCGGTGTCGAGATTGTTGATGTCCGTCTGAAGCGCGTCGATTATGTAGAGCAAATCAATGCATCGGTTTTCGATCGGATGAAATCGGAGCGTGCACGTGTTGCGAATGAATTGCGTTCGACCGGTGCTGCGGAATCTGAAAAAATTCGTGCAGATGCAGATAGACAGCGCACCGTGATTTTGGCGGAAGCTTATCGTGATGCAGAGCAGATTCGCGGTGAGGGCGATGCCAAAGCATCGCAGATTTATGCGCAGGCTTTTGGACAAAGTCCCGAGTTCTACAAGTTCTATCGTAGCCTTGAGGCATATCGCGCCAGCTTTAAAACGCGTAACGACATGCTTGTGATTGATCCTAATTCTGAGTTCTTTAAATATTTCAAGAACCCAGGAGCGAGTGGAGCTGCCGCGAAGAAATAATGTAGGGCTGTCGTAAAAGCGATATACCTGTACTTTGCATGAAGTGATTTTTCATTCACTTCATGCAGTTTCTTTTTGTGGCGACTACATGCATAAACGCAAATGAATTTCTCGGCAGACATGATCTGATTTTGGATTTGACTGCTGCCAAGTACCTTGGTGATATGGGCTTGATATATGCCATATCTCCTTTTCTTTTTTCTGACTACTTAGTTTCCCGTCATGCCAAATTGGCTATTGCCTGAAAATATTGCTGATGTTTTGCCGTCTGAAGCGCGCAAAATTGAAGAACTGCGTCGCGTCATTCTCGACAACTTCCACCTGTACGGGTACGAACTTGTGATGCCGCCAATGCTGGAGTATCTCGATTCATTATTGGCCGGCGCCGGGCATGACATGGATTTACGTACCTTCAAGTTAGTCGATCAGTTATCTGGTCGCACCTTGGGCTTACGTGCAGATATGACAACGCAAGTAGCGCGTATCGATGCGCATTTGCTTAATCGTGCCTCAGTGACACGTCTTTGCTATTCCGGCAGCGTATTGCATACGCGCCCAAATGGTTTGCATGCGACACGCGAGCCTTTGCAGATTGGAGCTGAAATATACGGTCACGCCGGGCTGGAAGCGGATGCAGAAATCCAGGAGTTGGCGCTGGCTTCTCTGGCTTTGGCTGGTTTTACGCATGTGCGCTTGGATTTATGTCACGTTGGCGTGTTGCGCGCCATTATCGAAAATGACATAAACGCGCAAAAAGACGAGGGCGCACTGTATACTTTCTTGCGAGCGAAAGATGTTCCTGCGCTGGAAGAGATTACAGCTTCGTACGACGCGGAATCGCGCCGTGCCTTGCTCGCTTTGCCTAGCTTGTACGGCGATGCAACAGTACTTGACCGTGCACGCAAAGAGTTGCCGGCATTGCCTGGTATCACCAAAGCACTGGATGAGTTGGCTGCACTGGTCAAGCTGGCCGGTGAGGCGAGTGTGACTATCGATCTGGCGGATCTTGGTGGATACCAATACGAGAGCGGAGCGATGTTTGCGATCTACGTACCGGGCTTGCCGAATGCGGTGGCACGCGGTGGTCGTTATGATCACGTTGGTGAAGCATTCGGTCGCGCACGTCCGGCCACTGGTTTTTCTATGGATTTACGCGAACTGGCGCGCTTGTTGCCAGTCGCAGAACGCAAACGTGCGATTCGTGCGCCTTGGGGCCGCGAACCATTGTTGCGTACAAAAATTGTCGCATTGCGCAAAGCAGGGGAAGTTGTGATTCAAAGCTTGCCCGGCTACGAAAACGATCAGGACGAGTTTGAGTGCGATCGCGTACTCGTACTTGAAGATGGCAACTGGATTATCAAAAATTTAGGTTAAGTGATGTCAACAAAAAGCATGGCAAAAAACGTTGTAGTAGTCGGTACCCAATGGGGCGATGAAGGCAAAGGCAAGATCGTCGATTGGCTGACAGATCATTCACAAGGTGTAGTGCGCTTCCAAGGCGGTCACAACGCTGGCCACACACTGGTGATCGGCGGTCATAAAACCGCACTGCAATTGATCCCATCCGGCATCATGCGCGAAGGCGTCGCGTGCTATATCGGTAACGGCGTTGTTTTGTCGGTACCTGATGTATTGCGTGAAATCGACAAGCTGCATGCGATTGGCGTTGAAGTTCCTTCGCGTCTGAAAATTTCAGAAGCTTGTCCTATCATTTTGCCGTACCACACCGCACTGGATGTGGCGCGTGAAGTAGCGCGTGGCGATGCAAAAATCGGTACGACCGGTAAAGGTATCGGCCCAGCTTACGAAGATAAAGTTGCACGTCGTGCGATTCGTGCTGCTGACTTGCTGAACGAAAAACGCTTCGCAGAAAAACTGGCGGAAAACCTCGATTATCACAACTTCGTGTTGGCGAATTATCTGAAGGTCGCGACTGTTGATTATCAAAAAACCTTGGATGATGCACTGGCCGATGTGCCACGTCTGAAACCTATGGTTGGCGACGTATCGAGTGCTTTGTATGCAGCTCACAATGCAGGTGCAAACCTCTTGTTTGAAGGCGCGCAAGGCAGTTTGCTAGACGTCGATCACGGTACGTATCCATACGTCACTTCCAGTAACTGCGTAGCAGGCAATGCCTCCACCGGTTCTGGCGTCGGCCCAGGCATGTTGCATTACATCCTCGGTATTACCAAGGCATACACAACACGCGTAGGCTCGGGTCCTTTCCCATCGGAATTGCCTACAGATACAGGCGTAGGTAAACATCTGGCAACAGTTGGTCATGAGTTCGGTACAGTTACCGGCCGTGCACGTCGCTGTGGTTGGTTCGATGCAGCCTTGTTGAAGCGTTCGGTACAGATTAATGGCGTAACCGGTATGTGCTTTACCAAACTGGACGTACTGGATGGTTTGGAAACGCTGCGTATTTGCACCGGCTACAAACTCAATGGCAAAACTGTTGATATCTTCCCGGTTGGTGCGGAAGATGCAGCAGCATGCGAACCTATCTACGAAGAAATGCCAGGCTGGAAAGAAACAACAGTTGGCGCGAAAACGTTGGAAGCTTTGCCTGCGAATGCGCGTGCCTACATTGATCGCATTGAAAAATTGGTCGGTGTACCTATCGATATGATTTCGACCGGTCCTGACCGCGAAGAAACAATCGTATTGCGTCATCCATTCAAGTAAGAAGATTTCACCGGACGGAATGCGCGATGCCAGAATCAAGCGATAAGGATTTATGGGTTACATGGGATGAATATCACCATGCAATCGAACGTTTGGTTTTGCTCGTGCATGAGTCCGGCTGGAAGTTTGATCAGGTATTGTGTCTGGCCCGCGGCGGCCTACGTCCTGGCGATGTGTTCTCGCGTATTTTCGATGTGCCCTTGGCGATTTTATCGACTAGTTCATATCGGGAAGAAGCGGGCACAGAGCAAGGCATACTCGACATTGCCAAACACATCACAATGAGTCGCGGATCGCTGGGGGGCAAAGTATTGCTGCTCGACGATCTGGTTGATTCCGGCGTGACGCTGGAAAAAGTGCAACGCCATCTTTCCGAGCAATTCCATGCGGTGACAGAAGTAAAGTCTGCCGTCATCTGGTACAAAGCTTGCTCATCAGTTAAGCCGGATTTCTATCTCGACTATTTACCTAGCAATCCGTGGATACATCAACCGTTTGAAGATTACGACGGCTTGCGTCCGCACCAATTGGCTGCATGGTTAAAACGAGGTAATGTGGAATAAGCGCTATTGCGATGCAGTCACTGCCGTGTCATTTTGCGCAGGCAATATTAATTCTTTGAAAATTACAGAGTGATGATAGGCAAAGAGTTTTGCCAAGATTGAACTGTGAAACACGACTGTGAAAAAATACAGCCTGAAAAAGAAAAACCCCGTTGACGAATCAACGGGGTTTTAATAACTTGGTGCCCACGGAGGGACTCGAACCCCCACACCTTGCGGCACATGGACCTGAACCATGCGCGTCTACCAATTCCGCCACGTGGGCCTTCTGAAAGATGAGCAGTATAGCGGAACCCTCTTGGAAGTCAACCATCGATTGCATCGAATTTGCATCTTTATCGACTTATTATGCAAACATCGTCGTCGTCCGTTACACTGACTCCCGTTCTAATAACAATTAACCAAAACAGCTTTTGAGCCAATTCTCTTATACCATTCCCAGCCGCGAGGAAATTCTCGGCATCTTACGTACGGCCACCGGTTCGCACGACGCATCAACACTAGCTACTGCTCTCGGCGTAAAGCCTGATGAGATGGACGGCCTGATGCGCCGCTTGAACGCGATGGAGCGCGATGGGCAGATCAAGCCCGACCGCGCCGGCAATTATCAACTTGCCCATTCTTCCAATTTTATTGAAGGCCGCGTCAGCAGTCATCGCGACGGTTTCGGCTTTCTGATTCCAGACGACGCCAGCGCTGATATCTTTTTGCCTGAAAAAGAAATGCAAAAAGTATTGCATGGTGATCGCGTGCAAGCGCGCATCATCGGTACGGATCGCCGTGGTCGTCCAGAAGGCACCATTGTTGAAGTGGTCTCGCGTGCGAATAGTCATGTGATCGGCCGCCTGCTGAATGAAAACGGCGTCTGGGTAGTTGCGCCTGAAGACAAGCGCATCGGTCAAGACATCATGCTGGCTGGTTCGCCAGGCAAGGCAAAGACAGGGCAGGTCGTCAGTGTTGAGTTGACTGAGCAGCCTTCGCGTTTTAGTCAGCCTGTCGGAAAAATTGTTGAAGTCCTGGGTGACATCGACGATCCTGGCATGGAAATCGAAATCGCAGTACGCAAGTACGGTGTGCCACATGAATTTTCTGAGGCGGCGAAAAAAGCTGCCGCCAAACTGCCGAGTGAAGTGCGCGCAGTTGATCTGCATGATCGCGTTGATTTGCGCGATGTGCCGCTGGTTACTATTGATGGCGAAGATGCGCGTGACTTTGATGATGCGGTTTATTGCGAGCCATGCAAAATTGGTCGTGCGGATGGTTTCCGTCTGATCGTTGCGATTGCCGACGTCAGCAATTATGTGAAGCCGAACGAAGCGCTGGATGTTGATGCACTGGAACGTAGTACTTCGGTGTATTTCCCGCGTCGCGTGATTCCTATGCTGCCGGAAAAATTGTCTAACGGTTTGTGTTCGTTGAATCCAGGCGTTGATCGTTTGACTTTGGTGTGTGATGCAGTGATTACGACCAAAGGCGAAATCAAGGCTTATCAATTTTATCCAGCAGTAATTCACTCCGCTGCGCGTCTGACCTATACAGAAGTTGCTGCGATTCTCGGCAATACCAAAGGTACAGAAGCGGCGAAGCGTCCGGCCTTGGTGCCGCATCTACTGAATCTGTATGGCGTTTATCAAGCCTTATTGCAAGCACGCCATGCGCGCGGTGCGATTGACTTTGAAACGACTGAAACTTATATCGTTTGCAATGAAGTCGGCAAGATTGAACAAATTCTGCCGCGCACTCGTAACGAAGCGCATAAGCTGATTGAAGAGTGCATGTTGGCCGCCAACGTTTGCGCAGCTGATTTGCTGGAGCGTCACAAGCATCACAGCTTGTATCGTGTGCATGCCTTGCCGACCAAGGAAAAACTGAATCAGGTACGTACCTTCCTGAAACAAGTTGGTTTGAATCTGGGCGGTGGGGATAAGCCAACTGCATCTGATTATGCAGAGCTGATGCCGAAGATCAAGACGCGTCCCGATGCTTTGTTGTTGCAAACGATGTTGTTGCGCTCGATGCAACAAGCTGTCTACAGCCCTGAGAATATCGGTCACTTTGGTTTGTCGTATGAAGCTTATGCGCATTTCACCAGTCCAATTCGCCGTTATCCGGATTTGCTGACGCATCGTGCCATCAAGGCGATCTTGCAAGGCAAACGTTATGAGCCGAGAGGCATCGATACCAGCGTGCTGAATACGATGCTGTCGCCTGCCGCGCGCAAGAAGCATGCGCAAGACAAAGCTGAGGGCAAACAGAAGGCAGAAGGCGATCTGGCGATCTGGGAAGCCTTGGGCATACATTGCTCGGCAAATGAGCGCCGTGCTGATGAAGCATCGCGTGACGTTGAAGCCTGGCTCAAGTGTTATTTCATCCGTGACAAGCTGGGCGAAGAATTCACTGGTGTGATTTCCGGCGTTGCAACCTTCGGTATTTTCGTGCAGCTGGATTCTCTGTTCATCGAGGGTATGGTCCACGTTACTGAGTTGGGTGCGGATCACTTCAAATTCGATGAGGCGCGTCACGAGCTGCGTGGCGAACGCACCGGCATACGCTACCAACTGACAGATCGCGTGACGGTGCAGGTCAGCCGCGTCGATCTGGATGCACGTAAAATTGATTTGCGTCTCGTGACAGAGCCGGGCATTCGTACAGTATTGAAGAACGAAGCACGTCGCGCTGATAGCGAACATCAACGTAGCCAAAAAACAGAGAAGAAAGGTGCAGCAAAGACAACGTCTGCTGCAGCCGTTCCTGGCAAGAAAGCGAAAGCCAAACGTACACCGGCTACGCCTAACAAACAGCGTGCACCAGCCGTGCACCCTAAACCAAGTAAGAAGAAGCGATAAAAATGAAGAGCAAGATGATTTTCGGCTTTCACGCCGTCACGGCGCGTTTGCGCCATGAAGCCTCTTCGGTAGAAGAAATTTATATTGACGCGGGTCGTCATGATCAGCGTATGAAGGATTTGATACGTGCAGCAGAAGGCGCCAAGGTACGCATCATTCCAGCTGACGATGCACGTCTGAGTAGCATCGTTGGTACGCGTCGCCATCAAGGTGTGGTGGCCAAGGCTGGCGAATTGTCGCTGGCACGTAACCTGGATGAATTGCTGGATGCTATTGATGGTCCACCTTTACTGTTGGTGCTGGATGGCATTACCGATCCGCATAATCTCGGTGCATGCTTGCGTGTAGCCGATGGTGCTGGTGCACATGCTGTGATCGCACCTAAAGACCGTGCAGTCGGTTTAAACGCGACGGCGGCTAAAGTTGCCAGCGGTGCGGCTGATACCGTTCCCTACATCACAGTAACGAATCTGGCACGCACGCTGCGTGAACTCAAAGAGCGCGACATCATGTTGATCGGTACCACCGATGATTCAGAAAAAGGTCTGTACGAAGCTGATTTCTCCGGTCCAGCCGCACTGATCATGGGTTCTGAAGGTGAGGGCATGCGTCGCCTGACGCGCGAAACATGCGATGTGTTGGTCGGCATCCCAATGTTCGGCTCGGTGGAAAGCCTGAACGTATCCGTGGCTTCTGGCGTTTGCCTGTACGAAGCCCGCAGACAGCGGATCGCTACCGGTTCATAGTCAACCAGAATAGCCTTGCAATGTGGCGGGTGTTGGGTGAAATACTCAACACCCGCCACGTTTTGCTATAACAGGCTAATATTGTTGTTCGAGCATTTTTCGCATAATCATATTCATTCCATGTTTAGTCGTATTCGAGAAGATATAGCCAATATCATTGCCCGCGATCCCGCTGCGCGCAATGAATGGGAAGTTATTACCTGCTACCCAGGGTTTCACGCTGTTGTCATGCAACGCTGGGCCAACTGGTTCTGGCTGCATGACCTCAAGTGGCTGGGGCGGTTTACCTCGCATATTGCACGCTGGTTGACCGGTATTGAAATTCATCCAGGTGCAAAGATCGGGCGTCGTGTATTCATTGACCATGGTTTTGGTGTGGTGATTGGTGAAACCGCAGAAGTTGGCGACGACTGCACGATCTATCAAGGCGTCACGCTGGGTGGTACCTCCTTGAGTAAAGGCGCGAAGCGCCATCCAACTTTAGGCACTGGTGTGATCATCGGTGCTGGTGCGCAAGTGCTGGGTGGTTTTACCGTTGGCGAAGGTGCCAAGGTTGGCTCGAACGCCGTGGTGGTACGTGAAGTGCCTGCAGGTGCGACGGCAGTTGGTAATCCGGCACGGATTATCTTGAAGGATAATGCCCGTGATGAAGCGGCCGCACGCATGTTTGCTGCTTATGGTGTGACACCTAACGGTGATGATCCTTTGTCCAAGGCCTTGCACGGCTTGATCGATAATGCGGCGACGCAGGAACATCAGATCGAAAAAATACTGGCCGCTTTGAAATGTGCTGGAATCGATTGCGAAACCTTGATTACCACAGAAAAATTTGATCCCGAAGAGCTGAATAAGCTGGTCGAGTAAGCGCTTATACATGAATGATGAAGTAACGAATTCCCCATCCCCAGAGTCGCAGGATAACGGACAGCTCATGTTCGATGCCGGCGAAATCCGTGTGTTGGCAGTACTGGCAGAAAAGGAAGCATTGACGCCGGATGCCTATCCTATGTCCATCAATGCACTGACCAACGGCTGCAATCAATTGACGAGTCGTGATCCGGTGATGGCGCTGACTGAAGAGGACGTTCAAGGCATTTTGCAACGTCTGATAGAAAGCAAGTTCGTTGCTGAAGTTAATCAGGCAGGCGCGCGTGTCACCAAGTATCAGCACAGACTGCGCATGAAATGGTCGCTGGAGCAGGATAAATTGGCTGTTCTGACGGTTTTGATGTTGCGTGGGATCCAGACTGCTGGCGAGATTCGTACGCGCTCAGGTCGCTTGCATGAGTTTGCTGCGATTGCGGATGTGGAAGCAGCGTTGCAATTCCTGATCGATAAATATCCGCCTTTGGTTGCCCGCTTGTCTCGTACACCAGGAACCAAAGAGGCGCGTTATGCACCGCTGCTATCGGGAGAAGTCTTTCCTGAGTCGAGTGAAACTGCCTCAAGTTCAGCAAGTAGTATGGCAAACAATGTGAGTCGGCAGGATAGGGTTGCGCAGTTGGAAGCAGAAGTTGCTGCTCTAAGGCAAGAGGTTGCTGCGCTGTCTGCGCAGTTTCAGCAATTCAAACAGCAGTTTGAATAATCAATGACGGGCTTGAAGCCGGGCGCAAAAATTAGTCGCCGACTTCAAGTCCATCCAAGTTAAAACGACGGATTTCTCCAGCCGTATCGATGGCTAGCCAGTCACCACGTGGCGTGGTGGCATCATCCAGATCCCAATCAGACAGTACATAGCGTACACGCATCTTGCCATCTTCTTGATAGTCATGGCGAGCAGGTCTGTGTGTGTGACCATGAATCATGGTCGCTGTTGCGGTTTGTTCGAATAGCTCTGCGATCGCAGTCGCGTTGACATCCATGATGTCGTAAGACTTTTCTCGTTGCGCGGCACGGCTTCCTGCACGCAGATTTTCGATAATTGCTTTGCGTTGAGAGAGCGGCAAGGCGAGAAAATTTTGTTGCCACTCAGCTTGTCGCACTTGCGCGCGAAACTGCATGTACGCCGCATCATCGGTGCAATACGCATCACCATGTGTGAGCACGATCAAACGACCTGCAATGGTGGTGACAAAGGGATCGGATAGCAGAGTGATGCCAGTTGTTTCTGCAAATTGTCCGCCGACCAGAAAGTCGCGATTACCTGCGATCCAGAATATGGCTACACCGCTTGCACTGACCTTCTTTAATTCATTGACGACTTGCTGATTGAATGGATCGGCGATGTCATCATCACCAGCCCATGCTTCGAAGATGTCGCCGAGCAAATACAACTGTTTTGTTTTCGTAGCTTGATGTTGCAGGAAATCGAAGAATGCCTGCGTGGTACGTGGCATTGCTGCCTGTAAATGCAAATCGGAAATAAAAAGCGCAGCCGTTTCAGGCTGCGCTTGATTCGTCGAAGCAGAGGATAAAGAGGCGGTCATATCATGCATCGACGATGGCTGTGCGGAAGCGATGCTTAGATAACTTCAGCTTTTTCGATGATCACGTCTTCTACTGGTACGTCGGCAAACATGCCGCTACGTGTTGTTTTGACCGCTTTGATTTTTTCAACGACATCGGTGCCATCGATTACTTTGCCGAATACGCAGTAACCCCAGCCATCTTGTCCTGGATAGTCGAGGAAGGTGTTGTTGTTGATGTTGATGAAGAACTGTGCGGAAGCGGAGTGTGGTGCCGAAGTACGTGCCATAGCCAAGGTGTACACATCGTTTTTGAGGCCGTTCTTGGCTTCATTTTCAACTGGTTCGTTGGTTGGTTTTTGTTTCATGCCTGGCTCAAAGCCGCCGCCCTGGATCATGAAGCCATCGATTACGCGATGGAAAATGGTGCCAGCGTAGTGGCCCGAATTAACGTAGGCGAGGAAGTTTTCGACTGTCTTCGGCGCTTTTTCTGCGTCGAGTTCGATAGTGATGTTGCCGTGATTGGTGGTGAGGAGGACTGCCATATTATTCCTTGATAAATGTAGGGTGATAAAAACGGTGATGAAAATTAATTAACGATAGAAGCAGATTCAATGATCACTGGTGTGGTCGGTACGTTTTGATGGCCGCCGCGATTGCCGGTGCTGACGTTCTTGATCTTGTCGACGACTTCGGTGCCTTTGATGACTTTGCCAAAGACCGCATAACCCCAACCATCACGGCTAGGATAGTTCAGCATGCTGTTGTTGGCGGTGTTGATAAAGAATTGTGCGGTTGCCGAGTGCGGTGAGCTGGTACGTGCCATCGCAATCGTATAGATGTCATTCTTCAGACCATTCGCTGCTTCGTTCTGGATAGGCGCACGTGTCGCTTTTTCTTTCATGTCTTTATCGAAGCCGCCGCCTTGGATCATGAAGCCATCGATCACACGGTGGAAAATGGTGCCATTGTACTGGCCGCTTTTTACATACTGTACAAAGTTCTCTACTGATTTCGGTGCTTTTTCCTGATTCAGTTCCAGCACGATATCGCCCATATTTGTTTTCAATAATACTTGTGGTGCATCTGCTGCATGTGCAAGTTGCAACATGCCTGACAGTGATATTGCTGCAACCATAGTCATGGCTTGGCGACGGGAAAATTTCATTCGAGCTTCTTTCGTTTAAATGAAGATGAGTAGTTTGCAGCGTACGGAACATCATTCATGATAATGATGATGAATTAATATTCAATCCCTAGTCTGGTTGCGTGATCGTGCGCACTGTCATATTATGCCGTCCCGCTTGCGGCTTAGTTATAGATGTTTCTTGAATTTTGTGCCGATTTTATCGAAGCTGGGAAACGTAAAAATAAAAATCGATACGCCACTGACTGTTGCTTCGATAACAAATTTGGTCGGCGGTTACGCTTTTTATCAATGCTATACTGCCGCGAAAACGTGCATTTTATCAAAAAGAAGTATGACTAAGTGTTTTGGCGGCGTCGCCGTAGCTGCGACCCGGAGTTGCTGATGCGTGTAAATGGCGATGCGCAGCCAGTCTTGTGACAAATCTTAGCCGAAACAGACAACCATTCATGAGTGCCCTGAAGATCTACAATACGCTGGCGCGTGAGAAGCAGCCGTTTACTCCTATTGAACCGGGCAAAGTCCGCATGTATGTGTGCGGGATGACGGTATATGACTATTGTCATATCGGACACGCACGCGTGATGGTGGTGTTCGACTTGGTGCAACGCTGGTTGCGTGCTTCGAACTACGAAGTGACTTATGTTCGCAACATCACCGACATTGATGACAAGATCATCAAGCGTGCCGCCGAAAACGGCGTTTCCATTTCTGCGCTGACACAGCGTTTCATCGACGCGATGGATGAAGATGCTGTAGCTCTGGGCGTACAGAAACCAGATCACGAACCACGCGCAACCAATTATGTGCCACAGATGCTGGGCCTGATTGAAGCCTTGGAACGTAACGGTCTCGCTTATAAATCATCTGATGGTGATGTGAACTATTCAGTCCGTGACTTTCCCGGTTACGGCAAACTGTCGGGCAAATCGCTGGATGATTTGCGCGCCGGTGAGCGCGTCGATGTGAATACCGGCAAGCGCGATCCGTTGGATTTCGTCTTGTGGAAGTCATCGAAAGAATCTGAACCGGAAGAAGTGAAGTGGTCTTCCAAGTGGGGCAGTGGCCGTCCGGGCTGGCATATCGAGTGCTCGGCCATGGCGTGTGAATTGCTGGGCGAACAATTTGATATTCACGGCGGTGGTGCCGATCTGCAATTCCCGCATCACGAGAATGAAATTGCCCAGTCCGAAGGTGCGAACCAGCATACCTTCGTCAACTACTGGATGCACAACGGCTTTGTGCGTGTCGATAATGAAAAGATGTCGAAATCGCTGGGCAACTTTTTCACCATCCGCGAAGTATTAGCAAAATACGATTCCGAAGTCGTGCGCTTCTTTATCCTGCGCGCGCATTACCGCAGTCAGCTCAATTATTCCGATGCGCATCTGGATGATGCACGCAATGCACTGACGCGTATGTATACCGCGCTCAAGGATGTAGTGTCGGATAATTCACCGCTGGATATGACGGAAGCGCATGCAGTGCGCTTTGCGGAAGCAATGAATGACGATTTCAATACACCACTGGCGGTTGCCGTGTTGTTTGAATTGGCAAATGAAATCAATAAAACAAAATCACCTGCTTTGGCGCGCCAACTGGTCGGACTCGCTGGTATAGTCGGTCTCTTGCAGCGCCCGGCCCAGCAATTTTTGCATGCCGGACTGGCCAATGAGGATGGTGGCGATATGGAAACATTTGTCATCGAGCAAATTGCCGCACGCGTCAATGCAAAAAAAGCAAAGAATTTTGCCGAAGCGGATCGCATTCGTGCCGAACTGCTGGAAAAAGGCATCATCCTGGAAGATAAACCGGGTGGAGTGACTGAATGGCGAAGGGCTTGATCTGATGGGGAAAACGATTTCCACTGAAGAAATGCGTATCCTGCCAGTCTACTGGGAGGATGCCAAGGTCGAGCTGATGAAGCGCGACCGTATTATGCGCAAGCTGATCCCGCAGTTTGGCGATTTGCATCTGGTTAGCCGAGGTGAGCCATTTTCCACATTGGCACGTTCTATCATAGGGCAACAAATTTCGACAAAAGCAGCCGACTCGGTCTGGCAGCGTTTCCTGGAAGTTTGTCCAAAATGCACGCCGGCGCAGGTTATCAAGGCTGGTGACAAGCTGGCAACTTGTGGCTTATCCAAGCGTAAAGCAGAGTATATTTTCGATCTGGCCGACCATTTCAAGGCAAAACGTGTCAATTATGACAAGTGGGCCGAGATGGAAGATGAAGACGTTATCGCAGAGTTAATTCAAATTCGCGGTATCGGACGCTGGACAGCGGAGATGTTTTTGATATTTAATCTGCTCCGACCGAATATTTTGCCGCTGGACGACCTTGGTCTGCTGGCTGGCATTAGCCTTAACTATTTTTCTGGCGAGCCAGTTTCTCGTAGCGATGCGCGAGAAGTTGCCGCCAACTGGGAGCCTTACCGTACTGTTGCGACCTGGTATTTATGGCGCAGTCTGGACTCGGTAGCGGCAACAAACTAGGTAGAGATACGAAATCCACCGCGTGTTGAATCAAAAGGGTGCACGATGAGTAAAACGACTTTCCTCGGCTTTGAACAGCCGATTGCAGAACTCGATTCCAAGATCGAAGAGCTGCGCTTTGTACAAGATGACTCTGCAGTTGATATCTCGGAAGAGATAGATCGTCTGTCGAAGAAGAGCCAGCAACTGACCAAGGATATCTACGCCAAGCTTACGCCGTGGCAAGTGTCCCAGATTGCACGTCATCCACAACGTCCATACACCATGGATTATGTGAATGAAATCTTCACCGACTTCCACGAATTGCACGGCGACCGCAGCTATGCGGACGATCTGTCCATCGTCGGTGGTCTGGCGCGCTTCAATGGCATGCCATGTATGGTCATTGGTCATCAAAAAGGTCGAGATACTAAAGAGCGCAGCATGCGTAACTTCGGTATGCCGAAACCAGAGGGCTATCGTAAGGCGATGCGTCTGATGAAGCTGGCCGAGAAATTCGGTCTGCCAGTATTCACTTTTGTCGATACGCCAGGTGCTTTCCCAGGTATTGATGCTGAAGAGCGCGGACAGTCGGAAGCGATTGGCCACAATCTGTACGTCATGGCCGAATTGAAAGTACCGCTGATTGCAACCATCATCGGCGAAGGCGGCTCCGGCGGCGCGCTGGCGATTGCAGTCGGCGATGCGGTCTTGATGCTGCAATACTCGACTTATTCGGTGATCTCGCCAGAAGGTTGTGCATCGATTCTGTGGAAGTCTGCAGAACGCGCATCTGATGCTGCGGAAGCTTTAGGCTTGACTGCGCATCGTTTGAAAGCAATGGGCTTGATTGACAAGATCATTAATGAACCTTTGGGTGGTGCACATCGCGATCCTAAGCAGATGGCTGCATTGGTCAAGCGTGCATTGGCTGATACCGTGCGTCAATTCCAAGGTGTGAAAACCAAGGACCTCTTGGCAGCACGCCATGAAAAATTGATGAGCTACGGTAAATTCAAAGAGCTCAACACACCGGAATGATGCGTGACGAATAAAGAAACTGCGTCTATGCAAGGTGAATTTGAACGCGCGTTAGGGGAGATCCGGACGCGCGTTTCTCTTTCCGGCGTTGCCATACCGAAAATTGCAGTTGCCTATAGCGGCGGATTGGATTCCGCAGCGCTACTGCATTTGTTGCATGCGTATGCGCAGTCGCAGCAGATAGAAATTTTTGCCTTCCATGTTCATCATGGTTTGAGTCCAAATGCCGATCACTGGCTGGCGCATTGTCAGCAACAGTGTGCAGCATTAGGCATTAGCTTTGATGCGCGCAAGGTGCAAATTGGTAAGAAAGAAAAAAACGGCATCGAAGAAGCTGCAAGGCTAAGTCGCTACGCTGCTTTGGGTGAGATGTGCAGTGCACACGAAGTTCCCTTGCTGTTGACTGCACATCATCAGGATGACCAAGCAGAAACGGTATTGCTGCAATTGTTGCGTGGTTCTGGTGTAGCTGGCTTATCCGGTATGGATAGTGCGAATCATGCAGCGGATTTATTGAGTAATGCCAGTTTGCTGATGGGGCGTCCTCTGCTGCAGGTAGCGCGTCTGGATTTGCAGGCATACGTTACAGCTCATGCAATCCAGTTTGTCGAAGATGAATCGAATCTCGATCCTCGCTATGCACGTAATGCTTTGCGTCATCAGGTGATGCCAACTTTGGAACAGCATTTTCCTGGTTTTCAGCAACGTTTTGCGCGAACCGCGCAGCATGCGCAATCGGCGCAGCGTTTGTTGATCGAATTGGCAGCACAGGATTTGCACATCTGTTTGGATGGCGAGTGCCTTGATATCTCCAAATTAAAACAGTTCAGCTCAGATCGTATCGATAACATGTTGCGCTACTGGTTCGGTTCGCGCGGTGTACGCATGCCATCGACTTCCTGGCTCAATGAAATGCGCTCGCAATTACTGGAAGCCAAACATGATGCGCAGTTGTGCGTCACACATGCAGACTGTCATATTCGACGGCATCGTGATTTGGTGTTCATCACGCCGAAACTTGCTCCAGCAATGCTGGAGCAAGTGCCGCTGGCTTTTCGCTGGAACGGCGAAGCGGAGATGCACTTTGCCGAATTCGGCGGCACCATGTTCTTCGAAACAGCAGAGCAGGGCATAGCAGCAGAGTGGTTGAGTGCGCAAGCGTTGACGATACAGTTGCGCAGCGGTGGAGAGCGTTTGAAACCGGCCTGGAATCGTCCGACCAAAAGTTTGAAATACCACTATCAAGCTTGTGACGTTCCTGCATGGGAACGCGAACGTTTGCCGCTGATTTTTGCAGACAAGCAATTGCTATTTGCTGCGGGAATTGGCATGGACTGCCATCAACTTAGTACCGAGACTGGTGCCCACATTCAATTGCGTTGGCAATTCGATCAGAGATAATTGTGTTTCATCATCGTATTCTGGCTGTTTTGATAAGCAGAATGCGATGATGTAGCCGTCCTGTACTTGTCATTCTGCGCTGTAAGCTGTAAAGTCGAGGGTTGATTTTTAACGCTTTTTTCATTTTTCAAGCGCTCTCCGCTACCCTTATGGCTTTAATCGTTCACAAATACGGCGGTACATCGATGGGCTCCACCGAGCGCATCAAGAATGTCGCCAGACGCGTCGCTAAATGGCATGACGCTGGTTATCAAATCGTTGTAGTGCCATCGGCAATGTCTGGCGAAACAAATCGTTTGATCGGATTGGCTAAAGAGTTGATGCCACAACCGAATCCACGCGAACTGGATATGTTGGCTTCGACCGGCGAGCAGGTTTCTGTCGCCTTGCTGGCAATGGCTTTGCAATCGATCGGTAAGGAAGCCGTGTCGTATGCCGGCTGGCAAGTCGCGATCAAGACTGATTCCGCTTTTACTAAAGCGCGCATTCAATCGATTGATGACGTCAAAGTAAAAAAAGATCTGGATGCAGGTCGCATCGTCATCATTACCGGCTTCCAAGGTGTGGATGATGAGGGCAATATCGCAACGCTCGGACGTGGCGGCTCGGATACTTCTGCTGTCGCTGTGGCAGTCGCGTTGCAAGCGCAGGAATGCCTGATTTACACCGACGTTGACGGCGTGTACACGACTGATCCACGTGTTGTGTCAGAAGCACGTCGCCTGAATACCGTTACGTTTGAAGAGATGCTCGAAATGGCATCGCTCGGCTCGAAAGTGCTGCAAATTCGCTCCGTCGAATTTGCCGGTAACTATAAGATGCCGACTCGCGTATTGTCGTCGCTGACCGACCCTATGATGTCGCTGGAAGAAGAAGCAAAATCCGGCACACTGATTTCGTTTGAGGAAGATACAAATATGGAACAAGCCGCTATCACCGGTATCGCATTTAATCGCGATGAAGCGAAGATCACAGTATTGGGCGTACCAGATCGTCCAGGTATCGCTTATCAAATCCTTGGCCCGATCGCAGCGGCCAATATTGAAGTCGACATGATCATCCAAAACCAGTCAGTCGACGGCAAAACAGATTTCACCTTCACCGTGCCACGTGGTGATTATGCCAAGGCAGTGGATGTGCTGAATGAAAGCGTGAAAGCACATATCGGTGCTGCCAGTATTTTGGGCGATACCAAAGTGTCGAAAGTATCCGTAGTTGGTGTTGGCATGCGTAGTCATGTTGGCATCGCATCGCAAATGTTCCGTACTTTGTCGGAAGAGGGCATTAATATCCAAATGATCTCGACTTCGGAAATCAAGATTTCTGTTTTGATCGATGAAAAATACATGGAATTGGCTGTTCGCGCATTGCATAAAACTTTTGATCTGGAAAAAAACAATTAAGTCATAGCAAATTGCATAGTTTGGGTTGACCAGTTATGCTTGAAAAGTTATGATGCTGAACCTTTCAATGACGGGCAATTAACGTTGTTGAAGTAATGTGGAGGCGTGGCCGAGTGGTCGAAGGCACTTCCCTGCTAAGGAAGCATATGGGCTTAAACCTGTATCGTGGGTTCGACTCCCACCGCCTCCTCCAAGAATTGAAAGCCCTTGATGAAAATCAAGGGCTTTTTTTCTTTAGTCGAATTGGATGAAGTCACCTTTACTGGAAGTACGCATTTTGAACACGAAGAGAACGAAGCGCTGGGACGGCAAGATGGACACGCTGACAGCGGATTACCTGAAGGATGTTGTAACGCAGATGAGCTCATATGGCGATCGCGTACAGTTTGCATTAAACGGACCAGGGCAAAAGCCGCACTACCAGGTCATCAATAATTTTGAAAAGAAAATGGCGTTCGACAGCAATAATCATTTGCTGCATCCAGCAGAAGATGAGTTTGTCGGTGCCAACGCTACCAAGGTATACACGCTGGATCAAATTCAGGCTGCAATAGCCAATGTAGGCGTAAAGCGGGTCGTTACAACCACGCGTGCTGTGCGTAGCACCAGTCGCAATAGCGGCGCTCCTGCGGTAAGGCCTGGCGATCTGATCGATATTCAGAAATATGAATACTTCAAAAACAATGTGAAGACTTTGCCAGAAGACATCCGCACTTATTCGCAAGAGATTACCAATCTGATGAAAAAAGGAATGTCTGCAGAAGCTGCATTTGGCGAAATCGTCGAACAGTATTTCTAATTTCTTAAAAGAGCGAACCGAATCAGTTCGCCAAGCCATGTAAAAAAGCCCGCATCGTCATGATGCGGGCTTTTTGTTATGTATCGTAAGGAGAGAGTAGTCGCAGCTGAATGATGGCGTCTGCTCTGCGGAGTTAATTTTCCAAAAACGTGATCGATTTACTCAACTGAAGAAGTTCTGGATGTATTAAAGCCTGTAAATTTTTTCTCCGGTTTGAACAATTTTGAATTTAGCATCGGATAGTGGATCCAGCGCGCGTCCATCTGCCAACTTATAGGTTTTGGCGCCAGGAAGTAAATCTGGGTCCAGTGCGGCGATTGGAGTTTGATAAACCTCAACGTGGTAAGCGGCACCGGTCTTTCCTTTGGCATCGAATTTTTCTACCAAATCCATAAGAGTCTCCTTTGGGTTGAGGGTGGAATAACAATACCAGATTTTGCGCTGCTGGCGACATTGCTTGGTGAGTGCTTCAATTGCTTAATTATCAATTTGTAGTTCGACAATTCGCAAGAGGAGGCTCGCACGAGCAATATAAGTATCACTTTGATAATTAATTTGTAATAAATCGAAAATAAATCAAATTTATTTCAATCCAACCCTAAAGTTCTGCTTTCCACTGCCGTTATCAAAATCAGATAGCGGTGCTTTATTAATTTTTTTGCTTCTAAAATTTTTAATAAATATTTTGTTTGAACCCTAAAGTTCTGCAAAAACGTGCCGTTAAAGAGACAAGAGGGGCGAAAGAAGTTCATTTTTTTGTCTCTTGAGCTGATTTTTTTGAAAATTCTGTATCCCCGGAATCAAGAAAAATTGCCTCAAAACATGCTTTTTTAAAAGCAACATCTGAACAGAGATTTAATGCTCAGATGCAATATGCAAGCCGCTCTCCGCCTCATTTCATGTGAGGGCGTATCGAATGCTGGTCGACGTTTGTAAGACAAACGCCTACCGGCCTATTGTCGTCTGCTCTGTATAAAAATACAGAATAGTGCCTATTCCAGCCATTTGTTTCCCCCTTCAGAATGCATTCACTGGCTCACACATTGCTGCCAGGAAATTCACAGCTCAGGGGATAACATGACCAATAACGACATCATTGCTGAAATTCGTGACGCTAATCTGGGTTACTTAATGCTTGCACAACAAATGATCCGTTCCGACAAAGCGACCGCGATCTTCCGTTTGGGAATTAGCAATGAAATCGCTGATTTGATCGAAGGCATGAACAATTCGCAAATCCTGAAACTCGCCGGTGCCAATATGATGCTTGCCCGTTTTCGTTTCGACGACGGCGCCATCCTCGGCATGCTGACTAATTACAATAAAGATCGCTCGTTGGCGCATTCGCATGCTGCCATCTTGATGGCTGGACAAGCAGTTGAACAAATCGCTTAAGTCATCATCACTGATCGTGTTGTCGTAATTATTAAGAAGCGAGCGAGAAAATGGCCAAGAAAAGCGTAGTGACAGAATCCCAGGAAATTCAACTTGCAATCGAGCTCATCAATTTGGGCGCAAGACTTCAATTGCTGGAATCGGAAACTTCGCTTTCGCGCGAACGCTTGCTGAAGCTGTATAAAGAATTGCGCGGTGTTTCGCCGCCAAAAGGCATGCTGCCATTTTCGACTGATTGGTTCATTACCTGGCAGCCGAATATTCATTCTTCATTGTTTATGGGTATTCACAAATACCTGGTCGAACATGCGCAGATTTCCGGTATCCAGGCAGTGATGAAAGCATACAAGCTGTATCAAGAACAGGTTGAGTTGGGTGCAGATGGCGAGCCGGTTTTGTCTTTGACGCGTGCCTGGACCCTCGTACGCTTCTTCGATAGTAAAATGCTGGCGACTGCATGTTGCAGCGAATGCGGTGGACACTTTGTTGTGCACCGTCTGGACTTGAATGCAAATTACACTTGTGGCTTGTGCCACATGCCATCCAGAGCAGGTAAAACCAAACGCGCCAAAGCAGCCGCAAATTTGCTGGCAGCTTGATCGGATCGTTTATTTCTTGAAAAGAGTGTCTGTGTGAAGAAAGTGGGGCGCTCCGGCGCAAAGTCGGCGCCTCTTAAAGCAGTATTCCAGATACCTGCAGTACAAGCCCTCCTGTTTCAAATCATCTCGTTTTTTATCGTATTGCTTATTGCGCGTGGTATCGGCGCGATATTCGGTTGGGGTATGAATATCCTGATTGTCGCGCTGCTGCAAGGCGCGATTGCTGCTGGTCTTGCCTGGTGGCGCGGATTGGCGCCGTGGTGGCTCGCGATTCAATTTTTGTTTCCTCTCGTGCTGGTGCTGGCTTTGTCCTGGCAGTTGCCTCCTTCTCTTTTTCTTGCTGCTTTTCTTTTCTTCCTTTGCCTGTACTGGACTACGTTTCGTACTCAGGTCCCGTTTTATCCATCTCGCTTATCGACGTGGGAAGCGGTCGCCAAGTTGCTGCCGTCTTATAAAGAGCTTCACTTCATTGATGTTGGTAGCGGATTGGGTGGATTGGTCTTGGATTTGGCCAAACGGCGCCCGGAAAGTCGATTTGTCGGTGCCGAGATTGCGCCGTTGCCATGGTTGGTGAGCGTAGTACGGGCGCGGTTGGCCGGTAGTTCGGCGCGTTTCGAAAGAGGTGATTACGGACGGCTGAATTTTGCCGATTATGATGTCGTGTTCGCCTATTTATCACCGGTTGCCATGCCTGCGTTGTGGACAAAGGCAAAATCAGAAATGCGTCCCGGCACCATGCTACTCAGTTATGAGTTTCTTATCCCAAATGTGATGCCTCATGTCATCGTATCGCCGGAGGCAAATGGCCCTGAGCTTTACGTCTGGCATATCTAAAGTTTATTTCAAGCAGTTGCGCACCAAAATAACTCAAGTTCCAAGGATTCAGGCCGTTGAACGTGTATGAGCGCGTAAGTGTTCAATTTCAACCCTGATACAACAGGTGCAGTGCCATGGCGGTTGCATATAAGCAATTGTTAAGGCAATAATGGCACCCTAACCCTAAGAACGGAGTAAGCGCACTTGTTAGTCATTATTGGATATTTGGCTGTAGTGCTATCGGTCTTCGGTGGTTTTGCGTTGGCAGGTGGACATCTGGCGTCATTGTTACAGCCTATCGAATTGTTGATGATCGGCGGCGCGGCTGTTGGCGCATTCTTCGTTGGGAATAACGGCAAGGCAATCAAGGCAACATTAAAAGCGCTGCCTAACGTTTTTAAAGGTTCCAAATATACAAAAAGCTTGTATATGGAACTGATGACGCTTTTGTTTGAAATTCTCACCAAAGTGCGCAAGGAAGGTTTGATGTCGATTGAGGGCGATATCGACTCACCGGAAGAAAGCGCCATTTTCACCAAATACCCAACGGTTCTGGCCGATCACCACATTATTGAATTCATGACCGACTATTTGCGGCTCATGGTGTCGGGCAATATGGATGCCTTTCAGATTGAAAATCTGATGGATAACGAGATCGATACGCACCATGCTGAAGGCGAAGTCCCGGTCCACTGCATAGCCAAAATCGGTGATGGTTTACCTGCGTTCGGTATTGTTGCTGCTGTGATGGGCGTGGTGCATACGATGGCATCGGTTGGTTTGCCACCGGCAGAATTAGGTATTTTGATTGCTAATGCGCTGGTTGGTACTTTCCTCGGTATTTTGCTTTCCTACGGTTTTGTTTCTCCGCTGTCTAGCGTATTGGAACAGAAGTTGCATGAATCTTCGAAAGTATTCCAATGCGTCAAAGTGACATTGCTCGCGAGTTTGAATGGCTATGCGCCAGCGCTGGCAGTGGAATTCGGTCGCAAAGTATTGTTCTCTACTGAACGTCCTTCCTTTAGTGAGTTGGAAGAACACATCAGACAGTCGAAAACAAAATAAACCGATTCCTCACCATCAAATCACAAGAACACACGCAATCTAACGGAGACTGGCATGGCTGACGAAGGACTCCGTCCCATTATTGTTAAGCGCATTAAAAAATCCGGGGGCGGCCATCATGGCGGCGCCTGGAAGATTGCTTACGCCGATTTCGTCACGGCGATGATGGCGTTCTTTCTGTTGATGTGGTTGTTGGGCTCGACAACTAAAGGCGATCTGCAAGGCATCGCCGACTACTTCAGCACACCTTTGAAGGTGGCAATGGCCGGTGGTTCTGGCAGTGGCGATAGCTCAAGTGTCATCAAGGGCGGTGGTAAAGACATGACCCGCATCGATGGCCAACAGAAAAAAGGCGAAGACCTGACTCCTGCAAAAAACTTCAACCTGAAGGCTGCTGAGGCAGAGCTGGAGCGCAGAGAAGTCGATCGGCTCAAGGCATTGAAAGAGCGTATCGAGCGTGCAATCGAAACAATTCCCGGTCTGAAGCAGTATAAAAATCAACTCCTGATTGATATCACGACTGAAGGTTTGCGCATCCAAATCGTTGATGAAAAAAATCGGCCGATGTTTGCATTGGCAAGAGCCGAGTTACAACCGTATACCAAGGTGATCCTGCATGAGATCGCCAAGACGCTCAACGATATTCCAAACAGAATTAGTTTGTCCGGACACACGGACGCAACCCCATATTCCAGCGGTGAAAAAAGCTACAGCAACTGGGAGCTTTCATCTGATCGTGCCAATGCTTCACGTCGCGAACTGGTCGCCGGCGGGATGGAAGAAACCAAGGTTTTGCGTGTTGTCGGCCTGTCATCTGCTGTGCTCTTTGATACCAAAGATCCGCTCAATCCAATTAATCGCCGCATTAGCATTATCGTGATGAACAAGAAAACAGAAGACTCCATCACGCAAGAAAACCGGATGGTTGAAGTGGCAGATAAGGAAAGTGCGAAAGATGCGGTGGAAGCCGGCGCCAATTTATCCGAAGTGAAACCGCCTGTTCCAGCTGCAGCGCCTACTCCTGTAGCAAGATAAGTAGAGCATGGATTGTAAGTGAACGAAAATGATGACCGGGTATTCCCCATGACAATACAAAATTCGTTGGCGCTGCAAATAAAGGATCTATTATCTGGACTGTCAGATCATGGAGGTCAACATCTGACAGAAATCGAAACAGACCTGATTCAGACGAATATTTTGCTGAGTGAAGCAATTGAAAAGCTGAGTGCGAGTTTCATGGCAATTCATGCGACAGTGGCTGCGCAGCAGCAGATTGTTGATGCGCTCATAGAACAAGCTGCTGTTTCACCTCAGGTCATGTCGGAGTTGCAAGATAATTCAGTCCAGCTTGATCAACATGTGAACGCTGCTGTGACTGGTCTGCAGTTTCAAGATATGACGAATCAATTGATTGGTCGCGCGATGCGCAGAGTCATTGGATTCCGTGATGTGCTGGAAATGCTGGATACGGATAGCGCTGGGATGTCTGTGGATGCGGACAACGAAAGAGTGATCGCGTTGCTGACTAAGGTCAATGAAACACTGAGAACGCAAAGCAGTAATCTGGAAAAAGAATTGTGGAAAGCCGTGTGCCAGACGCACATGGAAAGCGGCGATATCGAATTGTTTTAAGCACGCTACTAAAATTTAGATAACCGGGTGTACAAGCCTGAAACGAAAGTGAGCAGGAGTAAAGATGGTAAAGACAATATTGGCAGTCGATGATTCGGGTTCATTGCGACAAATGGTGGTCTTCAGTTTGAGGGCTGCCGGCTATCAGGTGACGGAAGCTGTTGATGGACAAGATGGTCTGGAGAAGGCGAAGACGCAGGTTTTCGATCTGGTGTTGACCGATCAAAATATGCCACGCATGGATGGCTTCACCTTGATTCGCTCATTGCGAGCCTTGTCGACTTATCAAAAAATACCGATTCTCGTCTTGACGACGGAGTCTAGTGACGAGATGAAAGCAAAAGGACGTGCAGCCGGTGCAAACGGTTGGCTGGTAAAACCATTTGATCCGCAGCGATTGACTGAAGTTGTCAAAAAAGTGATCGGTTAAGGTACGCCATGAGCAGGGACATCATCAAGAGCGCAGACTACGGAGTGGAACGATGACCATCGATATGAGTCAGTTCTTCCAGGTTTTTTTCGACGAGACGGAAGAACTACTGGCCGAGATGGAAAAGCTGTTGCTGGCGGTTGACGTCTCAGCCCCTGATGCAGAGGACTTGAATGCCATCTTTCGTGCTGCGCACTCGATCAAAGGTGGCGCTGCCACGTTTGGCATCACCGATTTAACGGAAGTAACGCACGTACTGGAAACCTTGCTGGATCGCATACGCAAGGGTGAGATGGTATTGATGGCTGAACATGTCGACGCATTTCTCTCGGCAAAAGATGTGTTGAAAATGCAGCTGGATGGTCATCGCTTGCATACACCAGTCGATCTGGATGCTGTCGCTGATATCCGCGTGTTGCTGGAGTCACTATCGCAGGATGCGTCGCCGGCACCAGCTGCGGCGTCGAGTACATCTGCTTCGCATGGCAAGACAAGCGCAGCACAGACAGATCGTCGCTTCCGGATTGAGTTGCCAGTAACTACTGCACGCGATGTTGATGCGCTGGCTGCAGAGTTGGGTTTACTGGGTGAAATCCAACGTGATGTGCTGCCGGATCAACGCGCAGTATTTACGCTGAGCACGCAAGAAGGTGTCGACGACATTATCGCGATTTGCTCTTTCATTCTTGATCCGCAAGATTTGAAGATTACGGAAGAGGCTGTCATCAAAGGCGTGCATCAGTCGATTGATGATCGCAGCCGCAATGAAGAGGAGCAGGGTTATGGTTTCTTCGAACCCTTGCACTCGACTATTGCCGAGAACGCGCAAGGTTATGGATTCTTTGCGCCGTTTGTTCCATTGCCTTTGCCTGAGCCTGTCAATAAAGATACAGCTGAGCAGGATGATGAAAAAGGGAATGCGCTGGCGGTAGAAGAAGTGCATGCGGCCGCAGCGACGGATAAGAAGCCTGCAGTCAAGCGTGACGCCGACAAGATGAATGTCAGCGCGGAATCATCATCGATACGCGTGGGCATAGAAAAAGTCGATCAACTGATCAATTTGGTGGGAGAGCTGGTCATCACGCAAGCGATGATAGAACAACGAACTGGCTCGCTTGATCCGATGCTGCATGAGCGTTTGTTGAATAGCGTATCGCAGTTGACGCGTAATACGCGCGATCTGCAAGAGGCAGTCATGTCGATACGCATGATGCCTATGGATTATGTGTTTTCGCGCTTTCCGCGCATGGTGCGCGATCTGGCAACGAAGCTGGGCAAGAAGGTGGAGTTTGTGACGCATGGTGCGGCAACTGAATTGGACAAAGGTCTGATTGAGCGCATTGTCGATCCGCTGACACATTTGGTACGTAACAGTATTGATCACGGTATTGAAATGCCGGAAGCGCGCTTGGCTGCGGGCAAAGCGGCATCCGGTCAGCTCTCTCTTTCCGCCGGTCATCAAGGCGGCAATATCATCATTGAAGTCAGTGATGATGGTGGTGGTTTGAATCGCGATCGTATCCTGGCTAAAGCCAAGCAACAAGGCATGCCGGTATCGGATGACTTGCCGGATGAAGAAGTTTGGCAATTGATTTTTGCGCCTGGTTTCTCGACGGCTGAAGCAGTAACCGATGTGTCCGGCCGCGGAGTTGGCATGGACGTCGTCAAACGGAACATCACCGCAATGGGTGGAGTGGTCGATATCCGTTCCAGTAAAGGCTATGGCACGACGATATCAATTTCTCTACCGTTGACGCTGGCTATTCTGGATGGCATGTCGATCAAGGTTGGAGATGAAATTTATATTCTCCCGCTCGGTTATGTCGTGGAATCGCTGCAACCGGAATTGCTCGATGTGAAAGAAATCAGTGGGCAAGGGCAGGTGGTCAAAGTGCGTGGCGATTATTTGCCTTTGATCCCGCTTTATAAAATGTTCAACATCGAACCACGTTTTACCGATCCGTCTGAAGGCATCGTTGTTATCCTGGAGTCAGAGGGGCGAAAAGCAGCTTTGTTTGTCGATGACCTGGTTGGGCAGCAACAAGTTGTAGTCAAAAATATCGAATCGAATTATCGTAAGGTGGCAGGAATATCAGGAGCCACAATTCTCGGTGACGGTGGCGTATCGCTGATTATCGATGTTGCAGCATTACTACGTTCAAGCCGTCAATTGAATGACGAATCCATTTATTCCTGAGGAGGAGAATCACTATGATTCACAACATACAAAACAATACAACTGGTGCTGAAAACGGCAACGAGTTTCTGGCGTTTACGCTAGGCAAGGAAGAGTACGGCATCGACATCCTGAAAGTTCAGGAAATCCGCGGTTATGAAGCAGTGACACGCATTGCGAATGCGCCGGAGTTTGTCAAAGGTGTGGTCAATCTGCGCGGCATCATTGTGCCTATCGTCGATATGCGTATCAAATTCAATCTGGGTGAGCCGACCTACGATCAATTTACAGTCGTGATTATTCTCAATATCGGCGGCCGCGTAGTTGGCATGGTGGTGGATAGTGTTTCAGACGTGATTACTTTGTCACCTGAGCAAATCAAACCAGCACCGGAAATGGGTACGGCCTTCAATACCGATTACTTGATCGGTTTGGGTACCTTGGATGAGCGCATGCTGATTCTGGTGGATATCGATAAATTGATGTCCAGCACAGAGATGGGTTTGATTGAAAAAATTGCAGCGTAATCGTTGAAATAAAAATTGCCGTGTGAGCGAGCAGAACAAGGCTGCGCAAACAGTCGCGTGTATGGTTATTGAAAGACGCATATTCAGCTAGCGTGATATGCAACAGGCGAAAGGGAAATCGGCAGTATGAAAGTGACTTCTCAGATCAGATCGGAAGGCTCCAAAGAGTTCGAGTTTACAGCTCGTGATTTTGAACGAGTGCGGGCTCTTATATATAAAAGAGCCGGCATCGCTTTGGCCGAGAGCAAGCAGGAAATGGTTTACAGCCGTTTGGCCCGTCGCCTGCGTGCGACGGGTATCGGCTCGTTTGTCAGCTACCTGGACCAGCTTGAACAAGGTGGCAACGATGAAGAGTGGGAAGCGTTTACCAACGCACTGACAACCAATCTCACTTCATTCTTTCGCGAGGCACATCATTTCCCGATTCTTGCCGAGCATCTGAAAAAAATTAAAGAACCGATCGAAATCTGGTGCTCCGCTGCATCGACTGGCGAAGAGCCGTATTCGATTGCGATGACTGCATGCGAGGCGTTCAATACTCTGACACCGCCGGTACGTATTATTGCAACCGATATCGATACCAATGTATTGAACACTGGCGCCAATGGTGTGTATTCGATGGATAGACTCGATAAAATGTCGCCGGAACGTGCAAAGCGTTTCTTCTTGCGCGGCAAGGGCGCCAAAGAAGGCATGGTACGCGTGCGTCCGGAGCTGCGACAGATGATTACCTTCAAACAGGTAAATCTGCTGGCAAGCAACTGGGCGATTTCGGGACAGTTCGATGTGATCTTCTGCCGTAACGTGATGATCTATTTTGACAAGCCGACTCAAGGGAAAATACTGGATCGTTTCGCGCCTTTGATGAAGTCGGATGGCTTGTTATTTGCCGGTCATTCGGAGAACTTCCTGTACGTCACAGATGCATTCAAGTTGCGCGGGAAAACAGTTTACGAGCTGGAACAGAACAAGAAAGCGGGTTCGTCGCCAACACGTCGAACATAACAGAATCTATGAATGAATTGACCAAAGAACATTTCGCCACGAATGTCTATTACGACCGGACATTCGATCGCGACGCAGCCAAGATCTTGCCGGGTGAGTATTACTACACCGGTAAAGACATGCTGATTGTGACCGTTCTTGGATCATGCGTATCAGCTTGCATACGCGATCGTGTCACCGGTGTCGGTGGTATGAATCACTTCATGTTGCCGGACAGTGGCGGCGATGCAGATAGTCCGATTTCTGCATCGGCACGTTATGGCACGTATGCGATGGAAATCCTGATCAATGATTTGCTGAAAGCGGGTGCACGCCGCGAGAATCTGGAAGCCAAAGTATTTGGCGGCGGTAATGTCTTGAGTGGCTTCAGCTCGATTAATGTCGGTCAGCGCAATGCGCAATTCGTACGTAGTTTTCTGAAGATAGAAAACATTCGTATCGTTGCAGAAGACTTGAACGACATACATCCACGCAAGGTGTATTACTTCCCGCGTACCGGCAAAGTATTGGTCAAAAAACTCAGACAGTTGAACAACAATACATTGGTCAATCGCGAACAGGATTATGCGAATCGTCTACAGTCTGGCAGCGTCAGTGGAGACGTGGAACTCTTTTCTTGATGCAAAAAATATATCTATAAAAAACGCTATAGCAAGGCAGCCTCATGAAAATTAAAGTATTGATCGTAGATGATTCAGCGCTGATACGCAGCGTGATGAAGGAGATCATCAATAGCCAACCGGATATGGAAGTTGTCGGCGTGGCACCGGACCCGATTATCGCGCGTGATTTGATCAAGCAAACAAATCCGGACGTGTTGACGTTGGACGTTGAGATGCCGCGTATGGACGGTCTGGATTTCCTGGAAAAATTGATGCGTTTGCGTCCGATGCCGGTGGTGATGGTGTCTTCGCTGACAGAGCGCGGTTCGGAAATTACCTTGCGCGCACTTGAGCTGGGTGCGGTTGATTTCGTCACCAAGCCGAAGATGTCGATTCAGAGCGGCATGCTTGAATATACAGAGATGATTGCCGACAAGATTCGTGCAGCATCGAAAGCACGTATCAAGTCACGCCCGATCGTGCAGCATGATGCGAACAAGCAAACTGGCGATGGCGTTTTACCGCTGATACGCAATCCTCTTACCAGTAGTGAAAAACTGATCATCATCGGTGCATCTACCGGTGGTACGGAAGCGATCAAGGACTTCCTGATGCAGATGCCATCTGATTGTCCGGGCATCCTGATCACGCAACACATGCCGGCTGGATTTACTAAATCGTTTGCGCAACGTCTGGATAGTTTGTGCAAAATCGGCGTGAAAGAATCGGAAGGCGGCGAGCGGATTTTGCCTGGTCATGCTTATCTGGCGCCTGGCCATTCGCATCTGCAATTAATACGTAGTGGTGCCAACTATGTAACGCAACTTGACCAAGGCCCGCCAGTCAATCGTCATCGTCCATCGGTCGACGTGTTGTTCCATTCAGCGGCAGTGCATGCCGGCAAGAATGCTGTCGGCGTAATACTGACAGGGATGGGTAAGGATGGTGCATTGGGCATGCTGGAAATGAAGAATGCCGGTGCCTATAACTTCGCGCAGGACGAGGCGTCATGCGTAGTATTCGGTATGCCGCGTGAAGCGATTGCAGTCGGTGCAACGCATGAAGTTGGCGCATTGAATGCACTGCCAGGAATGGTTTTAGGTCATCTGGCGACGCATAGCAGTCGCGCATTGCGCGTCTAAGTGGTTTTTTGATACAGCTAGTGTTGGTTTCTTCTGATTTGCTTGTATCCTCGGTGCATAATAGCGATGCATCGAAATGAGACGATGCGTTAGACCATGTTCGATTCCTTACCAGGGTCGATGACGATTTAAAGAATTAATGGAGTAATTCATGGCAGGCCCAAATACCAAATTTTTAGTTGTTGATGATTTTTCAACAATGCGTCGCATTGTTCGCAACCTCTTGAAGGAACTGGGCTATACGAACGTCGATGAAGCGGAAGATGGCGCAATGGCTCTCGCGAAATTGCGTAGCGAACAATTCGACTTCGTCGTGTCCGACTGGAACATGCCGAATATGGACGGTTTGACGATGTTGCAACATATTCGTGCCGATCCAGCACTTTCCAAATTGCCAGTGTTGATGGTTACGGCAGAAGCGAAAAAAGAAAACATCATCGCCGCTGCACAAGCAGGTGCAAACGGTTATGTGGTCAAGCCATTTACCGCTGCGACACTGGACGAAAAACTCGCGAAGATTTTCGAAAAACTGGCTGCTGCCGGGGCCTGAGTTGAGCGGCGCCTCATCTGCACAGACAGTATCCGAAACAGATCACGCAAACTTGGCGAACGACGAAGTGCTGTCGCGCGTGGGGCATATGACCCGCGCGCTGCATGAGAGTCTGCGCGGCCTGGGTTTCGATCAATTAATAGAACGTGCTTCGCACGATATTCCTGATGCACGTGATCGCCTTGATTACGTTGCACGTATGACTGAGCAGGCCGCACAACGTGTCTTGAACGCGACTGAAGCGGCGGGTCCTTTGCAAGAACGCATTCAGTCTGATGCCGCCGCAATGTCTACGGAATGGCAGCAAGCCTTGCAAGGTAATTTTTCTGAAGAAAAATATCGTGCCTTGGCAGAGCAGACCATTGCTCATCTGAATGCAACACAAAGCGCGACGACAGAAACCAGGCAGCATCTGATGAACATCATGATGGCGCAGGACTTTCAGGATTTGACCGGACAAGTCATCAAGAAAGTCACCGAACTGGCGCATGGTCTGGAGCAGCAGTTGCTGCAATTGCTGGTCGATTACGCTCCGCCTGAGAAGAAGAAAGAAGTCGATACCGGTTTGCTGAACGGGCCGCAAATCAATCCAGTCGGTAATGATGTGGTTGCTGGTCAAGAGCAGGTCGATGATCTGCTTGAAAGCCTGGGTTTCTAATCCATTGATGCGCCGCCGTTTGTCACCTCAACTTCCTTTGTTCTTTTTGCTTATTTCCCATGCCTGAAATGAAATTCATCGTGCGTGAGCCGTTGCTGAATGCAGCGCAGCAGCTCCTCGGATACGAGCTGTCGTGGCAAAGCAATGAGCAAGATGGTGGGATGGCCAGCGATGAGGATTTGCTGGAACTGGTGACCTTTGTCGCTGCGCAATTGCACGATAAAGAATCGGTTTGGTTGCTGAATGACAGTGTGCTGTTTTTTGAAGCGACGCCGGCCTTGGTCGCTTCCGATGTAGTAAAAAAACTGCCTGCACAAAACACGGTATTTCGCCTGAGCTCAGCGGATCTGGCAGATAAAGAAACGCTCAGAGTAGTGAGTGACTTGCGACAACAAGGTTATGGAATTTCACTGCGCGATGCAGATACTTTGCCGCATAACAGTCAGCTTTTGCAAGTCGTCAGCCATGTCGAGGGACACTTCAGTCGTGACAGTACAGATGTAAAAGCAATC
Organism: Herminiimonas arsenitoxidans; assembly: GCF_900130075.1. NCBI lineage: Bacteria > Pseudomonadati > Pseudomonadota > Betaproteobacteria > Burkholderiales > Oxalobacteraceae > Herminiimonas > Herminiimonas arsenitoxidans. The sequence goes on from NZ_LT671418.1 coordinate 261,704, forward strand.
GAGCAGAGTCTGAAATCTGACTATGTCAAATTGATCGCGCGCCAGATCACCGATTGGCGCGAATACGATCATTGTGTCGCAAACGGGCTGTACGCATTCATAGGCAATCTATACCTGACACAGCGCCCAAATGCTGAGAAAAAGGGATTGAATTCAGCACAGCTCATCATTGTCCAGTTGATGGAAATGGTGCGGCAAAATGCCGATATTCGTGAGCTTGAAGAAGTGCTAAAGCGCGATGCTGCGTTGTCATACAAGTTATTCCGCTATATCAACAATGTCGGTTACGGTTTGGGGGCGGAAATTCAATCTTTGCGTCATGCCGTGACGATGCTTGGTTATTCGCCTTTGTATCGCTGGTTGTCTTTGTTGTTGGCCACTGCCAGTACGCATAGCCATTCGGCAGTGTTGATGCAAACGGCGATTGTGCGTGGTCGCTTTGCAGAATTAGCCGGGCACGGCATTTTGCCCAAACATGAGGCCGAAAACCTGTTTGTGGTCGGCATGTTTTCCTTGCTGGATCGTTTGCTGGGTATTCCGATGGAAGAGGTGCTGAGCAAGATTCAGCTCTCAGAATCGGTAGCACAAGCATTGCTGACGCGTGACGGCATGTACGGCCCATTCCTGGCGCTTGCCGAGGCATGTGAGCCGAATAATGGCGATATTGGCGCACTGGCTGACTCTCTTTTCATCAGCTCGCGTCAGGTCAATGAAGCGCATTTGGCCGCACTGGCCTGGGCGCAAGCCATCAAGATTTAGCTTTTCTTTCAATTTCCCGCTTAGCACGACTTAAAAAGCGGGATCTTTCCCATCCTATTCCCTCGATCACCTTAAGGCTTTCTAGCCAATAATCCACTCATAGGTCCGTATGGCGTCATGTTGAATGCCAGCGGGAGTACCTCAGGAGTCGGCTTTGGCTGAAGAAAGTGATCTCGAAAAGACTGAACCCGCGTCACCGCGCAAGCTGGAGCAAGCGCGGGAGCAGGGTGATGTGCCGCGTTCGCGCGAGTTGGCGACCTGTACGCTGTTACTGGCTGCGGGCGCTGCTTTCTGGATCACCGGCGGCCGCATGATCGCTCAACTGAACGCCACGCTGGCGTCTGGCCTTTCTTTCGATCGCGAGATGGCCTTCGATATGGAATTGTTGCTGGCGCATGCAGCCGCCAGCATTATCGATTTGCTGATCGCGTTTGCACCTGCGGCATTAATCCTGATCGTGGTCGCACTGGCATCACCAGCCTTGATCGGCGGCTGGTTGTTCAGTGCGCAGGCCTTGCAACCTAATTTCGGCCGTATGAACCCGATGAAGGGTTTGGGCAATATGGTTTCCAGCCGCTCAGCGGTGGAGCTGGGCAAGGCAATTGCCAAAACCATCCTGATCGGCTGGATCGCTTGGATGGTAATCCGTTATGAATTTGATGCGGTGCTGGCGCTGAGCGTGGAACCGTTGAAATCAGGTACTGAACATTTGGGTCATTTGCTGGTCGTCAGCTTTATCTTTATCGCGAGTGGCTTGGTCATCATTGCGATGATCGATGCACCATATCAAATGTGGCAGCACGCGAAGAAATTGATGATGTCGCGCCAGGACGTCCGTCAGGAATCCAAGGAGTCCGAAGGTAATCCGGAGATCAAAGCGAAGATACGCCAGCAACAACGCGAGATGGCACGTCGCCGCATGATGTCCGAAGTGCCAACCGCAGACGTCGTCGTGACCAACCCGACGCACTATGCGGTCGCATTGAAATACTCAGAAAACGGCATGCGCGCACCGAAGGTCGTCGCCAAAGGTGCGGATGAAGTCGCCGCCAAAATTCGCGAGCTGGCAATGGAAAACAATGTAGTGCTGCTGGAAGCGCCACCACTGGCGCGTGCGCTGTTCCGTCATGCCGAATTGGGCGATGAAATCCCTGAAAAACTCTATATCGCTGTAGCCGAAGTATTGGCTTATGTATTCCAGTTGCGCGCATACAGCAAGAGCGGTGGTGCACGTCCGGTCAAACCGGACGATCTCGATGTGCCGCCAGAGATGGATCCCCTTAACCCTGCTGCAGAAGATGCAGATACGAATGGCCTGCCACAATGAATAGCCTGAAATTACCCGCCTGGATGACCGGCGAAGGTTCGAGAGCCATCGCCGCACCGCTGATCATCATCATGATGTTGTCGATGATGGTGCTGCCGCTGCCGGCCATCGTGCTCGATATTTTCTTCAGCTTTAATATTGCGCTGTCCATCATCGTATTGTTGACCGCCTTGTACACGGTCAAGCCGCTCGATTTCATGGTGTTCCCGACGGTGCTCTTGGTCAGCACCATGTTGCGCCTGTCCTTGAACGTCGCATCCACACGCGTGGTGCTGACGGATGGTCATAACGGTCCGGATGCTGCAGGTAAAGTGATTGAGGCCTTCGGCCATTTTCTGATTGGTGGTAACTACACTGTCGGTATCGTGGTGTTCGTGATTTTGACCATCATCAACTTTACGGTTGTGACTAAAGGTGCGGGTCGTATCGCTGAGGTGGGCGCACGTTTCGCATTGGATGCGATGCCGGGTAAACAGATGGCGATTGATGCCGACTTGAATGCCGGCTTGATCGGTGAACAAGATGCACGTCTGCGTCGTACGCAAGTTGCGCAAGAAGCTGAGTTCTACGGTGCGATGGACGGTGCAAGTAAATACGTGCGCGGCGATGCGATCGCCGGCATTATCGTCACGGTGATCAATATTGTCGGCGGTCTGATCGTCGGTATGGTGCAGCACGATATGGGGTTTTCTGCTGCGCTGGAAAACTACACCTTGCTGGCGATTGGTGATGGCCTGGTTGCACAGATTCCTTCGCTGATTATTTCTACGGCTGCAGGTATCGTCGTTTCACGCGTAGCGAGTGAACAGGACATCGGCGGCCAATTGGTCGGGCAGTTGTTTGCCAAGCCGCAAGTACTGTATATCACCGCTGCGATCATTGGTGGCATGGGCTTGATTCCTGGCATGCCACATGTCTCTTTCCTTTTCCTCGCCAGCATCATGGCTGGTGCGGCATACATGATTTCGCAACGTGCATTGAAAGCACCACAAGTCGAACCTGAAGTGACTGCACCACCAGCTGCGCCGGAAGTCGAAGAAGCGAGCTGGCAAGATATCGTTCAAGTCGATACGCTGGGACTGGAAGTCGGCTATCGCCTGATTCCGTTGGTCGATAAATCACAAAGTGGCGAACTGCTGCGTCGGATCAAAGGCATACGCAAAAAATTTGCACAGGAAGTCGGCTTTCTGTCGCCACCCGTACATATCCGCGACAACCTGGAGTTGAAGCCATCTGCTTACCGCATCACGCTCAAAGGCGTGGAAGTCGGTAGTGGCGAAGCACTGGCCGGCCAGTTCCTGGCAATCAATCCGGGCATGGTCAGTGGCACTTTGCCTGGACCAACAACCAGCGACCCCGCTTTTGGTTTGCCAGCAACCTGGATCGACTCCAACATGCGCGAACAAGCGCAAGGCATGGGTTACACCGTGGTGGATGCAGGCACTGTGGTCGCTACCCATTTGAATCACTTGATCACAACACACGCTGCTGAATTGCTCGGTCGTCAGGAAGTGCAGCAATTACTCGATCATTTGGCCAAGGAGTCGCCGAAGCTGGCAGAAGATTTGGTGCCTAAGGTGATTCCACTTTCGACTCTGCAAAAAGTATTGCAAAACCTGTTGATCGAAGGTGTACATATCCGCGATATGCACACCATTATCGAAACATTGTCCGAGCATGCGCCTTACACACAAGACGTGAATGAATTGACCGCATTGGTACGTGTGGCATTGGGTCGCGCCATCGTGCAGCAACTGTTCCCATCGACGAACGAATTGTCAGTCATGACATTGGATAACCGCCTTGAACGTTTGCTGACGCAAGCCTTGCAAGCAAGCGGATCCGAAGGTGCTGGCATTGAGCCGGGCTTGGCTGACACGATAGCCGCGCAAGCAGAAGCCGCGACGCGCCAACAGGAATCATTAGGATTAACACCGGTACTGCTGGTGCCAGCGCAATTGCGCGCATTGCTGGCGCGCTTCCTGCGTCGTGCCTTGCCGCAGCTCAAAGTGCTATCGCATGCAGAAGTTCCGGATTCAAAAACAATCAGAGTAACTAGCTTAGTTGGAGGTCAGGTATGAACGTCAGAAAATTTACAGCAAGCACGTCGCGAGGCGCATGGAGTTTGGTGCGTGAAGCACTCGGACCAGATGCGGTCATCCTTTCCAATCGTGCGGTGGATGATGGTGTCGAAATTCTGGCGCTGGCCGGCGAGGACATGGCTTCGCTTTCCGAGCCTGTTGTTGAAAAAGCAGCACTTTCTGAATCGACGTTTGCCGCATTAGCACCACAGCATAAGTTAGGTCACACGCCTACTTTGGCAATTACATCCAATGTCACCAGCCAAACCGACACGACAGAAATCAACAGTTCCGAGCTGAACGATGTGATGAACGAAATCCGTTCGATGCGCGGCATGCTGGAAATGCAATTGACTGAAATCGCATGGAATGGTCAGCACAAGCGCGAACCAGTTAAATCGACCGTATTGCGTGAAATGCTGGCTGCTGGATTCAGCGCAAGTTTGGCGCGCTATCTGATTGAGCGTTTGCCTGCAGGCTCGAGCAATCAAAGTGGCATGGAATGGATCAAATCGATATTGACTCGCAATCTGGCGACTATCGGTGACGAAAACGAGATCCTTGAAAAAGGTGGCGTCTACGCATTGGTCGGCCCGACCGGTGTAGGTAAAACGACAACCACTGCAAAATTAGCTGCACGTTGCGTCATGCGTCACGGTCCTGGCAAGCTTGCCTTGATCACGACCGACGGCTATCGTATCGGCGGTTACGAGCAATTGCGTATCTACGGCAAAATCCTCGGCGTCATGGTGCACTCGGTCAAGGATGAAGCTGACCTGCGCATCGCGCTGGATGAGTTGAAAGGCAAACATACCGTCCTGATCGATACCGTTGGCGTTAGCCAGCGCGATCAAATGGTCGCAGATCAGATCGCGATGTTGTCCGGTGCCGGTAGTCAGGTCAAACGTCTGTTGTGTCTGAATGCGACTTCAACCGGTGAAACGCTCAATGAAGTAGTGCGTTCTTACATGGGTAATGGCCTCGCAGGTTGCATATTGACCAAAATGGATGAAGCTGCAACCATTGGTAGTGCACTAGATATAGTCATACGGCAGAAATTGAACTTATACTACGTCGCGAACGGTCAACGCGTACCGGAAGATCTGCACGTCGCTAACCAACAATATCTGGTTGAGCGTGCATTTAAACTCAAGCGCGAAACAGCGCCGTTCCAGTTCAGTGATGCGGAGATACCTTTGGTGATGGCAAATACGGCGCGTGCAATGAATGACAAGACCTTGCGTGAGGTGATTCTTGGGTAGTTTTAAATGTGATCAGGCAGAAGGTCTGCGGCGACTGCTCGCCGGGCCAAAGCCGCGCATTTTCACTTTTTTGTCAGCCACTTCAGCGGCAGAAAAAAGCGCGATGCTGGTCAATCTGAGCGCCTCGCTTGCATCAAGCGGCAGCGATGTCGTGCTGCTGGACGCCTGCGCTTCCACAAATGGCATCACGCATCGCATGGGTGCAGAAATACAGGCAACCTTGCTTGACGTCGCACGCCAGGAGCGCGCACTTAATCAAGTCGTGCAAGCGATGCCGCAAGGCTTCGGTCTGGCGTCACTGACGCGTGGCTCACTCCATGCAGTAACACGTGATGCGAATCAACAGCGTCGTCTGTCGAATGCATTCAACGTCTTGGCATCGCAATCAGACGTGCTGATGGTTGATGCCGAACTGGATGAAGATGGTAATTTACCTATCCCTGCGATGGCGAACGGCGATATCGTCGTACAAGTTTCGCCCGATGCGGCATCGATCAAGAACGCCTATGCGTTGATCAAACGATTGAATGCGCAATTAGGCCGTCGTCCGTTCAGTGTTCTGGTGACAGGGGCAGACGAGCAGGAAGCCGCGCTTGTTTATCAAAACATGGCACAAGCGGCCAGTCGTTATCTGGCAGTGGAATTGCATTCGATAGGCTCTGTACCGCAAGATGAACAAACGACACGCGCGGCGCGTCTTGGTCGTGCGGTGATAGATGCCTTCCCGATGGCTGGTGCATCGGTTGCTTTCAGACGTCTTGCAGAACGTTTTACCTTATCCGCCCACGGCGCCAAGTTCGGAGCCTGAATCACCTATGTATACCGCGGCTGGAAAATCAGACAAAGATCATCTCGTAGGAGAACATGCGCCTCTAGTTAAAAAACTGGCGCATCAGATGAAAGCCAAGTTGCCGCCTAGTGTGGAAGTGGATGATTTGATTCAGGCTGGCATGATTGGTTTGCTGGATGCTGTTAGCCGCTACGAAGAAACACATGGCGCGCAATTCGAAACCTATGCCGTGCAACGCATACGCGGCGCGATGCTGGATGAATTGCGCAGCAGTGACTGGATGCCGCGCAGCATGCGTCAAAATATGCGCAAGATCGAGGTGGCAATGAACACCTTGCAGCAGCGTCTGGGACGTGCGCCGAACGAGAGCGAAGTCGCCAAACAGCTCAAGCTGTCGCTGGCTGATTATCAGGATTTGTTGAGCGACGGTGGTGGCCATCAACTGGTGTATTACGAAGACTTTCACGATAGCGAAGACAACGAGCATTTCCTCGATCGTTATTGCACCGATGAGTCGCCCGATCCATTGCAGAATTTGATGAACACCGGTTTTCGTGCCGCGGTCATTGAAGCAATTCATGCACTGCCGGAGCGTGAAAAAATCCTCATGGGTTTGTACTACGAGCAGGAAATGAATCTGAAGGAAATCGGCGCCGTCATGGGCGTGACCGAATCACGTGTATCGCAATTGCATAGTCAGGCTATCGCCAGGATGCGTGCAAACTTAAGGGAGAAAGCGTGGACTGGGGTAGCTTAATTGGTATCGCGCTGGCGCTTGGTGGCATCCTTGTCGGGCAAATGCTCGAAGGAGGAGGGCTGGGCTCGCTGGTGCAACCAGCCGCGTTCATCATTGTCATCGTCGGCACCATAGGTGCTGTTCTTCTGCAAAGCGGCTGGCGCAATTTTGCGCAAGGCGTAAAAATGGCGGGTTTGGTTTTCGTCCCGAAGGATGATGACTATCAAGCCTTGATCAGTGACATCACTAGTTGGAGTGTGATCGCACGTCGCGAAGGCTTGCTCAGTCTGGAACGTGTCATCAAGGATGTGAACGATCCATTTATTGCGCACGGTTTGCGTTTGATCGTGGATGGTGTTGATCCAAATAAATTACGTGAAGTGTTGGATATGGAAATCGGCGCTTATGAAACACGCCAACGCCTAGCCATCAAGATATGGGAAGCAGCAGGCGGTTACGCGCCGACCATCGGGATTTTGGGCGCGGTTCTTGGCCTGATACACGTGATGGAAAACTTATCCGATCCAAGTCGCCTCGGTAGCGGTATTGCTGTCGCATTTGTGGCCACGATTTATGGCGTTGGTTTTGCTAATCTAGTGTTCTTGCCTATCTCCAGTAAGCTCAAAGCTCTGGTCAGTCGCGATATTTTTAAACGCGAAATGCTGGCGGATGCATTTGCCGGTATTGCTGCAGGTGACAATCCGCGCTTGATCGAAGAGCGCATGAATATCTATCTGATGTAACGGTAGTTTTGCTTACAGTATCTGCAGATTGATCAACCATGGCACGTAGAAAACACGAAGAAGAACATGAAAACCATGAGCGTTGGCTGGTGTCCTACGCCGACTTCATCACGCTCTTGTTCGCCTTCTTTGTCGTCATGTACGCGATCTCTTCTGTCAACGAAGGCAAGTACCGCATTCTCTCTAATTCCCTCGGCATTGCATTCGGTGGTGTAACCGCCAAAGCGCCTGTTTTAAAAGATCCTGCCGAATCGAATACGGCGATTATGTCTCTACCGATTCCAGCGCCATCATCGGCAGCACAGCGCGCCAATGATGCCATCGTTAAACGTGAAAAAGCGCGTATGACCAATATTGCGCGCGATATTCTCAAAGCGATGGCACCACTGATTAGCCAAGGCAAGGTGCGTGTGACACAAACCAATCGCGGCGTCAGCGTAGAGATTAACGCCAGCGTTTTATTCGCGCCAGGTGAAGCGAAGTTGAATGCGCAATCGGATGCCGCCTTGCGTGCCGTTGCACAAGTATTGAAAAAGGTCGACAACGATATTCAGGTAGAAGGCCACACCGATAACACACCTATCAACAACTCGACGTTCCCATCCAACTGGGAATTGTCAGCGGTGCGTGCTAGTAGCGTAGTACGACTCTTTATCGACAGCGGTGTTGATGAAAAACGCATGGTTGCCATGGGACACGGTGCAAATCTGCCGGTGGACACTAACGAGACACCGGAAGGTCGTTTGCGTAACCGTCGGGTACAGTTAATGATTCTTTCCGGTATGCCGGATGTGGTGACTGAAGTGCCGGTAACGCCGGAAGAGTAAGTATTGCCAGTTAGGTTCTATGCCTTGATTTTTAGGTTTGTTACCTTTTAAATTTGGTTTTTTAAATTCCCCCCGTTTTATCTAATTCCCTCCATCCTTGTTTGTAAAAATGGTCTTTGCAAGGCTGCTGCAGTAAAAACACAGACTTCAAATTTTCTGTGATTGTTTAGTTGGCATTAGACATTTCCACAGATAAAAAAGCACATATTCCATTAATTTAGAGGAGGCCATAAATGGCGAGAGTTGGTAAGTTGCTTAATTACGACGAGCTTCTTGCGCAGTATCCAGATTGGACTTTGTGGAATACGGATGCCTATTATCGAGAATCAACACCGGAGGCTACTGAGGCTGCGCGCCTCCGATGTTGGCGAGAGATGGGTGTTGTTATTAAATTTATCCAAGACAACGGCCTTACACGACGTATGCTTTGCGAGACAGCTCCTGATATCCCAGAAAATTTTTGTGTTTATCTGCGCGACATTACACCAGAGGGTTTGGAGTTCTATCGTACGGGTTATATGAAGTGGTTGAAGCGTTTTGAACGCAATATGCATGCTGATCCGTCGAATGTAAGCGTTATGGAGAAAGCATTAGCAGCAATGCGTAAAAATTAACGGCCACTAGAGGTTGCAGCCTGTCTGTCATGATGGCATCCGTCTTTGTTTGTTCGTCCTGACTATGTTGATACGACGAGAGGGCCGAGAAGACGGAGCTAATGCGATTGCGGCTTTGCATATAACAGGCTTTAAAAAGAATGAGTACTAAAGGGAGCTGTGTTTGCTTTCATTCCTTAAATATGAGATTTTAATTTCGCAACATTGCTTCAGAATTACGCCTGCTTTTTTTGCCATTAATCTTCATAAATTTTATGCAATGCTCGTTGTGTAATCAGATCAATGACGCCATGGCCGTCATTGCTTTTAATGCCGAAAGACGCTTATTCATGAGGCAATTGAGGTTGGATGGATCAGCTTCGCTTTAATTTCCCGTGGATGATATTTAAAAAATCAGCCTCGTTTAATTTCTAAAATTAAACGAGGTCACGCGTCGTCCTCGTATCAGATTCGCTTGTATTCTCAGCATCTTGTGTAGCGAGGCATCAATCGAGAGTCATGTTTCTTTGCAGAAGATGTATTACTGTTATCCCCATTGGCTCAAGGAAGTTGTAGCCGATTGAAACTGCGGGATTCTCCTCGCTTTACCTATTTCTCCTTCATTCGTATTTCCCAAAAGCCTTTAAAAGCCGCGCTGTGCAAGCACGCACTTCAAATTTATCACTACTGTTTAAGTTAAATTAATTTAACAAAATATCCCATGAACATGGGATGCGTGGACATGTGATTTTCTATATTGTTCTTTCCTTTGAGCAACATTATGATGTTCTTCAATGTTAATGATCGCAACGTAAACGCAAGTTGTCTTTCGCTTTCATTTTCAGGCCTGAATAAACACCACAGTAATCACGCAAAATTATTTGGCATCTTCCTTTATGACAAAGTGAGGCGATTCCCTAATTAGTGATTGTTGATAGATTTTTCAAAGGAAATTCATGAGGTTTTTTTGCTTTTTAGTTCTGTCATTTGCTTTATCAGGATGTGCCTCCGAGATTCAAAAAAGAACTTCTCAAAACTACACATTGATTGCTATGCAAGCGCAGGCGAAGGGTGATTGGGATACTGCCCGCAGGGCGTATGCACGAGCCGTTGTAAATGCCGAGCATGCCAAGCTATCTCCTAACACGCGGGCTCTTTTAACCTATGAATATGGACGCTCGCTTGGCGTGAATTGTTTCTATGACCTGGCCGAATCAGAACTGAATCTGGCCTACAAATTGGATAAAGAAGCAGGAAATCCTCTTTACCTGTCATTGACAGAGCTAGCTCGGCTCACCTTCGATCAACAGAAATTTCAAAGTTCAATTGCTTACTTTGAACAATCTATACAAGAGCTTGATCAGGCAAAATTTTCCGAAAAAGCTCCTACTGGATATGCAGACATACTGGATGAATATTCCATAGCATTGTTCAACGTAGGTCGGAAAGCAGACTCTGCTGCGATCAAAAAAAGAAGTTCCGAAATTAGAAACGCTAATCCGAATGGAAAATCCATAACGGATCGAACCCCCTATGGCAAATTTTGCGTAACTAAAGAGCAGCGTTCTTTGTAGTTGTGCTGCGTTATTTGCGCAAAGTTTACCAGCACGTTTAGTTTCCTTAAATAATCATGCCGCAGTTCGGTAATCGCCGGAAATCAAGTTAAGTGCGGTAATCGAAATACCTCTTTATTAATTTTTAAAAAAATAAACCATGAAAAATTTATTCGTACTACTAACTGTTGTCTCTGTTCTTGCTGGATGCGCCACAGCGCCCGATAACTCTGCTGCTTTGCAAGCACGTAAAGACGCGATTGCAGCTGTATCCAAGGTGGAAATTTTTTACAACGGTGACGATGAACTGGTCGTGATTGACGCTGGTGGTTCCGGCATGGCTGGTATGGGCGGTTTGTTTGGCCCTATCGGACAATTGATGGCAATCGGGGCGGATGCTGCGAGCAAACTTTCGGTGGCTGAACGTGCGGAGGCGCGTAGCAAGGAGTTTGCGGCGGCGGTGAAGGGGGGCACATCTCCTAGAACGCTTAACCAGCAGTTTGCTGAGAATCTGGCCACCCATATCCAGGCTACAGGACGGGAAGTCAAGATCACACCCATCCAACGGTCCAAGGGTGCGTTAGCTATTGCCTTCCCTGAAGTAGAGGTCACGCCTGGTTATACAGCATTGCTGGTTCGGATCACGACCGGCTACGGCGCTGTCGATGCCCTGTCAAGTTATCGGCCGACTATCGTCATAGAGCAGTCCCTGAAAAATGCAGAGCGTCGCAATGTGTACTTCGATACTTATAAAGCGGATATCAGTGAGCCGAATTACTTGATGTATGGCACGTTGCTCGAACAGCATGTCGCTGCTCATGAGGGGCTTCGACAAGGTTTGGTAGCCGTAGCCGATCCGGTATCTCGACGGATGTTTGCTGCCAAAAACTGACTGGTGAAAATCAATTAAGGGGCGCTGTTCAGGATAGTGAATCTATTCCTGTTCCCGATTTTGATAATTGAAACAAGAGACCGTTTGTAAGTAAGGGATATTAAAAGCCTATCTTTGCCGGCAAGGATATTTCCATGAAGCGATATTCATGCTTTGTTTTTGTGCTGATGTGTATGACTTCATGTGCTGTAACTTACATGGATTTACCTTCAGCATTTGAAGAGAATTTTTGGAATAAGCCCGGTTATAAAAGGAACGATGTTGCTCAATTTCTTTGGCAGGTTTGTAAGTACAAGAAACTTGATGACTTGGCAAAAGAGAGGCTAGGAGTTGATATTCAGACTTTAGATAAAGAGTTGGATGCGATTGTTTTTCGTGCAGAGGAGTGCATGCTGGAAAACGGTTTTACTTACGAAGATAAACCTAAAGGATTTATTGAAAGTAAAAACGGTGGTCGGTGCCGTTTCTCATTTCTTCAATATCTCCCCTCATGTCAGATACTAATGAATTCACAAAAATGAATCTATGTCTGTGCTCGAAAGAGCACAATATTTTGTTAGAGATCTTATCGCTTTTGGCAAGGTAAGCAGTCTTCGTTGGTGATTGAAAGCGTTTTGGAATCCGCATTCTTAGTAATGTCGCAGACATTACAAATTAAAAATGCCAGTTCGTAATTTTTAAAGTTGTATTCCCTATATGTACAAAATTTTCATTCAAAAAATAAAATTATTATGAATAAATTCATCACTCCTCTTATCGCTATTTCTTTATTGGCAGGTTGTGCCAGCACCAATACTGGAACTAATAGATCATCCGGGGGAAAGACGGACGTTGAAGTTTGTATGACGGCGATTAAACATTCGAATTTATTGATTGTTGAAGTTCCAGCAACAGGGAGCTTTATTAGCAATAAAATGATTGTTGCTACAGTAAAAGCAACTGGTTCCAATGCTGTTGACTCTCTAGTTAGTGTTCTATCACTCTCTGCAAGGCATGCAGTTGTTGTTGTCGGTGATAACGATGAAGTGACTGCTGCAACTGTAGAAACCGCACTGGGTAAATTACCTCAGGCGACAGTGCGTTCTAAAGAGCCTTTATGTTTTGCTGGCGATGCGCAATTTGAACCAGGACTGCGGGCTGCAGCAGATGCGGCGAGAATTTCATTCTTGGCAGTTCCGAATCGTTAAATGATATCTGTCGGTATGAAGCATTTAAGCAGATGCTTTTTGCAATCACTTATCGGACCGAGTCAGATATCTGTTTCATTCTTGTTCGTAATGATATTGCAAGGGTGCGCAACCGTACCTGAGGTGCCAGTTACATATGATCCTGCTACTCAGGCGCGTATTCGGGTGTTTCACGGAACGGCGGCTTATCTTTATTTGGGTGATGTCTGTGATGGTAAAAGCCATTCCTTTATTCATGCGGCTGCTGGTGGATTTTCCTATTTCGAGCGTAATAAGAAAATAGGGATGCCTGCTACCGACGATATGCCGCTTTCTTATCATGAGTATGCAATTCCAGCCAATAAACCTTTTACAGTAATGATGCGCTGGCAAGCGCAGAATGCAAGCGGGACATGGGAAAGTTGCGGGCCGATTTATACAAGCTTTACCCCTAGAGCTGGGCAGGATTACGACACTTTTATGTCATTTCATCGCGGAGCCTGTCAGGGAGTAAAGGTGCGGAAACTGATTTCGGATGAAAGTGGTAAGGTAACTACCATGGCTGCTTCAATTAATGGTCCTCCGTTTCGACAATGTCGTTAACTTTTCCGCGAAGCAATTGAGCGCGACGTGCTTTCTGTGCGAAAGCGTTGAGTTCGAAATGGATTTTTCTCATCCATTGTCAAATTACCGCATTTTATGATTTTCTCTGATTGCTCATGACGAAAATTTCCCGTCTCACTCGCTCCCACCTGCGCCTGACATCGATAGTTTTAATCGGCCTCATCGTCGGAATCGCTGCGCCGGATTCCTGGCAGTTGGTGACGAGAGCTTTGGTAGGGTGGAATGTCGCAGTATGGGCAAATCTACTGCAAATGGGATGGTTGATAGCGACATCCAGTCGCGCACATGTCAAGGCGATTGCGGGGCGTGAGGATGCGGGTGCGGTGACAGTGGTGGGGATTTTGTCTATCGTGGCGACCTTGAGCTTGGTTGCGATTATTCTTGAACTGACATCGGCTAAAGGCTTGTCCGGCGCATTGAAGTTTTCCCATTACGTGTTTACCGGTACTACGGTGCTTGGTTCATGGTTGCTGCTGGGTGCGATTTATACCTTTCATTACGCACGCTTGTATTACCAATCGCCTGCAGATCGAAGGGCGCTGCGTTTTCCTGATGCGGAGAGCAATCCGGATTATTGGGACTTCCTTTATTTTTCTTTCACGATAGCTGTGGCGGCACAGACTTCCGACGTATCGGTCATGTCAGCTGGTATGCGTAAGGCAGTGCTGGCGCAATCAGTGCTGAGCTTTTTGTTCAATGCTGCGATCATCGGCTTATCGATCAATATCGCTGCAGGTTTGATCGGTACTTGATTGCATCGGTTTGCCGATAGTTATTACTTCTTCTTTTGTCGCCGTGCCAGGTGTGCAGTCAACTTTCCCAATTGCTTGTAGAGTCTTCCATAGCGTTTGTCCCACGCATTGACACTACGGTATTGCTTGATGACGGTGGCAGTGTCGTTGCGTGCAATTGGTCCGGTCAACGCTTGTTCTGGACCTATCTGCAAAACATTCTCAGTTGTTTCTCTTACCAGCGACGCCATCATCTTTAATGCGACGTCTTGCGGTATGCCGGCCTTGCCATAGGCTTGTACGGCTGTATCCAGCAGCGTTACCAGGTAGTTGGAGGCGAACACCGCTGCGGCGTGATATAGCACCTTGGCATCGCCTTGGATAGAAACTGTTTGCGCACCTATCGTGTTGAATAGAGGGTTCAGTACATCGAGGGCAGTCTGGTCGCCTTCTACGCCGCAATACGTCCCTGCAAAGTCTGCTACTACCTTCTCGGGCATGGCAAAGCTGCGTATAGGGTGGATACTGGCGATGGTTGCGCCGCGTTGGCTAGCGCTGTCCAGTATGGATGAAGGCAGGGCGCCGCTGCAGTGGAAGACGATGTGGCTTGCTGACAAGTGGCCGCTATTTGCTAAAGCCATACAGCAGGCAGTGATCTGATCGTCTGGGGCTGTGATGAGGAAAATGTCTGCTGGTTGCAAGTCAGCATAGCTACTCGCAACACGACCTGCGCCGACAAAAGCGGCAGCGCGCGTGCCGCTTTCTATCGAGGTGTTGAGGATGTCTTGAATTTGAACAATTTGATGCTGCACCCACAAGCGCGCCAGCGTCTGGCCGACTTTGCCGCAACCGATGATGGAGAGTGATTTCGGCTTGCTCATGGGTGTTTATCCTACTTGTCAGTTACTGGCTTGTTCCAACGCTTCCTGTTGCTCCAGCCATTCCGCCTCAAGTTGCGTGACTTCCTTGGTATAAAAACTTTGGTCGGCCAGCAACTGTTTTAATTCTTTCTTCTTGGCGGCATCGTAGATCAATGGATCGGCAAGTGCTGTTTCTACAACGGCTTTCTGTGCATTGCGCTTGGCGATTTGTTCTTCGAGCTTCTTGATCTTCAGTTCTATCGGTTTTCTGCGTGCAGCCAGTTTTTGGCGATCTTCCGCTTCCTGTTTTTTCTGTTCACGCTTGTCCACTGACGATGCTGCGGGAGCTGATGGCGCGACTACGCTGGCAGATTTTTCCTTGACGGCTGGCAGTGCTGCATTGCCGGCTGCGGCATTCTTGGTGGCCAGTTTGGTTTTGAATAGCCAATCCTTGTAATCGTCCAGATCGCCGTCGAATGGCTGTAACTTGCCATCTGCGACGATGATGAACTCATCCGTGGTAGCGCGCAGCAGATGTCTATCATGCGAGACGACGACCAGCGTGCCCTCGAATTGCGCCAGTGCCATAGTCAGCGCTTCGCGTGTTTCCAGATCCAGATGGTTGGTCGGTTCATCGAGCAGCAAGAGGTTAGGGCGCTGCCAGACGATCAGTGCGAGCGCTAGGCGTGCTTTTTCACCACCGGAGAATGGCGCGATCTTGCTGGTGACCATGGCGCCGTTGAAGTTGAAGCTGCCTAAGAAATTGCGCAACTCTTGTTCACGTACGGTCGGTGCAATGTGCGCCAAATGCCAGAGTGGTGATTCTTCATGGCGCAGCATTTCTACCTGATGCTGAGCGAAGTAACCGATCGCGAGGCCTTTGCCGAATTCTGATACGCCGCTCAACGGCTCCAGTTCTGCTGCGATGGTTTTGATCAGTGTCGATTTACCAGCACCGTTGACGCCGAGCAGGCCGATGCGTTGGCCGATCTGCAAGGAGAAGTTGATGTTGGAAACAATCTTCTTTTCCGTGATCGAATAATCTTCATTTTCGATGCGGTAACCGGCATCGACGTTTTCCATTACCAACAATGGATTCGGGGCAGCAGCCGGCTCGCGGAATTCAAATGAAAATTCAGCAGCAGCACGCAAAGGTGCGAGTTCTTCCATCTTCGACAAGGCCTTCATTCGGCTTTGTGCCTGACGCGCTTTACTGGCTTGCGCCTTGAAGCGGTTGATGAAGGATTCCAGATGGGCGCGTTGACGGGTTTGTTTTTCCAGTGCGCTTTGCGCCAGGATCATTTGCGCTGCACGTTGACGTTCAAAGCCGGAGTAATTTCCTGAGTAGCGTTTCAGCTTGCGTTCGTCGATATGCACGATAACGTTGACGACGCCGTCGAGGAAGTCGCGATCATGCGAGATGACGAGCAATGTGCCTGGGTAGCGTTTGAGCCAATCTTCCAGCCAGATAATGGCGTCCAGATCCAAATGGTTGGTTGGTTCATCGAGCAGCAGCAAATCGGACGGGCACATCAAAGCTTGCGCCAGATTCAAACGCATACGCCAGCCGCCGGAGAAGCTGGCAACCGGTTGTTCCATTTGCGCCATCGTGAAGCCCAGACCGAGCAGCAATTGTTCGCCGCGCGAACGTACAGTGTAGGCATCGGCATCGGCCAATGCGCTGTACAACTCGCCGATCAATACACCATTGTCCGTCGTGTCTGGTTCGCTTTCGAGGAAGGCGAGTTCTTCTTCAAGGCGGCGCAAGGTCACGTCGCCGTCGATTGCGTAATCGATGGCGGAACGCTCCAGTGGCGGTGTCTCCTGCGCTACATAAGCGACGCGCCATTTAGATGGGAAGTCGATTGTGCCTAAATCAGCATGCAACTCACCGCGCAGCAAGCCGAACAGACTGGATTTACCCGCGCCGTTGGCACCGATCAAGCCGATTTTGTCGCCCGGATTGAGCGTAACGTCGACTTTGTCGAGAAGTGGCTTGATGCCACGCATGAGAGAAACTTGTTGAAAACGGATCATGTGGTTTGTAAGCCGACAGCGCTAGACGCGATCGGCTTTGCTTCTTTAGTGAATGATTTAAAAAATGGTTAGCGAAAAATGATACGGCTAACCGAAATCGCAACCCACGGCATTTCAATTGCATGCGCAGGAGCGGCGAGGGATCGACAAGAATTGCATACGGTCGATCCAAACATACTGGGCTACTATCGAAAACGATCAAGGCACCATATCGATGCCATCGTTCCAAGCCTTACTGCAATTGATCTGCAGTAACGAGGAATACCATGTCGTCACCGGCACTGGTGGTCAACCAGGTCAAATTCAGTTCCGGGAATGCGGCTTCTGCGAAGGCACGTTCATTACCGATTTCGACCATCAGCAAACCATTTGGTGCCAGACGTTTGCCTGCACCTGCGACTATCTTGCGTACCAAATCCATGCCGTCGTCACCACCAGCCAGAGCGATTTGCGGTTCACGCAAATATTCCGGTGGCAGTTTGCCCATGGAACCTGAATTGACGTAAGGCGGATTGGTAATGATCAGATCGTATTTGTATTCCGGCACATTGGTGTACAGATCAGATTCGATCAATTTGATGCGATCCTGCAATTCGTATTCATCCACATTGCGCTGCGCAACGGCCAGCGCATCGGTGGAGATGTCAACGGCATCGACTTGCGCATTCGGGAAGGCATCAGCCAACATGATAGGCAGGCAGCCCGAGCCGGTGCACAGTTCAAGAATGTTGGTGACCTTGTCTGGATTGCTGACCCATGGAGAAAATTGTTCGGGAATCAATTCAGCGATGAATGAACGTGGCACGATCACGCGCTCATCCACGAAGAAACGGTAACCACCGAGCCAACCTTCATTGGTGATGTAGGCTGCAGGCAAACGTTCATCAGCACGTTGTTCGATCACGCGCAAGACGGCATCAACTTCTTCCTGCAACAAATGTGCATCGAAGAATGGATCGAGTTTGTCGAGTGGCAACTTCAGCGTGTGCAGGATCAGGTAAGCGGCTTCATCCAGTGCATTGGTGCTGCCATGGCCGAAGAACAGCTTCGCGGTATTGAAGCGGGTGACTGCGTAGCGCAGCAGGTCGCGAATGGTAGAGAGATCGTTAGGCTTGATAGGCATGGTTCTGTGCAACAAAGTAAAAGGATGATGCCTGATGCGATAACTATGCGGTCAGGACGGTATTCAAGCGATTTGCCGAATGTGGGAAATCGCTTGTTCAGTCATATAGCCGCTTTACAGCAGCAGATTTTCCATCGTATGGCGATAGATGTTTTTCAGTGGATCGATGAAGCGTACTTCGATGTGTTCATCAATTTTATGAATGCTGCCGTTTGGAGGGCCAAATTCGACGACTTGCGGGCAAATTTGTGCGATGAAGCGACCATCGGACGTGCCGCCGGTAGTAGATAATTCCGTAGTCACACCAGTCTCTGATTTGATCGCATCGCTCATCGCATCGCTCAAGCTGCCTTTAGGCGTCAGGAATGGATAACCACTGATCGACCATTTCAAATCGTATTCGAGACCATGCTTGTCGAGGATGGCATGCACACGTTGTTGCAAACCTTCAACCGTGCTGGCTGTGCAAAAACGGAAGTTGAAATCGATGACAACATTGCCCGGGATGACGTTCGATGCGCCCGCGCCGCCGTGCATATTCGATACTTGCCATGAAGTCGGTAAATAGTATTCGTTACCGTCATCCCATTTCTCTGCAACCAGTTCTGCCAGTGCAGGTGCGCATTGATGAATCGGATTGCGTGCCAATTGCGGATATGCGATGTGGCCTTGTATGCCTTTGACTGTGAGCTTGCCGGACATGCTGCCGCGGCGACCGTTCTTGATGGTGTCGCCCAACACATCGGAAGAGGTTGGTTCACCGACCACGCAGTAATCGAGTTGTTCGCCGCGTGCTTTCAATGCATTACAAACGATCACGGTGCCATCAGTAGCTGGACCTTCTTCATCGCTGGTGATCAGGAAGCCGATCGAGCCTTTGTGATTTGGATGTGCAGCTACGAATTCTTCCGCTGCAACAACCATGGCAGCTATCGATGTCTTCATATCGGCTGCACCGCGACCGTACAGCTTGCCTTCGCGTTGCGTAGGCACGAATGGTGGCGAGGTCCATTGATCGAGCGGGCCGGTAGGCACGACGTCGGTATGGCCGGCAAACACCAGCAGCGGTTGTGTCGTTCCTTTGCGCGCCCACAGATTGGTGACGCCATCGGATTCTATGGTTTCGCAAACGAAGCCCAGCGGTTCCAGCAATTCGATCAGGCGCGATTGGCAGCCTTTATCTTCCGGTGTAACGGAGGAGAGCGCGATCAGTTCTTCGGTCAGTGCGAGCGTCTTGCTCATAAATTAGTCTTGAAAAATTTGTTGATAAAGTTCGTCGGAAAAACCGACGCTGGATTTCTTGTCCTTGAATAAAATCGGACGCTTGATGACTGATGGCGACTCCAGCATCAATGCAGTCGCGCTGGCGTCATCGGTAATCTCTGCCTTGCGCTCATCCGGCAACTTGCGCCAGGTGGTGCCTTTGCGATTGACCAGCACATCCCAAGGAACGTCGCGTAACCAGGTTTTGATCAGGTCGGCGTTGATACCGTCTTTTTTGAAATCATGGAAGACGAAATCGGTGCCATTGTTGGTGAGCCAGGTGCGGGCCTTTTTGACTGTGTCGCAGTTCGGTATGCCGTATAGGGTAATCGTCATGGTTACATCTTCAACGTGAATTCGGTAAAGCTTGCGCCTTGTTCTTCTTCTGGTTCATCGATCTCGACTTTCTGTGCCGAGTTGTTTAACAACCAGAATAAATTACTGGCAGAGTCTGCGTGGGCCAAGGCTTCGTCTTGCGTAACGATGTCATCCTTGATTAGCTGCATCAATGCCTGCTCGAAAGTTTGCGAGCCTGGTGACAAACTCTTTTCTATCGCTTCCTTGATTTGCGTAATCTCGCCTTGCTCGATCAGCTCGGCAATGTGGCGCGTGTTCATCATGATTTCTACTGCAGCACGACGCTTGCCATCAATTGCACCGATCAAACGCTGCGAAATGACTGCGCGTAAGGTTGACGACAAATCGGCCAGTAATGATTGCCGATGTTCTATCGGATAAAAATTAATGATGCGGGTCAATGCTTGATAGCTATTGTTCGCATGCAGTGTTGCAACTACCAAATGGCCGGATTGCGCGTAAGCGAGCGCTGCCGACATGGTTTCCTTGTCGCGTATCTCGCCGATCAAAATACAATCGGGTGCCTGACGTAATGCGTTCCTCAACGCGATGGACAGGTCTGCAGCATCGCTGCCTATCTCACGCTGGTTGACGATGGATTTTTTGTTTTTGAACAAAAATTCGATCGGATCTTCCAAGGTCAGAATATGACCGGTACTCAGCGCATTGCGATGATCGAGCATCGCTGCAATCGTGGTCGACTTACCGGAACCGGTAGAGCCGACTACCAACAGCAAGCCACGCTTTTCCATAATCATGTCTGCCAAAATCGGCGGCAGTGCCAAACTGTTCAATGCCGGAATTTCGCCAGGAACATAGCGCAACACGGCAGAGATGCTGCCGCGCTGGCGGAACGCTGATAAACGGAAGCTGCCGACACCGGCGACAGGGATGCCGATGTTCAGTTCATTCTCGCGTTCCAGTTCTTCCAGCTTGGCAGCAGGGACAACTTCGGCCAACAAGGACATGACGGCATTCTGGTCCAGCTTTTGCTGATTGACGGGTACCAGATTGCCGTTGATCTTGATATGGATCGGCGAGTTGACTGCGATAAACAAGTCAGATGCTGCTTTTTCCTTCATCAGAAGAAATAACCGATCCATTGCCATAGCTGTCCCAGGTCAGATAAATGAAAACGCGTGTTGTGGCGATCTCGATTTAGTCGCGCAGCAATTCATTGATGCCGGTTTTTGCACGTGTTTTTGCATCGACGCGTTTGACGATCACTGCACAGTACAAGCTGTACTTGCCATCAGCGGACGGCAAGTTGCCCGATACCACGACGGAACCTGCAGGGATACGGCCGTATGTGACTTCGCCGGTTGCACGATCGTAAATCTTGGTCGATTGGCCGATATACACGCCCATCGAGATGACCGAGTTTTCTTCAACGATCACGCCTTCAACGATTTCCGAACGAGCACCGATGAAGCAGTTGTCTTCGATGATGGTTGGGTTGGCTTGCATAGGTTCCAACACGCCGCCGATACCAACGCCGCCGGACAAGTGAACGTTCTTGCCGATTTGTGCGCAGGAACCGACAGTCGCCCATGCATCAACCATCGAGCCTTCATCGACGTAAGCACCGATGTTGACGAAGGAAGGCATCATGACGACGTTTTTGCCGATGAAGCTACCGTGACGTGCAACTGCTGGTGGCACCACGCGGAAGCCGCCTTTAGCGAAATCTTCAGCTGTGTAGTTCGCGAACTTGGTTGGAACCTTGTCGTAGAACTGCATGTGATCGCCAGATGGCATGGTGATGTTGTCTTCCAGACGGAAGGACAGCAAAACGGCTTTCTTGACCCATTGATTGACGACCCATGCGCCGCTGTCTTTTTGCGCGACGCGCAGTGTGCCTTCGTTCAATTGAGCGATGACTTGAGCGACTGCATTGCGTACGTCTGCAGGTGCATTTTTAGGGGAGAAATCGGTACGGTTTTCCCACGCTTGGTCGATGATCTGTTCGAGTTGTTGAGTCATGTGATGGTCTTGTCAGTTGAAAGAAATGATTACTAAGAAAATTACGCGGAAGGACTGGATAATTTTTTCGCGAATTCGACGATGCGTTGTGCTGCTTCCAGGCATTCATCCACTTCGGCGACCAGCGCCATGCGGATGCGATTCTGTCCCGGATTGATGCCATGCGCTTCGCGGCCCAGATAACTGCCCGGCAATACCGTGACATTATATTCGGCATAGAGGCGCTTCGCGAATTCAACGTCGCTGATGTCCACGAGTTTGTCAACCTTAGCCCACAGGTAGAAACCGGCGTCCGGCAGGGCGACATCCATCACTTCTTGCAGTAATGGTGTAACTTGTTTGAATTTTGTGACGTATTTTTCGCGATTTTCAATGACGTGCTGCTCGTCGTTCCATGCGGCAATGGATGCGCTTTGTACGGATGGGCTCATTGCGCTGCCGTGATAGGTACGGTACAGCAGAAATTGCTTCAGAATTTCTGCATCGCCAGCGACGAAGCCTGAGCGCATGCCCGGCACGTTCGAGCGCTTGGACAAGCTGGAGAAGCCGATCAGGCGTGGATAACCCGTGCGTCCCAGCTTGTGTGCCGCTTCCAATCCACCCAGCGGTGCTTCTGTCTTGAAGTAAATCTCGGAATAGCATTCATCCGCGGCGATCACAAAACCGTAGCGATCCGACAATTCGAACAATTCAGCCCAGTCTTCCAGCGTCAGGACCGCACCGGCAGGATTGCCCGGCGAGCAGATATAGACCAGTTGTACGCGCGACCAGACATCTGGTGTGACGCTGGCAAAGTCGGGCGCAAAATTGCGTGCAGGATCGCAGTTGACGAAATACGGTTCCGCGCCAGCAAGATAAGCCGCGCCTTCGTAAATCTGATA
Organism: Herminiimonas arsenitoxidans; assembly: GCF_900130075.1. Taxonomy (NCBI): domain Bacteria; kingdom Pseudomonadati; phylum Pseudomonadota; class Betaproteobacteria; order Burkholderiales; family Oxalobacteraceae; genus Herminiimonas; species Herminiimonas arsenitoxidans. The sequence continues at coordinate 284,292 of NZ_LT671418.1, forward strand.
CAGCGGATTAGGGCAAATGACCAATGCTTGCTTGCTTGGATCGATCACGGTTTGCGCCAAGGCAAACAAGGCTTCGCGTGAACCGTTGACCGGCAGCACTTGCGTGGCTGGATTCAGCTTAGGCAAGTTGTAGCGGCGCTCGAGCCAGCCAGCGATAGTAGCGCGCAAGGCTTCTGTGCCAGCGGTGGTCGGATAAACTGCCAAGCCATCCAAATTATCTGCCAGTGCTTTCTGTATGAAAGCCGGCGTTGGATGCTTGGGTTCGCCGATACCCAGACTGATGGGGCGATAAGCAGCGTTCGGCGTGACACTCGCGAACAATTGCTTCAGTTTTTCGAATGGGTATGGTTGTAGCTGATTCAGAAGTGGATTCACGGCGGAGAGCTAAAAATGTGTGGAAAGTGTTAATTCGCACGAGGTTCAAAGTGGCAACATTATACCGCCCATGGCGACAGAACCGCTGCATGTGGAAAGTGTTACTTCAAATGCTTGGAATCGTTGTTCCAAATGCTATGATTAGCCCCTTTTACGGCCTCTTTTGCCGCGTCCGCCAACTTGGCTGGATACTTAATTTGAGCTGCATATTCTAGGAACGGTCGATAACGTGCGTTTAACTTCCATTAAATTATCTGGATTCAAGTCTTTCGTTGATCCGACGAATTTTCAAGTGCCGGGTCAATTGGTTGGTGTCGTAGGGCCTAACGGTTGCGGTAAATCCAACATCATTGATGCTGTGCGCTGGGTTTTGGGTGAATCCAAGGCTTCCGAGTTGCGCGGCGAATCGATGCAAGACGTTATTTTTAACGGCACGACGCACCGCAAACCGGCTGGTCGATCATCGGTCGAACTGGTGTTTGATAACGGCGAGGGCAAAGCTGCCGGTCAATGGAGCCAATACGCGGAAATCGCAGTCAAGCGCACACTGACGCGCGACGGTACCTCGACTTACTACATCAATAATCAGGCGGTACGCCGCCGCGATATTCAAGATATCTTCCTTGGTACTGGTCTCGGTCCACGCGCTTACGCGATCATCGGACAGGGCATGATTTCGCGCATCATCGAAGCGCGTCCGGAAGAACTGCGGATTTTCCTGGAAGAAGCTGCAGGTGTTTCGAAGTACAAGGAACGTCGTCGTGAAACCGAGAATCGCCTGCAAGACACACGCGAGAATTTGTTGCGCGTCGAAGATATCTTGCGTGAACTGAACGCCAATCTGGAAAAGCTGCAAAGCCAGGCTGCCGTCGCGCAAAAATTCCACGAACTGCAAGCCGATCAGGACGAGAAGCAAAAATTGCTGTGGCTATTGCGCAAGAACGAAGCGAAAGCCGAGCAGGATAAATTTTTCCGGGATATCGAAAAAGCACAAGTCGATCTGGAAGAACAAACAGCGAAGTTGCGCCATGTAGAAACCGAGCTGGAGCACATGCGTCAATCGCATTACGCCGCCGGCGATCGCATGCATCAAGCGCAAGGTCATCTGTACAAAACCAATTCCGAAATTGGTAGCCTGGAAGCGCAGATCAAATTCGTTATCGAATCACGTACGCGTTTGCAATCGCAATTGAATTCGCTGACCGCACAACGCGATCAATGGCAACGTCAAGGCACGCAATTCCAGGACGATCTGGTTGAAGCCGAGATGCATCTGGAAGAGCAGGCGATGCGTGTCGAGCAATCGCAAGAAGCGGCGCAACGCGAGAACGATAGGGTGCCTGCGCTGGAACAAGCATGGCGTGAGTCACAATTGAAAACGACGGAATCGCGCAGCAAGATCATGCAGGCGCAACAGCAGATCGAACTGGAATCCGCGCATCAACGTAATGCATCCAATATTCTGTCTGGCCTGACGGTACGTCGCGAGCGTTTGTCGCAAGAAAAGCAGGGCTTGAACTTGCCCGACACTACGCATCTCTCCAACTTGAAAATGCAGTTGGAAGAAAAACAGGCAACTTTGGAAGAAGCCACTGAGCAGCTTGATGTTGCGCAAGAACAATTGCCTAAGCTGGAAGAAGAACGCCGCGCCGCGCAACAACAAGTCAATACAGAAACTGCGAATAACGCACAACTGGAAGCACGTCTCGCTGCCTTGAAGCAATTGCAGGAAAGCGTGCAGACACAAGGCAAGGTACAGCCTTGGCTGCAAAAACATGAACTCGGTGAATTGCCTCGCTTGTGGCAAAAATTGCAGATCGATCAAGGCTGGGAAACTGCGCTGGAATCGGTATTGCGCGAACGTACTTCCGCATTGGAAATGTCCAATCTTGATTGGGCCAAGTCCTTCTTCAACGATGCACCACCAGCCAAGCTGGCTCTGTTCACGCCGAATAGCACATCGTCGGAAGTAATCGAAACACCAGCCGGCTTGAAGCCATTCCTGAATCTATTGCAACTGAACGATCCCGGTCTGCGTGCATTGATGCAGGATTGGTTGCACAACGTGTATATCGCGGAGGACACCGCAGCCGCATTTGTTGATCGTAACAAGCTGCCGACAGGCGCTTATTTCGTGACACGCCAAGGCCATGTCATCAGCAAATCGAGTGTGCGTTTTTATGCATCCGATTCCGAGCAAGATGGCATGCTGGCGCGCCAGCAGGAAATCGAAAACATCACCAAGCAATTGCGTGCGCAGCACATGCTGGCCGACGAAGCGAAGTCGCGTTCGGTACGTTCTGAATCTGCATTGACGCAAGCGACACAACGCTTACAGGAAATCCGCCAGCGTGTGAATTCATTGACGCAGGCAGTGCATGGTTTGCAGATCGATGTGATGAAGTTGTCTGAAGTACAGGAACGCTTCAATCAACGCAGCACACAGATCGCCACCGATCTGGAAGAGATCGCGATGCAGGAAGCCGAGCAGCAGCAAGTCAAAGCGGAATCGGAAGCGAAGTTCGAACAACTCGATGCCGAGTTGGGTGAGTTGCAAGAGACGCATGAAGAAGGTCAGACCGATTATCTGAGCAAAGAGCAGCAACTCAACGATGCACGTCAACGCGTACGTGAACTGGAGCGTGCCGCGCAGGAAACTGCATTTGCCGAGAAGTCGCAGCGTAACAAGATCGAAGAGTTGAAGCGCAGTATCGCCACCGCACTGGAGCAAGCCGCACAATTGTTCGCGAATATGCAGCAAGGCAGTCTGGAGCTGGAAAGTCTGGACGATCAAGCTGCGCAAGCAGGCCTGCAAACTTTGCTCGATACGCGCACAGATCAGGAACGCGCATTGGCTGATGCACGTCACGAACTGGATCAACTGACACAGCAATTGCGTGGTCATGATGAAGCACGCATGCAAGCAGAACGCAGCCTGCAACCGCAACGCGATCGCATTACCGAATTGCAATTGAAAGAACAAGCTGCGCGTATGAATCAAGAACAATACGCGCAACAACTGATAGAAGCGCAAGCTGACGAAGTTGCGCTGGCAGAGAAGCTCAATGGCGATCTGCGTCCTTCTTATTTGCAAGGTGAGGTCACACGTTTGACGAATGCGATTGCTGCATTGGGTGCTGTCAATCTGGCAGCGCTGGATGAATTGGCGACGGCATCGGAACGTAAAAACTTCCTTGATGCACAAAATGCTGATCTGACCGAAGCGATCAACACTTTGCAGGATGCCATCAGCAAGATCGACAAGGAAACGCGCGATCTGTTGCAAGACACCTTCGACAAGGTCAATCATCACTTCGGCGAATTGTTCCCGATTCTGTTTGGCGGTGGTCAGGCAAAACTGACGATGACCGGCGAAGAAATTCTGGACTCGGGCGTGCAAGTAATGGCGCAACCTCCAGGCAAGAAAAATGCAACGATTCATTTGCTGTCTGGCGGTGAAAAAGCGCTGACGGCAACGGCATTGGTGTTCTCGATGTTCCAGTTGAATCCTGCACCGTTCTGTCTGCTGGATGAGGTCGATGCACCACTGGATGATGCCAATACCGAACGTTTCTGCAATATGGTGAAACGCATGTCGGCGCATACCCAGTTCCTGTTCATTTCGCATAACAAGATTGCGATGGAAATGGCACAGCAATTGATTGGTGTCACGATGCAGGAACAGGGTGTGTCGCGGATTGTGGCAGTTGATATGGAATCGGCAGCCAGTTTTGCATCGGAAGCGCAGACGGCGTGATTGTTTGCAGACAGTAAATAAATGTAATGGCTTTAACCGTGAAAGCGGAACAATTTGGCGGAATTGAAATCCGTAAAATGATGCGTTTTCAACGGTGTTTTTCAGAGAGCAGGTTGGCTTGACAAGCTGATTTGCTAAATTTAACCTGAGTGCCTTGGCACATGGGTCGTCGCGGTTTCAAGAACGCTAGTCGCCACTGACTTCAGGCGCGTGTTTTATTGGATGCCGGTACGGCCGTCGAACCTTTGGATTTTTATGACCCAAACCGTTTCCCCTCATTTTTTTCACGTTGCGCGTAGTGCGATGCTGAATGGATTTTCCTCAACATCGTTTCAGACAGTAGGTGCAGCATGACCGATCTTCAGACGAGTTTGATTGTTATTGGTGGCGTGATTGTCGTCGGCGTTATTTCCTACAATAAATGGCAAGAACACAAAGCCAAGAAAAGCGTTGAACGCGCTTTTTCTTCATCACACGATGATGTGCTGATGGCAACAGAAGATCGCGCGTCATCGTCTGATATCGAGCGCCATGAACCGACATTTGCTTCAACTGATTACGACGATACCGCTCCAGTCACCCATGCAGAGCAAGAAGCGCATGTAGAAGCAGAAAGTGATGCACCGGTTGATATGATGCAAGCCACGGAAGAAAAGGAATTGCCGGTTGATTATCTGATCGATTGCACGATTCCGCTGGCATTGTCTACACAGTTACGTGGTGAAAAGATTCTCCCTGCCTTGCAATCCCTGCGTCATGTTGGTAGCAAGCCTGTGCATTTTGCTGGGCAACACATTGATGGCGGCTGGGAAGCTGTGACACATGGTGGCATCTATAAATCCTTGATGGCAGGTGTGCAACTGGCTAATCGTAGCAACGCCTTGAACGAATTGGAATATTCCGAATTCGTGATGCGCTTGCGCCAGATCGCTGATGACTTTGATGCAGATCCGGATGTACCGGATATGGCTGAAGTGATGGTGACTGCGCGTTCCTTGCACCATTTCGTGACCGAATACGATGCGAAACTGAGTGTGAATGTACAAACCAATGGCGCACCATGGTCGGTCACGACCTTGCTCGCGGCGTTGGAGCGTCAAGGTTTTGACGTGCGTCCGGAAGGCCGCTTGGTGATGCCTGATGGTGATGGCGGCGTGTTGTTCTCGCTGTCTACCAATGTAACGCTGGCGGAAGAAACGACCAGCCGCCTGACGCTGCTGCTCGATGTTCCTGCCGTGTCGCCTGCACGCGATGGTTTTGGTGCAATGACAGCGTGTGCTCGTTCCTTGGCAGCCCGTCTGGATGGCACCGTCGTGGACGATGGCAGCCAACCATTATCAGATGCTTCCCTGAACGAAATCGCCGGACAACTCGAAGTGTTCTACGCCGATATGGAAGCGGCGGATATTCCTGCTGGTTCCAACCGGGCCTTACGTTTATTTAACTGATTATGCAGCCGGATTTGTTTTCTACGGCATCACAAGTTGGCTCAAGCGCGAAACAGGACGAGCCGGATGCCAGTAATCCTCCTGCGCGCGCTGCATGGTTGCGTGATGAACTGAACCGTCATAACTACGCGTATCACGTCCTAGACAATCCCTCTATTCCCGATGCGGAATACGACAAGCTGTTCCGCGAGCTACAAGCGCTGGAAGTGGCACATCCTGAATTACTTGTTTTTGATTCACCTACACAACGTGTAGGTGCATTGGCTTTGTCTGCCTTTCCACAAGTGACGCATTCCGTACCTATGCTGTCGCTGGGTAACGGCTTTGAAGATGAAGACATTGTTGCTTTTGATCGCAGAGTCTGTGACGGCTTGAACAGCACGGTGGAAGTCGAGTATGCGACTGAGTTGAAGTTCGATGGCTTGGCGATCAATCTGCGCTATGAAGATGGCGTGCTGGTGGAAGCAGCGACGCGCGGCGATGGTGCGACCGGTGAAAACGTCACGACGAATATTCGTACGGTGCGTGCGATTCCCTTGCGTCTGCATACTGCCACGCCGCCGAAAGTGCTGGATGTGCGCGGCGAAGTCATGATGTACAAAGCTGATTTGGCGAAGCTGAATGCGCGTCAGCGTGATGCCGGTGCCAAGGAGTTTGCCAATCCACGTAACGCGGCTGCAGGTAGTTTGCGTCAGTTGGATTCGCGCATTACGGCACAACGCACTTTGCGTTTCTTTGCTTATGGGATAGGCATGCTGGAAGGTGCGGAGATGCCGGCATCGCATTCTGCATTACTGGATTGGTATGCGGAGCTTGGCATACCGGTTTGTGATGAACGTGCCGTGGTGAAGGGTGCCGCGGGCTTGCTGGCTTTCTACAAAGCGGTTGGTGAAAAACGCGCCTCACTTCCATATGAAATTGATGGCGTTGTTTATAAAGTGAATCGTGTCGATTTGCAGCAGCAACTTGGTTTCGTTTCCCGCGCTCCTCGTTTTGCCATCGCACATAAATTCCCGGCAGAAGAAGCATTAACGACGGTACTGGACATAGAAGTTCAAGTCGGTCGTACTGGTGCGATTACACCTGTCGCACGTTTGGCACCTGTATTGGTAGGTGGTGTCACGGTGACAAACGCGACATTGCATAACGAAGATGAAGTGCGACGTAAAGATATCCAAATCGGCGATACCGTTATCGTACGTCGTGCTGGTGATGTGATTCCCGAGGTAGTGGCTTATGTGCCTGAGAAACGTCCGGTGGATGCGCAGCCTTTTGTCATGCCGACCACTTGCCCGGTATGTCATTCACAGATAGTCAAACTGGAAGATGAAGCGATTGCACGCTGCTCCGGTGGCTGGGTTAAATGTGCAGCGCAACGCAAGGGTGGTTTGCTGCACTTCGTATCGCGTCGGGCGATGGATGTGGAGGGTTTGGGCGATCAGCTGGTTGAACAACTAGTTGATAAGAACATCATTACGACGGCAGCAGATTTATACAAGCTGGGTTTTCGCGCGTTGGCTGAACTGGACAGAATGGCGGACAAATCGGCGCAGAATGTATTGGCTGCGCTGGAGAAATCCAAATCGACGACTTTTGCTCGTTTCATTTATGCGCTGGGCATACGCCACGTAGGCGAAGCAACGGCGAAAGAGCTGGCGCGTCATTTCGGTAATCTGGATGCATTGTTGCAAGCATCTGAAGAGCAATTGCTGGAGGTCGCAGATATCGGCCCGGTCGTTGCACAATCGATCATGGCGTTCTTGAGCGATCCATTGAATACAGAGTTGATTGAACAATTGCGGGCAGCTGGTGTCCGATGGCCGGAACATGTAGTGGAGAACAAACCTAAGCCATTCGCTGGCAAAACGTTTGTTCTGACCGGTACCTTGCCGACCTTGAGTCGCGATGCCGCTGCTGAAAAAATTGAGGCCGCAGGCGGCAAAGTTGCCGGTTCCGTTTCTAAAAAAACCAGCTATGTAGTGGCTGGCGCCGAAGCCGGCAGCAAGCTGGCCAAAGCAGAAGAGCTCGGCATCGCTATACTGGATGAATCAGCATTGCTTCAATTACTGGATACAAATGAACATAATTAGAAAAGCCGTTTTCCCCGTGGCTGGCTTGGGCAGTCGCTTTCTTCCGGCTACCAAGGCGCAGCCGAAAGAGATGCTGCCCATCGTTGACAAGCCTTTGATTCAATATGCAGTTGAAGAAGCTGTGGCTGCGGGCATTACGGAAATGGTGTTCATTACCGGCCGTAACAAGCGCGCGATTGAAGATCACTTCGATACAGCGTATGAGTTGGAAGCCGAACTGGAAGCTGCGAATAAAGAAGTGTTGCTGGGTCTCGTACGCAATGTGATTCCCAAGAATATCAATTGCATTTACATACGTCAGTCTGCACCGCTGGGTCTCGGTCATGCGGTCTTGTGTGCTCGTCCGGTGGTTGGCAATGAGCCGTTCGCGGTATTGCTGGCGGATGACTTCATGGATACAGAGGCCGGTACCAAACCGGTCTTGGCGCAGATGACGGATATTTTCCGCAACGATGGTCATAGCATACTTGCGGTGCAGGATGTGCCACGTGCAGAGACCAAACAATACGGTATCGTCAGCGCCACACCGTATCAGACCAATCTGGAGTTGGTGAATGCGATTGTAGAGAAACCTCAGCCGGACGTCGCCCCATCGACATTGGCGGTAGTTGGTCGCTATGTATTGACCAACAAGATTTTTAACTACCTTGAGACTCTCGGCAAAGGTGCAGGTGGTGAAATACAATTAACGGACGGCATCGCTGCCTTGATGCAAGCCGAGAAGGTGCTGGCGTATCGTTATGATGGTCAGCGTTATGACTGCGGTTCCAAGCTGGGTTACTTGAAGGCCATGGTAGCGATGGGACTCAAGCATCCGGAAACCGGCGCAGCCTTTACTGATTACTTGAAAACACTGAAATGACAGTAAGAGAAATTTTGAAGATGGGCGACCCACGCTTGTTGCGTGTAGCTGAGCCTGTAAAGGAATTCGGCACGCCCGAACTGGATGCGCTGATCGCCGATATGTTTGACACCATGCATGCGGCAAATGGCGCTGGTTTGGCTGCGCCACAAATCGGTGTGAATCTGCGTCTGGTGATTTACGGCTTCAAGCAAAACACGCGTTATCCCGATGCGCCGCCAGTACCGGAAACAGTCTTGATCAATCCTAAGCTGCGCCCCTTGTCGGCAGAAATGGATGAAGCTTGGGAAGGGTGTTTATCGGTACCTGGTTTGCGTGGCGTGGTGCCGCGCTTCACTGCCTTGCATTACGAGGGTTTCGATCAGTATGGCAATGTGATTAGCCGCGACGCAGACGGCTTCCATGCACGTGTGGTGCAGCATGAATGCGATCATTTAGACGGCATTCTGTATCCGATGCGGATTACTGATTTATCGCAGTTTGGTTACGTTGATGTCTTGTTCCCGGACCTTGATCCGAACGACGACGATTGAGCGCGAACAGCGATAAGCGAAGATAGAAATGCAAAAAGGCGACTTGAGGTCGCCCTTTTTTATTCCTGCCCTGGTTTAAAACTTGTGGCGGATACCGACGTTGAACAGATTGTCATTCTTGCCGGCGGCTGCCACTCTATAGTTGGCATTGTCATCGTTACTCAGGAGTGCCCAGCTAGTATACAAATTGGTACGTACCGACAGATTGTGCGTATAGCCGATCGCAATCTGGCGTGCGTTGGCATTGTTGTTGACTTTGTCTTGCTTGTACATGAAGGACGTCATGATGGTATCGGCTGGCGTCAGGTTGATCTTCAGGCCGATCAGGGAATCCCGCGTGTCGAGCGTACCGAAGCCTTTGTTAATGGCGTAGGCGATAAAGGGTTGCAACAAGCCGAAGTTGTAGTTGCCGCCGATCAGCGTCGTCTTGGAGCTGTCGGTGCCTGTCACGTCCTTGGTGTCTTGATAGGTCAACACCGTAGCCAACGGACCGGATGCATACCCGATGGCGCCGGCCACCGTGCGACTGGCGCTGGTATTGCCGGCTACTTCGCCGAAGCTATAGGCTACCTGGCCATTGATACCGTTTTTAGCGGCAAAACTGTAGTTAACAGTATTGTCTATGCGGTTGCCGCCGTAATTGAAGATGCGTACGGAATCACCGGCGAGAGTATCGGCAAAAGGATCGAATACGGCAGAGTTGGTGAAGACCATGGTCTGGACGCGGCCCAGCTTTACTTCGCCAAAGTCACCAGCCAAGCTGACATAGGATTGCCGGTTGAAAAACCGGGTCGCATCACTTTGCGCACCAGTGTCTGCACTGAAGCCTGCTTCGAGTACAAAGTTGGCTTTGAGTCCGTTGCCGAGATCTTCGGTGCCTTTGAAGCCGACGCGGCTGACACTTTGATTGCCGCTGGCGATGCCGACCGTTCTGCCGGCACCGTCGTTCTCTATCTTTAATCCAAGATCGACAACACCATAGACAGTGACGCTACTTTGCGCATAGGTGGCTCCTGCCATCGACGTCAACAGCGAAAATGCGAATAGAGTTCTTTTCATTTATCCACTCCCTTTGTTTTCAGTTGAAACAACGATCCGGTGACTTGGCTTGTGTTCTAAAACGGGGATAGCTTTAAATGTAAATCAACAGCATTTTCTGAATAGTGCGATTTCAGGTCTTAGTTTGCAGCTGTATGCCGAGTTTGAGCAAGGACGGAATTGGCTAATAGTGAACTAATAGCGCAGATAGTGGTGATTTATTCACACAGTTGACGTCAGTCAACAAATCCAGGTGATGCAAGGGGAGTTGGAAGGCAGCGTGGCAGGCCACCCTGTATCAAAACTGTTCGTCTTCGCGCAGATAGCGCCATTGGCCAACTGGCAGATCGCCGAGTTTGACATTGCCGATGCGTACGCGCTTCAAGCCCACGACTTTCAATCCGACCATATCGCACATGCGGCGAATTTGGCGTTTCTTGCCTTCGCGCAGGATGAAGCTCAGCTGATCTTCGTTTTGCCATTTCACTTTAGCCGGCAGCAGTTTTTTGCCATCCAGCGTCAAGCCGTGATTCAGGCGTTTTAATTCTGACTCAGGTAGTTTTCCTGGCTTGCTGTATTGCACGCGTACCAGATATTCTTTTTCTACTGAGGTGTCTTCGCCTATCAAATGCTTGGCAATACGACCATCTTGCGTCAGCACCAGTAAACCTACTGAGTCGATATCCAGTCGGCCGGCGGGTACGAGACTACGCAACTGCGTAGGGTGGAACTGGACAGGCGCTTGATCTTCACTCCAACGGGTGGAAGCATTGACCAGCGCGACAGCTGGTTTGTAGCCATCTTCTGCCTGACCGCTGACATAACCCATAGGTTTGTTGATCAAGACTGTGACGCGTTTGGATTGTTCTGCAGCGGCTTGACGTTCGACCGTTACTTTTTGTGTTGGCAACACCTTGCTGCCCAATTCCGAGACAACCTTGCCATCGACGCGTACCCAGCCGCGTGCTATCCATTCGTCGGCCTCGCGCCGGGAACAAAGGCCGAGTTCGGACATGCGTTTGGAAAGGCGAAGTGGTTCAGTCATGGCAGTGTAATTCTTTAAATCGTAGTTTGAAAAAATGGAAATCGATGCGACGGAGTGTAAGGTCGTCAGACGCGTAAAGCATCAAGCAAATCGGTTTCCAGTTGAATTTGATTGCGTGGATTATTGAGTGCAGAGCCATCGACCAGAAAAACGTCTTCCACGCGTTCACCCAAGGTCATGACCTTGGCTGTGTGCAGATTGACTTTGTATTTCGCGAGAATATTGGCGACCGAATACAACAAGCCGTTTCTATCGTTGGCGGAAATTGTCAGCAGATAATATTGTCCGCGCTCGTCGGGACGTAAATCGACAGTCGGTGTGGCAGGGAAGTTGCGGCACAGGCGCGACAGACGTCCTTTGGACGGCGATGGCAAGTTGACTTTCTCGGTCAATACTTCAGTCAGTTCGTGCTCGATCAAACTGATCAGATCGCGATAATTATCGGCGAATGCAGGCTCGGTAACCAGGAAAGTATCCAGGCCATAGCCATGTTTGGTCGTATGAATTTTTGCATCGAGAATGCTGAAATTCTTGCGATCAAAATAGCTGCAGATGCGCGCAAACAGATCGGTTTGATCTTTCACGTAAACCGTTACCTGCAAGCCTTCACCTATCGGTGCCAGCCGACATTTAACGACGGGTACCGGACTATCAATTTTTTCGTACAGCGCGCGTGTTTGCCATGCGATATCGCCTGCATCGTGACGCAGGAAATAGACAACGTCGAGCTGCTTCCACAATGCTTCATGCGCGTGCGCAGACAAGCCATACAGACGCAAGGTTTTTAACGCTTCTTCCTGCCGGTTCTTCAGCTCGCGATCAGTTGACGGTGCGTCGCCACCGAAGACACGCAAAGTCATGTTGTACAAGTCTTCCAGCAACTTGCCTTTCCATGCATTCCAGACCTTGGGACTGGTGCCGCGGATGTCGGCGACGGTCAGCAAATACAGTGCAGTCAGATGCCGTTCGTCTTTGACCAGTTTGGCAAAGCTGCTGATGACGGCAGGATCGGATAAATCCTGCTTCTGTGCGATTTGCGACATCATTAAATGGTTTTCCACCAGGAATACCACCAGTTCGGTTTCTTCTTCAGACAGACCGTGATCGACGCAGAATACTTGGGCATCTTCCATGCCCAACTGCGAATGATCGCCACCGCGTCCTTTGGCTATGTCATGGAAAAGGGCGGCAATATAGAGCAGCCACGGTTTGCTGAAGTTGGCTGCGAGTTGACTACAAAATGGATATTCGTGTGCGTGTTCGCTCAGCATGAAGCGGCGCACATTACGTACCACCATCATGATGTGCTGATCGACAGTGTAGACGTGGAAGAGGTCGTGCTGCATTTGCCCGACGATCTTGCGGAAGTTAGGTAGATAGCGACCCAAGACGCTAGTTTGATTCATGCGCCGCAAAGCATGCGTGATGCCTTGCGGTGCCTGCAGAATTTTCATGAACAGTGCGCGATTGACTGGATCCTGGCGGAATTGATTGTCTATCTTGAAGCGCGCATTCCACAGCGAACGGAAGGTGCGTGCGGTCATGCCTTTCAGTTCCGGATGCAGCGATAGCAGCAGAAATACTTCCAGCATGGTCGATGGTGTGACATCGAAGGTGTCGTCACTGGCAATGTCGATGAACCCATTCACTTCATTGAAGTGCTCGTTGATCGCGACCGGTGAAGTCATTTGCGGGAACAATTGTGCTTCGATGTTTTGCAGCAAAATCATATTGAGCTGTGTGACCGCTTTGGCAGCAAGGTAATAACGCTGCATCAAATATTCACTGGCGCGTCGCGTTTCCGTTGTCTTGAAACCGATGGATTCTGCAATCGCAGTCTGCACATCGAATACCAGGCGATCTTCATGGCGATTGGTGACTATGTGCAAGCGGATGCGGACGTCTTTGAGTGAACGTTCTTTTTGCGTCAGTTGGCGTGCTTCAGTTGGCGTGATCAATCCGTGTACGGCTAGTTCGCGCCAGGAATTGCCGAAGCCAGCAGCTTTCGATACCCACAGTATGACTTGCAGATCGCGCAAGCCGCCTGGGCTTTCCTTGCAGTTTGGTTCCAGACTGTAAGGCGTGTCTTCGTACTTGGCGTGGCGCTGCCGCAATTCCAGTGTTTTAGCCTGGAAAAATGCTTGCGGATCCATCGCTGCGTTGCAGCGTACTTTCAGTAGCTGGAATTGTTTGTTGTTGCCAATGACCAGACGTGCTTCGAGCAAACTCGTTTGCACGGTAATGTCGGCGTCTGCTTCAAACAGGCATTCGTCTATGGTGCGTATGCTGTGACCAATTTCGAGGCCCATATCCCAGAATAGCTGAACCAACTCTTCCAGCTTGGCCTGGAGCGCGGCATTTGGTGCTTCCTGCAGCAGGATCAGGACATCGACATCGGAATGTGGAAACAACTCGCCGCGACCATAACCGCCAACAGCAACCAAGGCTGCAGTTTCGGGCAGATCAAATGCCGTCCACGCCTTGATCATGGCGGCATCGACGTTGATTCTTAGTTGCGTCAGCAGATGTTCTGCCTTGCCATCCTTCAAAAAACGTTCAATGACGATTTGTCGTTCGGCTTTGAGTTCTTCTTTTAGTGCGATGGCAAGAGACGGCATGGATGATTAGGCGTTGATTGCTTGTGAAGTGGTTTGTGGCACGATAAAGGAAGGCGGCGGCGGTGTGCCGGCCGATTGTGTCAGGATTTCGTAGCCTGTTTCAGTTACTAATACAGTATGTTCCCATTGCGCGGACAGGCTGCGATCTTTGGTTTTGATGGTCCAGCCATCACCCATTTCGCGGATTTCGCGGCGACCGGCGTTGATCATAGGCTCTACCGTGAAAATCATGCCGGCTTCGAGTTTTTCCAATGTGCCAGGGCGACCGTAGTGCAAGACCTGTGGTTCTTCGTGGAATACCTTGCCGATGCCGTGGCCGCAGAATTCGCGTACGACGCTATAGCCGGCTTTCTCGGCATGTTGTTGAATCACGTAGCCGATATCGCCCAAGTGTGCGCCTGGTTTGATTTTCGAGATGCCTAACCACATGCATTCGTAAGTAACTTCGCTCAGGCGCTTCGTCAGGATGGAAGGTTCGCCAATCAGGAACATGCGGCTGTTGTCGCCATGGTAACCATCTTTAATGACGGTAATGTCCAGATTGACTGAATCACCGTTTTTCAAGACCTTGTCGCCCGGGATGCCGTGGCAGATCACATCGTTGACAGATGTGCAAATTGCTTTTGGGTAAGGTGTATAGCCGGGAGGGCAGTAATTCAACGGGGCAGGGATGGTTCCTTGCACATTTACCATGTATTCATGACACAGACGATCCAGTTCACCGGTGGTAACACCGGCTTTGACGAATGGGGTGATGTAATCAAGAACTTCAGAGCCGAGTCGACCTGCGACGCGCATGCCTTGTATATCTTCTGCAGTTTTAATTGAAATATTGCTCATAGGAAGCCGAAAATTGCTGAAATGACAGCATGAAAAAATTGATTGATGAAGAATTATAGACGAGCGCTCATTTATTCGCCGGGCAATGTGGTGTGGCACTTGAAACTAGCGGCAATTCTGAGGTAGAATCTCGGGCTTGCCTGAATTAACTTTTAAGCAAATTTTTTTGTAAATCGCGAATCCGTTCGAAAAGGGTGCCTCGATCAGAGCTGAAATCAGCCAAATGATCCCGGTAACTGAACGGATTCCAGACCTTAACCCTGGAGATATCATGTCCGTAACAATGCGCGAAATGCTGGAAGCTGGCGTCCACTTTGGTCACCAAACACGCTTCTGGAACCCAAAGATGGCCCCTTACATTTTCGGCCATCGCAACAGAATTCATATCGTCAATCTGGAAAAAACCCTGGGTATGTACCAGGAGGCGATGAAGTACATCAAACAATTGTCTTCCAATCGCGGCACAGTGCTGTTCGTCGGCACCAAGCGTCAAGCGCGTGAAACCATCGCCGCTGAAGCAGCACGCGCTGGCATGCCTTACGTTGACCAACGCTGGTTGGGCGGCATGCTGACCAACTTCAAAACGATCAAAACATCGATCAAGCGTTTGAAAGAAATGGAAGCTTCGATCGAAGACGGTTCCGTACAAAAACTCAGCAAAAAAGAAGCGCTGATGTTTGATCGTGAAAAAATCAAGCTGGAAAAAGCAATCGGCGGCATCAAGGATATGGGCGGCATTCCTGACGCAATTTTCGTGGTCGACGTTGGTTACCACAAAGGTGCGATCACTGAAGCAGCGAAACTGGGTATCCCAGTTATCGGTGTAGTTGATACCAACCACTCGCCAGAAGGCGTTACCTACGTTATTCCAGGTAATGATGATTCCTCCAAAGCGATCATGCTGTACGCCCGTGGCGTTGCAGATGCGATCCTCGAGGGCCGTGCTAGCGCGACCAACGATCTGGTTGAATCAATCAAAGGCGGCGACGACTTTGTTGAGGTCAACGAGCAGGCTTAAACCCTGCCTCTGATGGATTGAGCGTCAGAATAAAAGGGGCAACAGCGGTTCGCCCCTTTTTTTCGAGCGCATTTTGAACGTAATAAGATTGAGGACGTCTGACGGACGTCCGTTTGTTAGGAGATTGTAATGGCCGTTATTACTGCTGCGATGGTTGGTGAACTGCGTGCGCTGACCGATGCGCCGATGATGGAATGCAAAAAAGCATTGACGGAAGCTGATGGCGATCCAGTCAAAGCAGAAGAAATTCTGCGCGTTAAATTGGGTAGCAAAGCTTCGAAAGCTGCTTCCCGCGTAACCGCTGAAGGTGTCGTTGCTGCTTACGTAGCTGGCAACGTTGGTTCTTTGCTCGAAGTTAACTGCGAAACCGACTTTGTAACAAAAAATGACGACTTCCTCGCATTCTCGAATGCTCTGGCAAAATTGATCGCAGAGAAAAATCCTGCTGACGTTGCTGCATTGAGCGCATTGCCACTGGAAGGCAAGACTGTTGAAGAAACCCGTGCTGCCCTGATCGGCCGTATCGGTGAAAACATGTCGATCCGTCGTTTCGCGCGTTTTGAAACAACTGGCAAACTGGCTTCCTACTTGCACGGTACACGTATCGGCGTCATGGTTGATTTTGATGGTGCTGACGAACAAGTTGGTAAAGACGTTGCGATGCACATCGCTGCGATGAAACCAGTTGCACTGTCTTCGGACAACGTACCTGCAGATCTGATCGCTAAAGAGCGTTCGGTTGCTGAGTTGAAAGCTGCTGAATCGGGCAAGCCAGCTGAGATCGTTACCAAGATGGTTGAAGGTTCGGTACAGAAATACCTGAAAGAAGTTTCCCTGCTGAATCAATCGTTCGTCAAGAACGACAAGCAAACCGTTGAACAAATGTTGAAAGATACTAAATCGACGGTGAAATCGTTCACGATGTTTGTGGTTGGTGAAGGCATTGAGAAGAAGCAGGATGACTTTGCTGCCGAAGTGGCAGCACAAGTAGCAGCAGCAAAACAGGCGTAAGCGAAAAAATCGGGCCGAAAGGCCCGTTTTTTTAGCATCATCAAGTATCCTTTGATGTGCTGACAGATTAAGATTTCATTCGTGCGCCTTCATCAATATGGCAAGATCGGATGAAAATCAGGTAAGAACTGTATCCCAGTAAAAACCAGACAAAAACAAGGAATCCAGCCCATGACAACCCCAGCTTATAAGCGCGTTCTTCTCAAACTCTCGGGTGAAGCGTTAATGGGAGACGATCCTTACGGTATCAACCGTGCCACTATCGAACGGATGGTGGCGGATGTGTCAGAAGTAGCAAAATTGGGTGTGGAACTGGCTATCGTCATCGGTGGCGGCAATATCTTCCGTGGCGTAGCGCCCGGTGCACAAGGCATGGATCGCGCAACTGCCGATTACATGGGGATGCTGGCAACGGTCATGAACTCGCTGGCACTGGCAGATGCAATGCGTCAAGCAGGTATCACCGCTCGCGTCATGTCAGCGATTGCCATTGAGCAGGTTGTTGAGCCGTACGTCCGTCCTAAGGCATTGCAATATCTGGAAGAGGGCAAGATTGTGGTCTTTGCCGCAGGTACCGGCAATCCATTCTTTACCACTGATACAGCAGCTGCTTTGCGCGGTTCGGAAATCGGTGCACAGATTGTTTTGAAGGCGACCAAGGTTGATGGCGTATATAGTGCCGACCCAAACAAGGATCCGGACGCTACACGTTATTCGACCATCACTTTTGATGAAGCGATTTCCAAACACTTGCAGGTGATGGATGCAACTGCATTCGCATTGTGCCGTGACCAAAAACTGCCGATCAAGGTGTTTTCCATCGTCAAACCGGGTGCACTCAAGCGTGTCATCATGGGCGAAGACGAAGGCACTTTGGTACACGTATAAATTCCGCTGAAATTCAATTCAGGTTTAACTCGTTGTAAAAGAGGAGAACAGTAATGACTGTTGCTGATGCAAAAAAGATTGCCGATCAAAAGATGCAAAAGTCTATCGAGACTTTGAAAGCTGATCTGGCAAAAGTACGTACTGGCCGTGCGCATACCGGTATTCTTGATCACGTGATGGTCGAGTATTACGGTAACCCGACCAACTTGACTCAGGTTGCTAACGTGACCTTGGTTGATGCACGCACAATTGGTGTACAGCCTTTTGAGAAGAAAATGGTCGCAGTGGTTGAGAAAGCCATACGCGATGCAGATCTCGGTTTGAATCCATCGACGCAAGGTGAAATGATCCGCGTGCCGACGCCACCATTGACCGAAGAACGCCGCAAGGAAATGGTCAAATTGGTCAAGAGCGAAGCAGAAGATGCAAAGATTGCGATTCGCAATATTCGCCGTGACGCCAATGAAAGTTTGAAAAAACTGCTCAAAGAAAAAGCTTGTTCGGAAGATGACGAGCGTCGTGCTCAGGATGAAATCCAAAAATTGACAGACAAAGCTGTGCTTGAAGTGGACAAGCTGGTTGTGGAAAAAGAAAAAGAAGTGCTGACGGTTTGAGTCGGCTTTTCATTCTTTTGCCTATCTCTCTATTTCCGGTCGCTCAACCATGACGTCGCAGAGTTCAACCCAGATCGTGCCGGAAGTATCGCTGGTGCCGCGCCATATTGCCATCATCATGGATGGCAATGGGCGTTGGGCCACTAAACGCTTCATGCCGCGCGTAGCTGGTCACGTCAAAGGCGTGGAGGCCGTACGTGGCATCGTCGAGGCGTGCGCCAAGCAGGGCGTCGAATACGTCACCTTCTTTGCATTCAGTTCCGAAAACTGGCGCCGTCCAGAAGACGAAGTGACGCTGTTGATGCGTCTGTTCGTGACGGCTCTGGAGCGCGAAGTCTCCAAGATGCATGCCAATGGCATACGTCTGAAAATCGTTGGCGATCTCAGTCGTTTCGACGATAAATTGCAAAAAATGATCGCTGGAGCCGAACGTAAAACGGCGGCCAATACACGTTTGACGGTGACGATCTGCGCCAACTATGGCGGTCGTTGGGACATCATGCAGGCGGTCAATCAGATGGTGACAGCGCATCCTGGCGCAAGCGATTTCAGTGAAGCGCAGTTGGCTCCTTATCTTGCACTGGCGTATGCGCCGGAACCTGATCTTTTCATCCGCACTGGCGGTGAAGAGCGTATTTCCAATTTCCTGTTGTGGCAGCTTGCTTATACGGAGTTGTATTTCACTGATACCTATTGGCCTGATTTTGATGCTGCTGCGTTGGAATTGGCTATCTCCTCCTATCAACAGCGCGAAAGACGCTTTGGCCGTACTAGCGCACAACTGACCGAGCAATCGCCGGTGGCTAAATGCTAAAAACGCGGATTATCACTGCATTGATTTTGCTGGCAGTGCTGCTGTTGGTAATTTATTCCGGTTCCTTTGTCGCATTCGCTGTATTGACCATCGGTTTTTTTGCTGCTTCAGCATGGGAATGCCTGCGCTTGTTCGGCAACAAAAATCCTATCCTTGGTGCTGCGATTTGGACGGCTGCATTTTCCTGGCTGATTTACAGCGGCAGCTTCAAGCAAAGCGTGTTTTTGTCTGCGATTTGCGTCGCGATCTGGGCTTTGCGTTTGACGCCTTCACTCGCTCTTGGCTTGCCGGTAATGACCGGCATTGCTAATCGTTTATTGACGGGCATTTACGGCATAGCCATCCTCGGTGCTTTCATTGCGCTGCTGGTCTTGTTCAATCATTCGACCTTGTACATGTTCTCTGTTATGGCGATCGTTTGGTTGGCCGATATCGGGGCTTATTTCAGCGGCAAGGCATTTGGCAAACGTAAGCTGGCGCCATCAATTTCCCCTGGCAAGTCATGGGAAGGCGCGATAGGCGGCGGTATTATCGTATTGCTGGCCTGTGCGTTGACGATCGCCGTACCGGCGCTGAACGATACCTTTGCAGTGCAGCTGTATCTCAAATGGGGCTGGCTTGGTTTTCTCGCGGTATTGGTATTAATGGTTGCTGCCAGCATTGTTGGCGATCTGTTCGAGTCTCAACTCAAGCGTCGTGCCAGCATGAAAGATAGCAGCAGCTTGCTGCCGGGACATGGTGGTGTGCTGGACCGGATTGATGCCTTGATTCCGACTTTACCGCTCGCCGCACTTATCGCTTATTGGATGTAAGGCAGAAATGCAGCAGATCACTATTCTGGGCTCGACTGGGTCCATCGGCGTTTCTACCTTGGATGTGATTGCGCGTCATCCTGATCGCTATTCGGTATATGCCTTGACCGCGCAAAGCAAGATAGACGAGTTGGCGCAGCAGTGTGTGCAATTTAAGCCACAGGTTGCGGTTGTCGGTTCTGCTGAAGGTGCGCAAAAGCTGCAAACACTCTTGCGTCAAAAAGGATTGCAGACGCAAGTCGAATATGGCGAAGCTGCATTGTGTGCGGTTGCCAGTGCGCCTGAGTGCAATAGTGTGATGGCTGCGATTGTTGGTGCGGCTGGTTTGGCGCCTACTTTGGCGGCAGCGTGCTCGGGTAAGCGCGTGCTGCTGGCAAACAAGGAAGCCTTGGTCATGTCAGGCCCTTTGTTGATGGATGCGGTGGCTGCTAGCGGCGCGACTTTGATGCCCATCGACAGTGAGCACAATGCTATTTTCCAATGTATGCCTGGCGCTCGCCAGCGTTCACCAGCCGAGCACGGCGTTGAAAAAATCCTGTTGACCGCATCCGGCGGCCCATTTCTCAAGCGCGATGTTGATACGCTCGACCAAGTGACGTGGCAAGAAGCTGTGGCGCATCCGAAGTGGGTAATGGGGCGCAAAATTTCGGTCGATTCAGCAACGATGATGAACAAAGGGCTGGAAGTGATCGAGGCACACTGGTTGTTCGATGTGCCGGCCAGTCATATTGAAGTCGTGATTCATCCGCAAAGCGTCGTCCACTCCATGGTGTCTTATGTCGATGGCTCGGTCCTGGCGCAACTCGGCAATCCAGATATGCGTACGCCGATTGCACATGCTCTGGCATATCCTGATCGCATTCATTCCGGCGTTAAACCGATCGATCTGGTTCAAATTGCTCAACTTACCTTTGAGCGCCCGGATCTCTTAAGATTTCCTTGCCTAAAACTGGCGTATGATGCTTTGCAAGCAGGCGGTTCTGCTCCTGCGATCATGAATGCAGCGAATGAAATTGCCGTTCAAGCATTTCTCGACGGTCGCATCGGTTTCCGCGTCATCGATCAACTGATTGCACGTGTGATGGATGCATTGCCTGCAGAGGCAATTACCGACATTGATTCGGTGTTCGAGCAAGACCGCTGCGCACGTGACTTAGCTAACTCTCTTATCCAGCCATGATGTTGCTTCAAACCATACTTGCTTTTGCCGTTGTGCTCGGTGTCTTGGTGATCGTGCACGAGCTTGGCCATTATCTGGTCGCACGTTGGTGCGGCGTCAAGGTCCTGCGTTTCTCCGTTGGCATGGGAAAAGTCATCTATTCGCGTCGTTTTGGTGCTGATCAGACTGAGTGGGCAATTTCGATTTTGCCGCTGGGCGGCTATGTGAAGATGCTTGACGCGCGTGACGGTGATTTGGATGAAGTATCACCCGAAGATATGAAGCGCGAATTTACACGGCAATCTGTGTGGCGTCGTATCGCGATCGTGGCCGCTGGCCCACTTGCCAATTTTCTATTGGCCATTTTCTTGTTCGCTTGTTTGTACAGTTACGGCATTCCTGAACCTGCACCAAAGTTGCGCGCACCTGCGGAAAAAACTATTGCTTATCAGGCCGGATTGCGTGGTGATGAAATGGTGACGGCCGTCAATGGCGAGCCGATTCAGGTATGGAATGACCTGCGTTGGTTGATCGTGCAATCGGTCATCAACAAGCAGCCGGTTACATTGGACGTTGAGCATGCGACAGCGGGTTCCTCTGGCAAACTTTTGCAGACGGTCACGATCCCTGTTGACAGCATCTCTGCCGAGGAACTGGAAGGTGATTTCCTTGGCAAGCTCGGCATCGATTTGGCGCGTCCTCCTGCAATTTTGGGGCAAATCGTTCCAGATGGCCCTGCAATGCAGGCTGGTTTGCAGCAAGGAGATTTGATAGTTAGTGTGAATGGGATGCCGATTCCCGATGGTTTGTCTCTGGTTGAGTTGGTGCGAGCATCGCCTGGGAAAAATCTGAAAATTGATCTTTTACGTCGCGGACAGCCACTGAGCGTGAACGTTACGCCGGAAGAGGCGACTAAGGATGGTCAGGTTTTTGGCCGTATCAAGGTTGAGGTGCCGATGGCGCCGGATATGGTGACGGCTCATAATTCTCCGTTTGCAGCCTTGGTTAAAGCGACGAAAAAAACCTGGGATACCAGTGTGTTGACGGTCAAAATGGTCGGAAAAATGATCATCGGTGAGGTTTCCTGGAAGAATGTGACAGGGCCAATCACGATTGCAGATTACGCAGGGCAGACGGCACGTATTGGCTGGATCAGTTATTTGAGCTTTATTGCCTTTGTCAGTATCAGTTTAGGTGTAATGAATCTGCTACCTATACCAGTGTTGGATGGGGGGCTTTTGCTGTATTATTCTGTGGAAGTTTTAACGGGTCGCCCAGTCTCCGAACGCTTTGGTGCAATTGCTCAGCGAGCAGGTATAGGGATCTTGATGACCTTGATGCTGGTAGCGGTCTTTAATGACATCAATCGCCTGATTTCCTGAGCGACGCATGCCTTTTCCAGACCAAGGTCTGACTAGTAATTAATTAACGATAGCCAATGAAATTATATTCAGAGCGTTTCTCCTTGCCGATACTCCCTCGTCGTCTTATCGCTATCGCAGCCTTTGCATTGTGCTCAGGCTATTCGCATGCTGCGGATCCTTTCACCGTAAAAGACATACGCGTTGAAGGCATTCAACGAACTGAAGCTGGTACGGTTTTCAGCTATCTGCCGGTACGTGTCGGCGAGACATTCACAGATGAAAAAGGTGCTGCAGCGATTAAAGCGTTGTACGCAACTGGCTTCTTCAAGGATGTGCGAATTGAAGTTGAAGGTGACGTGCTGGTCGTTTTCGTGGAGGAGCGTCCTGCCATCGCAAGCGTGACATTCACCGGCACCAAAGAATTTGATAAAGACCAATTAACCAAGGCGCTGAAAGAAATCGGCGTAGGCGAATCGCGTATTTTTGACAAGGCACTGGTTGATCGTGCTGAGCAGGAATTGAAGCGCCAATACCTTTCACGCGGTTTGTACAGCGCACAAATCACGACGACGGTGACACCAATTGAGCGTAATCGTGTAGCCATCACTTTCGCAGTGGATGAAGGTGATGTCGCACGTATCAAGAACATCAATATCATCGGCAATAAAGCTTTCAGCGAAAAAGAGCTGATCAGTATGTTGAGTTTGCGTACACCAGGCTGGTTTACCTGGTATTCGAAAGCAGATCAATATTCGAAACAGAAGCTGGCTGGCGATATTGAAAAAGTGAAATCCTTTTATCAGGATCGTGGCTATATCGAGATGCAGATAGAGTCGACGCAAGTGTCGATTACGCCTGACAAAAAAGATATTTTCATCACTATCAATATCAAAGAAGGTGAAAAGTACACAGTTTCTGATGTCAAGCTTGAAGGCGAGATGTTTGGCCGCGAAGCTGAATTGGCATCGCTGGTGCAATTGAAAAAAGGTGAAGTTTTTTCGGGTGCAAAGCTGACTGCAAGCACCAAAAATATTTCCGATCGTTTGGGTAATTTTGGTTACGCCTTTGCGAATGTGAATGCGAATCCGCAAATCGATCGTGAGAAAAAAGAAGTCGCATTTACCGTATTGATCGATCCGGGCAAGCGCGTCTATGTCCGTAATATCAATATCGGCGGCAACACAAAAACACGTGATGAAGTTATTCGCCGCGAAATGCGTCAGTTTGAAAACTCTTGGTATGACGCGGAAAAAATTAAATTGTCACGCGATCGGGTTGATCGTCTCGATTACTTCTCCGATGTCACGATTGAAACGCCAGATGTCCCAGGCAAAACAGATCAGGTGGATGTCAATCTCGGTGTAACCGAAAAGCCGACCGGTAATATCATGCTGGGTGCAGGTTTTTCCAGTAGTGAAAAATTGTCCTTGAGCGGCGGTGTTAATCAGGCGAATGCCTTCGGTAGCGGTAATACAGTCGGCGTAAACGTTAATACCAGCCGACTGAATCGTACGATTGCGGTGTCTAGTACTAATCCTTATTTTACTGACGATGGTATTAGTCGTAGTTATGAAGTGTTCATTCGTACAACCAGACCGCCAGTGATTAATAGTGGTGACTATCGTATTCGTACAACTGGCGGTAATATCAAGTTTGGTGTGCCGTTTACCGAATATGACACGGTATTTTTTGGTGCTGGTGTTGAACGTACTGAAATTCAGACTTACACAGGCTTAACTAATTACAACGACAGCCCTGACGCATTCAAACGCTATGTAGATAGTATTAATGGTGTTGCTAACAGCACTACAGATCCTCTGAGTGCTTTTGCTACTGGTCAGCATAATGCTTCAGCAATTGGTGTACCTTTGACTGCAGCATGGCAGCGGGATAATCGTGATAGTGCATTGGTGCCAACCAAAGGTCGTTATCAGCGTGCTAATTTCGAAATTTCTCCGGCTGGCGATTCAAATTATTATCGTGCCACTTACCAGCATCAGTACTTCAAGCCATTGTTCGGTGGTAGTACTACACTGGCACTAAATGGTGAAGTTAATTACGGCAAAGGGCTAGGTGGGAAAACTTACCCTATCTTTAAAAACTTTTACGGTGGTGGTATCGGTTCTGTCCGTGGATATGAGAGTTCATCCTTGGGACCTAAAGCACCTAATGGCGATCCGTTGGGCGGTTCAGCGCGAATTATCCTGAATGCGGAATTGCAGTTCCCATTCCCGGGGTCCGGCCTTGATCGCAGTTTGCGTTGGTTTACTTTCTTCGATGCAGGTAATGTGTACGCTGATAGCTTTGGCGGTGGTGGCTTGAAAGCTTCTGCTGGTATTGGCTTGAGTTGGGTGTCGCCGATTGGGCCGCTGAAGTTGAGTTTTGGTAAACCATTAAATGCGAAGACAGATGGTGACATAACTCAACGTGACAGAACACAAGCATTCCAATTCCAGTTGGGCACAGGCTTTTAATCGCTTGGTGGCATAATAGGAAATTGGTAACTGAAATTTGAAATACGGAGAATTATTTTGAAGTCTTTAACTAAACTGTCAGTGGTCTCTAAAGGTGCGACATTATTTGTCGCGGGATTATTTTTTGTTTCTGGTGTGCAAGCCCAAGAAACAAGAATCGGCTTCATCAGCACCGAGCGCGTTTTCCGCGAAGCAGCCCCGTACAAGGCCGCACAGGTCAAACTGGAGCAAGAGTTTGCCAAGCGCCAGAAGGAATTGCAGGATTTGGCGAATCGCTTGAAAAATCTGGCAGATAAGTTCGACAAGGATGCGCCGGTATTGTCCGATTCGGATCGCGTCAAGCGTCAGCGTGAGTTGGCTGATGTAGACAAGGATTTCCAGCGTACGCAACGTGAATTCAAGGAAGACTTGAATCAGCGTCGTAACGAAGAAACAGCAAGTGCGATTGAGCGTACGAACAAAGTAATCAAGCAAATCGCTGAAGCTGAAAAATACGATATCGTGTTGCAGGAAGCGGCTTACGTTAGTCCGCGTATCGATATCACCGATAAAGTAATTAAAGCGCTGGGCAAATAAAATAAAAAGGCAACGATGAGCACTCGGCTGGGAGAATTAGTCGAACGCTTGGGGGGCCGGTTGATAGGCGATGCGGACATTGAAGTTGTCGGCATCGCGCCGTTAAACGATGCAAGTGCATCGCACATCACGTTTCTTTCCAATCCCAAGTTCAGAGGGCAGGCCGCGCAAACAAACGCGGCCGCTTTAATTTTGTCTGCGGCAGACGATGAGATCGTTGCAGCTGACTACAAAGGTGCGCGCATAGTCGCGGCAAATCCATACGCTTATTTCGCTCGCGCAGCGCAGTTTTTCGCGGCGCAGAACGCGTATATCGCACCGCAAGGCATACATCCAAGTGCAAACGTTGATCCAACGGCACGCGTTTCGGCAAGTGCATCTATTGGTCCGCATGTCGCGATTGAGGCTGGCGCAGTTGTTGAAGATGGTTGTGTGATTGATGCAGGATGCTTTATCGGCCGTGGTGCGCATGTCGGTGCCGGCACGCATTTCTATCCACGCGTTACCTTTTTAGCCGGTTGTCGAATTGGTGCGCGAGGGATTGTTCATCCCGGTGCAGTGATAGGCGCGGATGGCTTTGGCTTCGCCAATGAGGGCGGTGCGTGGATCAAGATTCCACAAACCGGCGCAGTCAAGATCGGTGATGATGTAGAAATCGGTGCGAATACTTCGATAGATAGGGGCGCCTTGGCGGATACCGTGATCGAAGATGGTGTCAAGCTCGACAATCAAATCCAGATTGGCCATAACTGTCACATTGGTGCGCATACGGCGATGGCTGGCTGTGTTGGTGTGGCGGGAAGTGCTGTGATCGGCAAATATTGCACCTTCGGTGGTGCTGCGATGATATTGGGGCACTTGACCATAGCTGATCATGTGCATATTTCATCCGGTAGCATGGTTTCGCGTTCAATTCGTGAACCGGGGCAATATACCGGTTTCTATCCATTGGCAAAAAATGCCGAATGGGAAAAATCTGCGGTGATTGTGCGCAATTTGCCGACGATGCGTGAGAAAATCCGCGAATTAGAAAAAATTATTAAATCGCTAGGCGACAAATCAGAATGAATACAGAAATGAAAACACTCGACATCAATCAGATCAAGCAATATCTGCCGCATCGCTATCCTATGCTGCTGGTTGATCGTGTGTTGAACTGGGAATCCGGTAAAACAATTACCGCGATCAAGAACGTTACTGCCAACGAAGAATTCTTCAACGGTCACTTTCCGCACAAACCAGTCATGCCTGGCGTGCTGATGATAGAAGCACTGGCGCAAACTGCTGCCTTGCTCTCCTTCTTGACCATGGGTCAAAAACCGGATGACAACAGTGTGGTCTACTTTATCGGCATCGACGGTGCGCGCTTCAAGCGTCCGGTTGAGCCAGGTGATCAGTTGAAAATGGAAGTGGAAATTCTGCGCAATGCACGTGGTATCTGGAAGTACAAAGCAACCGGTTCTGTCGATGGACAATTGGCGTTGGAAGCAGAACTGATGTGCACGATGCGTACGATTAACGATGCGAGTCCAGCTGCGGGGCAGTAATGGCACTGATACATCCAACGGCGGTTATTGATCCCAAGGCGCAACTTGACTCTACCGTTGAAGTTGGCGCCTATACGGTGATCGGCCCTGAGGTATCGATCGGGGCTGGCAGCAAAATCGGTCCGCATGTGGTGGTAGAAGGGCACACCACCATCGGTGCTGATAATACGATTTTCCAGTTCGCATCTATCGGTGCAGCACCGCAAGACAAGAAATATGCCGGCGAACCGACATTGTTGACAATCGGTGATCGCAATACGATACGTGAGTTTGTGACGATCAATCTGGGCACTACGCAGGATGTCGGCATCACGCGCATGGGCAGTGATAACTGGATCATGGCTTACGTTCATATTGCACATGACTGCCAATTAGGCAACAACATCATCCTTGCCAATAACGCGACGCTGGCTGGTCACGTTCATTTAGACGACTGGGTTTTCCTTGGCGGTTTTACATCGGTTCATCAATTTTGCCGTATTGGTGCGCATGCGATGACGGCGTTTACTGCCGCAGTCAGCCAGGACATTCCACCTTTCGTTACCGCGGCTGGCAATCGTGCGGTGCCTGCTGGCATCAATAGTGAAGGCTTGAAGCGCCGCG
Organism: Herminiimonas arsenitoxidans; assembly: GCF_900130075.1. NCBI lineage: Bacteria > Pseudomonadati > Pseudomonadota > Betaproteobacteria > Burkholderiales > Oxalobacteraceae > Herminiimonas > Herminiimonas arsenitoxidans. The sequence continues at coordinate 311,778 of NZ_LT671418.1, forward strand.
GTTTTAGTAGTGAACAGATCATGGCGATCAAGCGCGGTTACAAAGCGATTTATCGTTCTGGTTTGCCGCTAGAAGAAGCCAAACTTGCTTTACAGGCAGAAGAAGAAAAATCGCCTGACGCGGCGCAATACCTGCGTCAGTTGCGTGAATTCATAGCAGCATCTCCTCGTGGCATCATCCGCTAACGCAGCAACAGCGATCGCAATGGTCGCCGGTGAAACTTCCGGTGATTTGTTGGCAGGTCGTCTGTTGTCTGGCTTGCGCCCGCAATTGCCTGATGCCTATATGCATGGCATCGGCGGCCCACATATGGAGCAACACGGTTTCGTCAGCGATTTCCCTATGGAAAAGTTGTCGGTGCGTGGTTTGTTCGAAGTGCTGGCGCATTATCGCGAAATCAAGGGAATTCAAACTGCGTTGCGCGATCAATTGCTGATCGAGCGACCTGCCGTCTTCATAGGTGTCGATGCACCTGATTTCAATCTGGGATTAGAAGCGCAACTGAAGAGTGCCGGCATTCCAACCATGCACTTTATCGGTCCTTCGATTTGGGCGTGGCGTGGTGGCCGCATCAAGAAAATTGCGCGTGCCGTATCGCACATGCTGGTGATTTTCCCGTTTGAAGAAGAAATCTATCGTAAGGCAGGCATTCCTGCGACTTACGTTGGTCATCCATTGGCGCAAGTCATTCCGATGGAACCGGATCAAGCCGGAGCGCGCGAGACATTAGGTTTACCAAATCGTGTGCCAGTCGTCGCGATCCTGCCGGGTAGCCGGATGTCTGAATTGAAATACAACGCAGTTGCCTTTGTCGCGGCTGCGAAAATCTTGCTGCAACGTGATCCAAGTCTGCGTATTGTCGCACCTATGGCTGGCGCGCCGCAACGTCGCTATTTCGAAGCGCTGATCGCTCAGGCTGGTTTGCAGGATGTGCCGGTGCAAATACTGGATGGACAATCGCATCAGGCGCTAGCCGCGGCGGATGCGGTCATGGTTGCGTCCGGTACGGCTTCGCTGGAAGTCGCACTGTTCAAGCGTCCTATGGTCATCGCTTACAAGATGATGGGCGCGTCTTGGCATATATTGCGTCATATGGCCTACCAGCCATGGATAGGTTTGCCGAATATTCTGGCGCAGGAATTTCTGGTGCCGGAACTGCTGCAGGATGCCGCGACACCACAGGCTTTGGCTGATGCCTTGTGGCAGCAATTACAGGATGGTGCACATCGCGAGCGCTTGCAGCATCGTTTTACCGAAATGCACCACACGCTGTTGCGTGATACGGCAGGCGAGAGCGCCCGTGCCGTGATGGAATTAATTGCGCAATCACGTAGTGGTAGCGTGTAAAACAAACGCAGTACAAAAGACCACTCCCGTGAAAAAAGAAGATCCCAACCTCTCATTGTTTAGTAGTCTGGATGAGGACATCATCTGTGGTGTAGATGAGGCCGGTCGCGGCCCACTGGCGGGACCGGTATTTGCCGCCGCGGTGATTCTTGATCCGATGCGTCCTATCGACGGCTTGCGCGACTCCAAAAAACTGACAGAAGTAAAACGCGACGCACTGGCTATCGAGATCAAGCAATATGCGCTGTCTTGGTCGATTGCGCAGTGCTCGGAAGAAGAAATCGATACGCTGAATATTCTGCAGGCAACGATGCTGGCGATGCGTCGCGCGATTGAAGGATTGCATGTGTTACCGACATTGGCACTGATCGATGGCAATCGCTGCCCGGTGATGTCCGTGCGTTCCGAGGCAATCATTAAAGGTGATGATAAGGTGCAGGCGATTTCCGCTGCATCCATTCTTGCAAAGACTGCGCGCGATCACGCTCTGGGCCTGTTGCATATTGAATATCCGCATTATGCTTTCGATCAACACAAGGGTTATCCAACGGCCTTGCATCTTGAGCGTTTGCGTGAGCATGGCGTATCGCCCGTGCATCGCAAATCGTATGCGCCGGTGCGTGCCTTGCTGGGCAATGTCGCCATTGCTAACAAGCGTTAATACAACGCCGACCTATCATGACGATCAAAACCATTTCATCGCGCGACAATCCGCTCTACAAGGAGCTGAAGCATCTGGCAGGTAGCTCACAGGCGCGCCGCAAAGTCGGGCGCACTTTGCTGGACGGAGTGCATCTGTGCGAAGCCTATCTGGAAAAAATTGGTACGCCGCCGTTGTGTATAGTCGGCGAAACGGCTCTGCTCAACAGCGAGGTGAGCGTCATTGTCCAACAGTGCAGCGATAGTCATACGCAATGCATCGTTTTACCTGACGCTTTGTTCCATGCCTTGAGTCAGGTTGAGCATGGCATTGATATTTTGTTCGTCATCGATACGCCGGAAGTGCAAGAGCCGCTGCGTTTATCACAGTCAGCTGTGTTGCTGGACAAGGTACAAGACCCAGGCAACTTTGGTTCCATCGTGCGTAGTGCAGCAGCAGCAGGCATCAAACAAGTTTTTTGCAGTGCGGGAACGACCTTCGCGTGGTCGCCGAAAGTATTGCGTGCCGGTATGGGCGCGCATTTCTTGTTGGAGATATTCGAAGGCGTCGATCTGTCCGATCTATTGGGCCGCGCAGATATCCCGGTGATTGCAACCAGTTCACATGCGGAAAAGCAGCTTTATGATCTGGATCTGACGCAGCCAGTTGCATGGTTGTTCGGGCATGAAGGGCAGGGTGTGGCGGATGACTTGCTTGCATTGGCGACACATCGCGTGTCTATCCCACATCTAGGCGCAATTGAATCCTTGAATGTTGCGGCCAGCTCTGCTGTCTGCTTCTTTGAGCAAGTCAGACAACAAACCTCCCGCTAGGTATTGCCTGTTTTAATCCTGGCGTTGCTCCGTTTTTATTTCCTGCAAGATAGTCGCTGCGATTTCCTCAATCGATTTGGTGGTTGATGACATCCAGCGTATGCCTTCGCGTCGCATCATTCTCTCCGCCTCATTGATTTCATAGCGACAGTTTTCCAGCGCTGCATATTTGCTGCCAGGCAAACGCTCATTGCGAATTTCTGCCAGCCTGTTCGCTGCAATCGATAAGCCAAAGATCTTGTGTTTGTAATCTTGCAAGCCGCTAGGCAACTTCTCACGCTCGAAATCATCAGGGATCAAAGGGTAGTTGGCTGCCTTGATGCCATATTGCATTGCGAGAAACAGGCTGGTTGGCGTTTTGCCGGAACGTGAGACGCCAACCAGAATGACATCGGCCGCTGATAAATTCTTGTGAGATTGGCCATCATCATGCGCCAAGGAAAAATTGATCGCTTCAATCCGGTTCTTGTATTCTTCTGAATCGGCGCTGGTATGGCTGCGGCCTATTGTATGCGTCGATTTCACGCCCAGCTCTTGTTCCAGTGGTTCTACAAAAGTTTGAATTAAATCCATGTGCATGCCCTTGGATTGGCGCACAATGCTTGATAAATCGGCTTTAACTAATGTGGAAAAAACAATCGGACGCTGTCCATCGGTGGCAAATGCATCATTGATTTTCCGCAATGCATCATAAGCCTTGTCTTGCGAGTCTATGAAGGGCAAACGAATTTGTTTAAAGCGCAATTCAAACTGCGTTAATACT